>NZ_CP100448.1:0-312621 GCF_024227715.1 Halomarina litorea | reverse complement strand
CAACTCCTGGTTGAGCGAGAGGTTCCCCGAGAGTTCGTTGCGCCGGTCGGCGATCTCCACGAGCGACTTCGGCACGTCCTCGCGGCCCTGCGGGTTTATCTGGACGACCCACAGCTCTTCGGGTTTGCGCTCGCGCGGCACGTCCATCAGTTCGTGGATGGGCGGGTTCTGGGAGAACAGGCCGTCCCAGTGGTAGTGGCCGTCCATCTCCACCGCCTCGAATAGCTCGGGGACGGCGGACGAAGACAGCAACACCTCGGGGGTCACCGCCTCGTTCGCGAACGTCTCGAACTTCCCGGCGTTGATGTCGACGGTGCCCACGACGAGTCGCGGTCGGTCTGGCCCCACGAGGTCCGGGATGGCCTCGAAGTCGATGTGGGCCTCCAGCGCTGCCCGGAGGCGTTCCTGCCCCCAGTCCGCCAGCGGGTTGAAGTAGGGGCTGACCTCCGCGATGGGGACGCCGCTGTTGGCGACGCGCGTCAGGGCGACGGTCCAGTTGACGAGCGCCTCCTCGGCGACGGTCTCCGCGCACATCTCCATCCAGACGCCCCGCAACGCGCGGAGCGCGGCCTCGCTCCCGCCGTCGAGCAGGCCGTACCACGCGGCGGCCGCCGAGAACGCCCCGCCGGAGGTGCCCGAGAGGCCCACGAGGTCGTACTCCTCGCTCTCGACGAGAGCGGGGAGGAGGCGGCGGAGCGCACCCGCGGTGAACGCGGTGTGACTGCCGCCGCCCTGGCAGGCGATGGCGACGTTCGTGCTCATACCGTCCCCTCTCCCGGCGGGCGTGTAAGCGATTCGCCGTCTGGTACCCTGAGTATCTTATCCCCTGTAATTGAGCTTACCTAGCGCAGTTCTCTCGAACGTCTCCTAGACGCAACGATCGGGGTTCGTCGGTAGCTTCTACAAGCTCCTTCGGAGACATCTCTAACGGCTTCGTCTTGCCTCTCGGATATTGGATGCCAGACGGGGAGGTAAACGTGTAGTAGAACTCCAACTTAGCGTCGTCCTCTGCCGAGATATCGTCCAGCGATTCGTTCGAAAAGTCACCCTCTGTGAGTGATACGAACTCCTCCTCGTCCAGATGGATTGGGCGGTCCATCTTTTTTAGAAGGTATTCGGCTTCGTCTTCGATTCTCACGTATGCTCGCAGGTAGAGCGCAGGTCCTTCTCCCAGATTCTTCAGCCCGAAATCGCACTCAGCGGCGTCATTCGAATCGTAAGCCGGTCTGACAGCCAATCCTGTCGTCTGAACTGGTCCCCCATTCCGCATCTGATTGAACGCAATTAGTGCGTAGAGGGCTGTGAAGACGGCGACTGCCGTCGATATCGAGACGTTGTATACCACCACTAGCGCCACCACCGCAGCTGAGAAGACGACAAAAATTTGATTATAAATGTCGAAGAAGCCGTATATGTCTTCGAAGGTTCCTGATAGCGTCTTCCTCCAAGCTCGGGCCCCCGAGTTCCTGTCTCTCATGAGCAGTACAGACTACAATTAGAATCCGAGAATGTATTTTATTGATGTGTAGACTGAAAGTGAATTCCGCGGTTCGTTTACCCCTTCTCTCACTTGTAGACCGCCACGACACTGGACCGGGATTTATGGGACGGGGGGAGTACCACCGGGTGTGAAAGACATCGTCAGCACCGACGAGGCACCGGCCGCGGTGGGCGCGTACAGTCAGGCGACGACCAACGGGAGCGTCGTGTTCACGGCGGGCCAGATCCCGTTCACGCCCGACGGCGAGTCGAAGGCTGACGCCCCCATCGCCGAGCAGACGGCGCTCGCACTCGACAACGTGCAGGCCGTCCTCGCTGAGGCCGGCGCGGAGATGAGCGACGTGCTGAAGGTGACCGTCCTCCTCGACGACATCGACGACTTCGAGGAGATGAACGAGACGTACGCGACGTACTTCGACGAGGAACCCCCGGCGCGGAGCGCCTTCGAGGCCGGGGCGCTCCCCAAGGGCGTCGGCGTCGAAATCGAGGCCATCGCGACGCTGGAGTGAACCCGCGGACGAAATCCAGTCTGCTGTGGGGGCTCGTGAGCGCGCTGTCCTTCCTCGTCCTCGCGCAGGGCTACCAGTTGTTCGACGTCGGTCGCCTCCCCCTCGCCGGGGTCGCCATCGGGACCGTCGTCGTGTTCGCGGGGGCGGCGCTCCTGACCTATCTGGTCGGCCTCTGAGAACCGAGGCCCCGTCAGATGGCGTCGCGGAGTCGGACCTCGCGGTCGGTCACCGTCTCGACGGCGTCCTGTGGCACCTCGATGTCGTCGCTGTCCTCGTCGGTCCGGCCGAACGCCGCGAGCAGTCCCTCGACGAACCCCGGTTCGGGGTCGACGAATGCCACGTCCCTGCGGACGGCGGTGACGATGCCGATGTCCTCGCCGTTCGCGTCGACCAGAATCTTGCCCTCGTCGCCGTCGGTCAGTGTCGTCATGACGTCACGCTCTCCGGGAGCGGGATAACACCTCGGCCGGAGCCGGAAAGAAGGACTTATCCGTTCGATTCAGTTAGTGACAACCGAGCCGGGATGGCCGAGTGGTAAGGCGCACGCCTGGAAAGCGTGTTCCCTCTGGGATCCAGGGTTCAAATCCCTGTCCCGGCGCTTCTGCGACGAACAACCGAGCGAGCACCGCGTAGCGTGTGCTCGCGACTCCCGTGAGGAGCAACGCGGTGACGAGAGGATTTGAGCAGCGAACAGCTCTGCTGTGAGCGAGTTCAAATCCCTGTCCCGGCGTTCTCGTGAGCGACCGGAGCGAGTGAACGTGAGCAGGGAGCGGCTTCGCCGCGACCGTGTTTCCTCCTGCGAGCAACTCGCGATCAGTAGAAACGCGATGTCGGGATTTGAAGCAAGGAACGACTGGAAGGCGCGACCGGGTTCGACCTGCCCCCCGACGCGTCGTCCCGCGGCTTCTATGTAACCGGGGCCTGAGGGAGAGATATGAGCGAGACGCGCTACCGGAGCAACTACGCGCTGGTCGAGTTCTCGGAGCATCTCGGCGACGACGAGGACGACCTGGACGTGCCGTGGGCGGAGTTCGTCGGCGACCGGTCGACGGAACACGAGTTCTCGGTGCCCGTCGAGGGGGCCATCGACGGCTACGTGACCGTCCAGGCGCTCGACGTGGGGACCTACGGCCACGAGATTCTCGTCAACGGCGAGTCGCTCTCGGGGTTCGACATCCCGCCGGGCGAGGGCTGGCAGTGCTGGATGGACGTGATGGCGGGCGTGGACCTCCGGAAGGGCGAGAACACCATCCAGGTCCGCCGGGACACGGACGCCGACGACAGCTTCGTCGTCGGGACGCTCCGCGTGACGTGGCGCGAACCCATCGAGTGAGTCCGGTCGGGTGACTTAAACGACTGGTCGTCACCCCTCGCCGACGACTCCGGACCCGTGCGGGTACCCCCGCACGAGACGGGGACTGTCGGGCAGTCGTCCCCGTTCGTGGGTGTGCGGGATGCTATCGAATCACCCCGGGGAACCCGGCATTTTATATAGAACCGCAGACAACGGTTCGGTTGATTATGAGCCAGCGACAGCGGATGGGCCAGCCGATGATCATCCTCGGCGAGGACAGCCAGCGGATGAAAGACCGCGACGCGCAGTCGCACAACATTCAGGCCGCGCGAGCGGTCGCCGAGTCCGTACGCTCGACGCTCGGCCCGAAGGGGATGGACAAGATGCTCGTCTCCTCGATGGGCGACGTCACCGTCACAAACGACGGCGTCACCATCCTGCAGGAGATGGACATCGACAACCCGACGGCCGAGATGATCATCGAAGTCGCCGAGACACAGGAGGACGAGGCCGGCGACGGGACGACCACCGCCGTCGCCATCGCGGGCGAACTCCTGAAGAACGCACAGGACCTCCTCGACCAGGACATCCACCCGACGGCCGTCATCAAGGGCTTCCACATGGCCTCGGCGAAGGCCCGCGAGGAGATCGACGACATCGCGGAGCGCGTCGACACCGAGGACGAGGACCTCCTCAAGAAGGTCGCCGGGACGTCGATGACCGGCAAGGGCGCGGAGTCCAACAAGGACCTCCTCGCGGAACTCATCGTCGACGCCGTCCGCTCGGTCACCGTCGAGGGGCCCGAGGGCGAGAACGTCGTCGACCTCGAGTACGTCAACATCGAGACGCAGACCGGGCGCGCCGCGGGCGAGTCCGAACTGCTCCACGGCGCTGCCATCGACAAGGACCCCGTCCACCCCGACATGGAGACGGACTTCGACGAGGCCTCGGTCATGCTCATCAACGAGCCAATCGAGGTCGAGGAGGCCGACGTGGACACCAGCCTCAGCGTCGACAGCCCCGACCAGCTTCAGTCGTTCCTCGACAAGGAAGAAGAGCGCCTCCAGGAGAAGGTCCAGCAGATCGTCGACACCGGTGCGGACGTCGTCTTCTGCCAGAAGGGCATCGACGACCTCGCCCAGCACTACCTCGCGAAGGAGGGCATCCTCGCCGTCCGCCGCGTGAAGAAGTCCGACATCAAGTTCCTGAAGGAGGTCCTCGGCGCGCGCATCGTCTCGGATCTCGACATGGCCTCCGCCGACGACCTCGGCCACGGCTCGGTCCACCGCGACGAGACGGACGAGCTGTTCTACGTCGAGGGCAGCGGCGACGAGCGCCACGGCGTGACGCTCCTCCTGCGCGGCTCGACCGACCACGTCGTCGACGAACTCGAACGCGGCGTCGGTGACGCACTCGACGTCGTCGCCTCCACCGTCGCGGACGGTCGCGTCCTCGCCGGCGGCGGCGCAATCGAGGTCGAACTCGCCCGTCGCCTGCGCGACTACGCGGACTCCGTCGAGGGGCGCGAGCAGCTCGCCGTCGAGGCGTTCGCGGACGCCCTCGAACTCGTTCCCCGTGTGCTCGCCGAGAACGCCGGGCTGGACTCCATCGACACGCTCGTCGACCTTCGCGCCGCCCACGAGGACGGCCAGTCCCGCGCGGGCCTGAACGTCTTCAGCGGCGACGTCGAGGACACCTTCGAGGCGGGCGTCGTCGAACCCGCCCACGCCAAGGAGCAGGCGCTCACCTCCGCCACCGAGGCGGCGAATCTCGTCCTGAAAATCGACGACATCATCGCGGCCGGCGACCTCTCGACCGGCGGCGACGACGAGGAGGGCGGCGCACCCGGCGGCGGCATGGGTGGCATGGGCGGGATGGGCGGCGGCATGGGCGGCATGATGTAACCCCGTCCGGTCACGCTCACCTCACCCCCTCGAACTCGCATCGCACGCCGAACGCTTCTCCGTTTATCGACCCGTGACCGGCGGCTCCGTGGGTCTCCGGGTCATCGTGTCTCCGGGTCTCCGGACTGACCCCTGCGCTAGCGACTGGTCGCGTTGACGGCCGCCGCGAACCAGTCCGGTCGCTCGACCCGCGTCGACCCCACGTCGGTGAACGTCGTGACCCGGCGGACGCGGTACGTCGGGTTCTCGGCCCCCTCGGTGTAGCTGTACGACTGCTCGTAGCGCTCGACGAGGCCGCTCTCGCGGACGACCAGTTCGACGTGGAGATCGATGACGGACCGTTCCCCGCCGTAGTGGAGGACACGATTCGGGTTCTCGAAGTCCGTGACGACGACACGGTAGCGCCCGTCGCCGAGGTCCGTCACCGTCGTCTCGCCGTCGCGTTCGATACCGGAGGGGACGTCGAGGTACGCCCTGCGCTCTCGCTCCCCGTGGTACCGGTGGAACTCCGTCTCGTTGTCGTGGATGGACCGTTCGTACCCGACCGTACCGTTCGACCACTCCTCGGAGCGCCACGTGGGTGCCCCCGCCTCGTACTGGACCCGGTGGTAGCGGTAGTCGGTCCGGTCGGCGGCCACCCACAGCGTCTGGTTCGAGCGCTCGGCCACCTCGCCGTTTACGGTCACGCGTCGGTTGGCCTGCCGTCGCGTCACCGACTGCCCCCGCAGGGCCTCCTCGTGGGCCGACCGGAGTTCGTAGGCGTCGACGACTCGCTCGGTGGTGACGCCGGGGGCGACGTACTCCCGCGAGGCGAACTCCTCGATGGCCCCGGCCACCCAGTCGGGTCGGGAGACGGTGGTGTTCCCGATGGCCTCGAAGCGAGTCGACCGCGTGTCCGTCACGTTCGTCTCCCCGTCGCGGTAGTCCGAGCGGTGGGCCGTCGTCCGGAACTCGCGGACGAGGCCGCGTTCGTCGACGACGAGACGGGCCTGTCCGTCGGGGCGGTCTTCGCTCTCGAGGGTGCCCCGCACGCTGTAGGTGTCGTACCCGCCGCGCTCGCCGAGTTCGCGCACCGTCGTCACGTCGAGATTCAGGAGTATCTGCTCGAGTTGGTGGAGGCGGTAGTCGGTCACCGCCCCCCGACTGCCGGGGGCGCGGTCGTACTCGGGGGACCCGTCGACGACGCGGCGGAGGTAGGTCGTGGTCCCGTTCGACCACGCGTCGTAGCGGTCCATCGACTCCTCGCTCCCCGCGTAGCGCACGCCGAAGAGGTCCGCGCTGGTGGCGAACCGACTCCGGTTCTCGGCGTAGCGGGTGGCCGCCTCGTAGCCCTGCAGGACGGTCCCATTGGCCGTCTCCTGTCGGTTCCGTTCGACGACCGTCATCGACCGGTTCGCGGTGACTTCGCGGTGGCTGGCGATGAGTGCCGAGGCGTTCACGACCTGCTGTCGGGTCAGGCCGGGGGCGATGGACCCGCCGTGGAGGTCGCGGGGCACGTCCGCGGGTGTCACGTCCGGCATCTCGGTGTCGTCGCCGCCGGCAGCGAGACCGTTGCACCCGGCGAGGACGACGAGACACACTACGAGGAGGGCGAGCGGTGAGGGACCGCGCATGCGCCGACTCTACCGTCAGTGGTGATATGTCTTCTGCCCTGTCACTCCACTCGGCGGGACTGTTCGGGCGGCCCACCGACCCACAGACCCACCGACTCGGGGTGAACGACACCTCACCGACTCGTCGCGTTCGCGGCCGCCGAGAGCCAGTCGGGGCGGTCGACCGTCGTTGACCCGACGTCCACGAACTCGGTCGACCGCGTGACCCGGACGGTGGTTCCCTCCCCGTGCTCTGTCGTGTAGGCGTAGGTGAAGTCGTAGCGTTCGACGAGGCCGCTCTCGCGGACGACCAGTTCGACGCGAAGGTCGGTGACGGTCCGCTCCTGTCCGTAGCGGAGGACCTCGTTCGGGTTCTCGAAGTCGGAGACGACGACGCGGTAGCGGCCGTCGCCGATGTCCGTCACCGTCGCCTCGCCGTACCACTCGACGTCGACGTCGAACGAGAGGTGAGGTTCGCGGTGCGAGTTCCCGTCCGACCGATGGTAGTCCGTCCGGTTCTCCCGGGTGTACCGCACGTAGCCGACCGAGTCGTTCGACCACCCCGCGGTGTGGCTCTGTATCTCTCCCTCGTACCGCTCGACCTGTGCGAACCGGTGGGTCGTGCGGTCGGCAGCGAGTCGGAGCGTCCGGTTCGACCTGCTGAGGGCCGTCCCGTCGGCGGTCACCTGCGCGCGCGTCTCGTGACGCGTGACCGACCGGTCGTGGAGGGCCGAGACGTGGCCCCGTCGGAGTTCGGCGACGCTGACCACCCGTTCGGTGGTGACGCCGGGAGCGACGTACTCCCGCGAGGCGAACTCCTCGACGGCGGCACCAACCCAGTCGGGGCGGTCGACGGTGGTTGTCCCCACGTCGACGTAGCGCGTCGTCCGGTTCGTCGTCACCGTCACGCCGTCGTTGCGGTAGTAGGGGCGCGTCGTCTCGACACTGAACTCGTGGACGAGGCCGCGTTCGTCCACGACGAGACGGACCTGCCCATCGCTCCCGTCGCCCGCGGGTACCGTCCCGCGCAGGGCGTAGGCGTCGTAACCGTCACGCTCGCCGAGTTCGCGGGCCGAGGTGACGGAGAGTTCGTCGAGCAGGGATTCGAGTTCGCGCGAGTGGTACGACGCCCCCGACTGCCCGACGCTCGGCGGCCGTTCGTAGCGCGCCTCGCCGTCGACGACGCGCCGGGTGAGCATCGTCGACCCGTTCGACCACTCGTCGTACCGGTCCGGGCTTCGGTAACCGTAGCCGCCCCCGAGGAACCGGGCGCTGGTGGCGAAGCGGGTCCGGTCGGCGCTGTAGCGACCCGTCGACTCGTAGCCCTGCAGGACGGTTCCGTTCTCGGCCGTCTCGCGGGCCACGGACGTGACGGTGTACGAGGCGTTCGCGAGCAACGAGCGGTGGGCGCTGAGGAGGGCGTCGGCGTTCACGACCTGCTGGCGGATCAGGCCGGGGGCGATAGAGCCGCCGTGGAGGTCGGGCGGGACGTCCGCGGGTGTCACGTCCGGCATCTCGGTGTCGTCGCCGGGCGACAGGCCGTTACAGCCCGCGAGGACGAGGAGACAGGCGAGTAGCAGGGAGAGGGCGGAGGGCCGTCGCATGTCGAGGGGTTCCCGGACAGTGACATATCTCTTGTGTCAATCCGGTCGGTGCGTCGGGTCGCCGTCGGCGGTGAGTCGTGACGTCCCGCCCCCCGCCGAGACGAGACGGAGGTGGGGTTCGGTCGCGGCGAGGGTCGGCGTCCCGACGACCGTCCCCGTCGGGCCGTCGTACTCCACGAACCCCGCGTCGGCCAGTCGCGGCAGGTGCCGATGGACGAGGCTGAGTGCGACCGACCGTCGTGTGTCGTCGCCTCCCTCGTGTGCCACCACGGTGTTCACCAGGTCCTCGACCGACCGCTCACCGCGTTCGAGGAGCGCTCGGACCACGACCCGTCGGCGGTCGTCGCGTAACGCGTCGAAGAGGCTGTCCGGGTCCGGAGTTCCCCCGGTGGGTCGTCGCTCCTCGGTCATGGCGCGTAGTCAATTTGCACTGACATTACGGTTCACATTCGACCGTCAACCGCTCTAAATACGGGCAGTGGCCGGTCGGGCGCACCGCTGTGGCCGCCCCGCCGCTTCGGATGGAATAAGTACCCTCGCGCAACATTTGCCGTCATGGAGACGCTGCTACTGAACCAGCGGGACGTCGACGAGAACGCCCGGATGTCGGAGGTCATCCGGGCCGTCTCGGACGCCTTCGCGGCCTACGAGCGCGGGGACGCCCAGATGCCCGCGAAGTCCTACATCGACCTCCCCCAGTACAACGGGGACTTCCGGTCGATGCCCGCCTACCTCGACGCGGGCGAGTGGGACGCCGCGGGCGTCAAGTGGGTCAACGTCCACACGGACAACAACGACAAGTTCGACCTCCCGACGGTGCTCGGGACGGTCATCTACTCGGACCCGACGAACGCCTTTCCCCTCGCCATCATGGACGGGACGACGCTCACGCGCAAGCGCACGGGCGCGGCGGCGGCCGTCGCAACCGACCACCTCGCCGTCCCCGACGCCTCCTCGCTCGGCATCGTCGGGGCAGGCGTCCAGTCGTACACCCAGTTGGAGGCCATCGCCGAGGTCAGACCCATCGAGGATGTCGTCGTGAGCGACATCGACGAGGAGAAGGTCGCGCGCTTCATCGACCGCTTCGACGACGAGTTCGACGTGCGCGCGGGGTCCATCGCGGAGGCCGCCTCGTGCGACGTCCTCTCGACGGTGACGCCCGTCGAGGACCCCATCGTCACCCGCGAGATGCTCGGCGAACACACCCACGTCAACGCGATGGGCGCGGACGCCGAGGGGAAACACGAACTCGCCGACGAGGTGCTCCTCGACGCGACGCTGGTCATCGACGACTACGCACAGACCACCCACTCCGGCGAGATCAACGTCCCGTGGAGCGCGGGCGCCCTCGGCGACGAGGACATCTACGCCGCCCTCGGCGAGATCGTCACGGGCGACGTCGAGGGGCGCACCGACGCGACGGGCATCAGCGTCTTCGACTCGACGGGCCTGGCCATCCAGGACATCGCCACCGCCCACGTCGTCTACGAACACGCCAAGGAGAACGACAACGGCTACCCGTTCGACCTCGTCGACACCACGGTCCAGTAGGCGGTTTCTCGCTCGGTTCTCACTCGCGCGCACCGCGGCGTGCGACCCACTCGGCCACCTTCGAGACGGCCCAGACGATGACGATGAACGGCAGGAGGGGCACCAGCAGTACCACGAGACCGAGAAAGAGCCCCCAGCCGATGGCGTCCATCTCGCGGTCCTCCCGGCCGAAGTACTCCGGGGTGACCGTTCGAAGCGCCTTCCGCGCGAGGGTCGGGTCGTCGTCTTGACTCATAGTTGAGAAGACGCGCCCAGCGGTATTATCCCTGTCCACCGGCCCTGTCGGTCCCGACTGACAGATGACAACGTAAAGTACCCCACACCTACTACCCCTGCACAAGCGACTACCGTCTATGCAGGACCAACGAGGCTACGACCACACGAGGGTCGAACGAACCTGGCAGGACCGCTGGACCGACGCGGGGGTGTACCACGTCCCCGACGACGCCGAGGACCCGACGTACGTCCTCGGGATGTACCCCTACCCCTCCGGGGAACTCCACATGGGACACGTCCGGAACTACACCATCACGGACGCGTACGCCCGCTACCGCCGGATGTGTGGCGACCACGTCCTCCACCCGATGGGCTGGGACGCCTTCGGCCTGCCCGCCGAGAACGCCGCCAAGGAACACGACAGCGACCCCGCGACGTGGACGTTCGACTGCATCGAGACGATGAAAGGCCAGATGGAGTCGATGGGATTCGGCTACGACTGGGAGCGCGAGGTCACCACCTGCAAGCCCGAGTACTACCGCTGGAACCAGTGGCTGTTCGCCCGGTTCCACGAGGAGGGCCTCGTCGAACAGCGTGACGCCGAGGTCAACTGGTGTCCCTCCTGCGAGACGGTGCTGGCCGACGAACAGGTCGAGGGCGAGGCCGAACTCTGCTGGCGGTGTGACACGCCCGTCGAGACCCGCGAACTGTCCCAGTGGTTCCTGAAGATCACCGAGTACGCGGACGAACTGGTCGACGACATCGACCGGTTGGAGGGGTGGCCGGACTCCGTGCGGGGGATGCAGCGCAACTGGATCGGCCGCCAACACGGCACGCGACTGCCGTTCTCCATCGAGGACCACGGCACCGTCGAGGCGTTCACCACGCGCGCGGACACCGCCTTCGGCGCGACGTTCTTCGCGCTGGCCCCCGACCACCCCATCGCGCAGGAACTCGCGGAGGAGGACGAGGACGTCCGGGAGTTCGTCAACGAGGTGGCCGACCCGGAGGGCGACGAACCCAACGGCGTCGCGACGGACCTCGTCGCGACCAACCCCGTCACGGGCGAGGACGTCCCCGTCTACGTCGCGGACTTCGTCCTCTCGGACGTGGGGACGGGCGCGCTGATGGGCGTCCCCGGCCACGACGACCGGGACCACGCCTTCGCCACGAAGATGGGTATCGACGTCGTCCCCGTCGTCGCCCCCGAGGGCGAGGACGGCACGCCCGAGATGCCCGACGTGAGCGAGGGGGCCTACACGGACGACGGCGTCCTCGTCAACTCCGGCGAGTACGACGGACTGGACAGCGAGACGGCCCGCGAGCGCATCACCGCCGACACCGAGGGCGCGGAGGCGGCCACCCAGTACCGACTGCGAGATTGGGGCATCTCCCGCCAGCGCTACTGGGGGACGCCCATCCCCGTCGTTCACTGCGAGGACTGCGGCCCCGTCGTCGTCCCGGAGGAGGACCTGCCGGTCGAACTGCCCGAGTTCATCAACACGACCGGGAACCCCCTCGACGAGGCCGAGGAGTGGAAGGCGACGACCTGTCCCGACTGCGGCGGCGCGGCCACCCGCGAGACGGACACGATGGACACGTTCGTCGACTCCTCGTGGTACTTCCTGCGCTACGTCTCGCCGGACCTCGACACCGCGCCGTTCGACCGCGACCGGGCGAACGACTGGATGCCCGTCGACCGCTACGTCGGCGGCATCGAACACGCCGTGATGCACCTGCTGTACTCCCGGTTCTTCACGAAGGTGCTGGCCGACCACGAGGGGCTGGCACACCGCGAACCGTTCACGAACCTGCTCGCACAGGGGATGGTCCAGTTGGACGGCGAGGCGATGTCGAAGTCGAAGGGCAACGTCGTCTCTCCGCAGGCCATCGTCTCGGAGTACGGCGCGGACACCGCCCGCCTGTTCACGATGGAGGCCGCCCAGCCGGAGCGGGACTTCGACTGGACCGACAAGGGCGTCCAGTCGGCCCACGCGTTCCTCCAGCGCCTCCACGAGACGGTCGAGAGCTTCGACTCCGGGGCGGCCACCGGTGAGAAGGACGACATCGCGGAGTACGTCGCCCGCGAGATAGACGCCACCATCGCCGTCGCCCGCGCCGACTACGAGTCGCTGACGTTCAACACCGCCCTGCGCGAGACGCGCGAACTGGTCGGCCTCCTGCGCAACTACCGCGAGTACGCCGACGCGGTCCACGCCGAGACGTTCGAGCGCGGTCTCCGAGTGGCCGTGCGCCTGTTCGCCCCCGTCACGCCCCACATCAGCGAGGAACTGTGGGAACTGCTGGGGGGCCGCGAGGCGCGGAGCGCCTCGGAACGAGCGAGTAGCGCGGAACGAGGTTCCGCGGACAGTCGCGCGGCGTCGCCGCGCGACGACGGTGACGATGGGGAACCGCGAGCGGGATTCGTCGCGGAGGCGCCCTTCCCCGAACCCGAGAGCGACACCGCAGACCACGACCGGGAGCGCAGACTGGTCGAGAACACTCGCAGCGACGTGCGTCAGATCATCGACGTGGCGGGCATCGAGGACCCCGAACGCGTCGAGGTGGTCGTCGCGCCCGAGTGGAAGCACCGGGCGCTGGATATCGCCATCGAGAGTGACGCGCCGAACGTCATCTCCGAACTGATGCAAGAGGAAGAGATTCGACAGCACGGCGACGCGGCCGCCGACTACGGGCAGGACTTACAGGAAGAACGCCAGTCGCTGACGCCCGCGCTCTCGCCGGACCGCGAGTTCGAGACGCTCCAGCGCGCGGCGTGGCTGATTCGCCGCGAGTTCGACGCCGAGGTGGTCGTCTCGCGAGCGGAGGACGCCGACGAGGACGTGGCGAAGAAGGCCCGTCCCGGTCGGCCCGCAATCCGCATCGACTGAGTCCGGGCCCCGTCGGGACCCGCCCCGGTCGCGTCGCTCCCGTCGCCGTTCTCCCGAAGGACTCGTCGCCGGTTCGAACCCTCCTCACCGGACTGCTCGACTACTCGATGGGGATGGACTCGCCGGTGTCCGCGTCCGCCTTCCCGACGGTGACCGTGAGGACGCCGTTGTTGTAGGCGGCGTTCGTACTGGACTCGTCGAGACGGCCCGGCAGGCGGACCGTTCGACTGACCGACTTCTGCGTGCGCTCGCGGCGCACGTACTCGCCTTCTTCCTCCTCGCTCTCCTCGGAGCGCTCCGCCGAGAGGGTGAGCGTCGACCCGGAGAGGCGGACGTCGATGTCCTCCTTCTCGTAGCCGGGGAGGTCGGCGGTGACGACGTAGCCGTCATCGCGTTCGACGACGTCGACGGGGACTCCCCCCGCGAGGTCGGAGTCGAACGCCTGCAGGCCGCGGTTCATCTCCTCGAACACGCGCTCTATCTCCTCGAACGGGTTGCGTCGCGTCATGGACACGGGTAGGCCGTCGCGGGAAATAAATGACTGCCCCGCAGACGCTCGGCTCACCTCGCGGACAGGCGCGTCGTCCACTTCCCCGTCGAGAGCAGCAGGTCGGTCCCCGTCTCGTCGAAGGCGGCCCGCCAGCGCACGCCGCCGCCCATCGTCGCCGAGAAGGAGTACCCCGGCCGGTCCCACTCCGGCGAGGCGGTCAGTACAGCACGTGGCGGGTGTCGTACGACCCGAGGCGGCGCACCCACCCCTCCTCTGCGAGGGCCTCGATGTCCGCGAGGGCGTCCTGCGTGCGCTGTTCGTAGAGGCCCGCCTGCACGTCGATGTGAAAGACGTAGTCGCCCAGTCGCTCGCCGCTGGGGCGGGACTCGACGCGCGAGAGGTTGATGTCCCGGTCGGCGAACGGTTCGAGCAGTTCCAGCAGGAGCCCGGGGTAGTTCGCGCTCGGGTAGACGACGAACGAGGACTTCCCGCCGGCGTCCGAGCGTTCGTCCGCGGGCGCGACGACGACGAACCGCGTGGCGTTGGAGGTGCGGTCCTGGATGTCCTCGGCGAGGACCTGCAGGCCGTCGCCCCCGTTGTCCGGGTGGCCGATGCCGGCGACCGTCGGGTCGTCGCGGGCCATCTGGACGCCGCGAGCGGTGGAGGCGACGGCCTCCTGTGTCACGTCGGGGTAGTTGGCTTCGAGGTAGGTGCGACACTGCGCGAGTGCCTGTGCGTGACTCGCCACGCGCTCGAACCCCTCGTTCTGGGCGAGGAGGGCGTGGCGAATCGGCGTCACGATTTCGAGGACGACGGCCACGTCGTGTTCGGCGAGGGCGTCCAGGCTCTCGGTGACGGAGCCCTCGATGGAGTTCTCGATGGGGACGACGCCGCGGTCGACCTCCCCGCTCGCGACGGTGGCGACGATGTCCGTCACCGACTCGGTGAACGTCACCTCGTCGGCGACGGCCCGTGCGGCCCGGTGGGAGTAAGTCCCCTCGGGTCCCAGCGTGATGGCCTGCATACACCCCCATTTGCCGGTTCCACGCAAAAGGACACCGACGAACGCAAACTTCTTTCCCGCCGACTGCCCTCCGGTACTGACGTTCCCAATGCCGACCATCCGTCTCGTCACACACGTCGACGCCCCCACCGAGCGTGTCTTCGACCTCGCGCGGAGCGTCGACCTCCAGTACGAGACCCTCCGCCTCGACGCCCGCCCCGTCGCGGGCCTCACCGGCGGTCTCGGCGCCCCCGGCGAAAAGACGGTCTGGCGGGCGTCGGTGTTCGGCAAGCGCGTCGACCTCACGACGAAGGTGACCGCCTACAGCCGCCCCCACCACTTCCGACGGACGCTCGTGCGGGGGCCGTTCGACCGCCTCATCCACGACTACTTCTTCGTCTTCGAGGACCAGGACGACCCCGAGGACGGCACGGTCATGCGCGAGGTGTTCACCTACGAGTCGCCGTACGGCCCGCTGGGGAGGGTCGTCGACTCGATCCTCCGCGAACGGCTGGAGGGGATGCTCGCGGCCCGCGCCGACCGCATCCGCGAGGTGGCCGAGAGCGAGGACGGAGAGTGGCGTCGGTACCTCAGCGATTGAGCGTGTGGATGGCCGACCCCATCGCGTTGGCGGCGGCCTCCATCACCGCCTCCGAGAGCGTCGGGTGGACGTGGATGGTGGCGGCGACGTCCTCCAGGGTCGCGCCCATCTCGACGGCGAGTGCCATCTCCGCGATTAGCTCGCTCGCCTCGGGGGCCACTATCTGCGCCCCGAGGACGAACCCGCTCGGACCGTCGGCGACGACGCGGACGAACCCCTCCGATTCGTTCATCGTCAGCGCGCGTCCGGAGGCGCGCAGGGACATCTGACCGACGACGGGTTCGAACCCGGCTTCCTCGGCCTCCTTCTCGGTCATCCCGACGGTACCGATTTCGGGGTCGGTGAACACCGCGGCGGGGACCGACTGGTAGTCGAGCGCGGCCGGTTCGCCCGCGATGTGTTCGGCGGCGACGTGGCCCTCCTTGCTCGCCTTGTGGGCGAGCATCGGTTCGCCGGCGACGTCGCCGACGGCGTAGATGTGCTCGACGTTCGTGCGCGCGCGGTCGTCCGTCGGGACGAACCCCTTCTCGTCGGTCTCGACGCCCGCCGCGTCGAGGTCCAGCGAGTCCGTGACGGGGGTGCGCCCGACGGCGACGAGGACCTTCTCGCCGCCGAACTCGCTGACCTCGCCGTCCTCGTTCTCCGTGCGGACGGTGATGCCGTCGCCCATCCGCTCCCAGTCCTGTGCGGCCTCGCCGAAGTGGAACTCGACGCCCAGTTCCTCGGCGCGCTTTCGGACGACGCGGGCGACGTCGTCCTCGTAGCCGGGGAGGGCGTCGTCCAGCATCTCCACGACGGTGACGTCCGTGCCGAGTTTGGCGAACACCGTCGAGAGTTCCATCCCGATGTAGCCCGCGCCGCCGACGACGAGGCTCTCGGGGACCGAATCGAGGTCGAGGGCGTCCCGCGAGGAGAGGACGTACTCGCCGTCGAACTCGAAGTGGGGAATCTGCAGGGGCCGCGACCCGGTCGAGACGATGGCGTGCTCGAACTCGATGGACTCGCTACCCTGTCCCTCGCCGCCGTGGGAGACGCGGACCTTCTTCTCGTCTGCGAACGCCGCCGTCCCCTCGACGAGGTTGACGCCGTTGCCCTTACAGAGCTTCTCGACGCCTCCCGTGAGCTGGTCGACGACGCCGTCCTTCCACGAGACCATCCCCTTCATGTCGACAGCGGGGTCGGCGTGGATGCCCATGTCCTCCGCGCCGCCCGCGTCGTGCGCCAGCGAGGAGGCGGTGACGAACGCCTTCGACGGGATACAGCCGTAGTTGAGGCAGGTCCCCCCGTAGGCGTCCTTCTCGACGAGCGTCACGTCCTTCCCGAGCTGTGCGGCGCGGATGGCGGCGACGTAGCCGCCCGGCCCGGCCCCGATGACCAGTACGTCCGTCCCTGTCGCGATGTCTCCGACGACCATACCCGCGATATTTGCCGCCGGGGGTTTGGCTGTACTGGTTCGCGCGGCGACAGGCCCGCCTTTCTCCCCTGCACTATCCACGAACCTGCGCAGGGTGAAGGAAATCACCATCGTCATACTCATGTTCGTGCACCACCCGTGGATGACATGAACCGCGTCGAGAAGGCGACCCTCCAGTTGCGCGCCGTCGCCGTCCTGCGGATGTTGAAGGAGACCCGGACCTACGACGAACTCGCCGCCGTCACGGGCCTCCCCGCGGGCGACCTGAACCGCTACGTCAACGGGCACGTCCTCCCCGGGGAAGCCCGCGCCCGCGAGGTGGTCTCGTCGGTGGGCTACGAGACGCTCGCGGGCGAACTGGACGAGCGAATCAGCCTCGACGGCGAGGGATACGTCGACAACTCCGCCGCCGTCTTCGACCAGCCGTTTTTAGACCTCGTCGCGCCCGTCGCCGCGGAACGCTTCGGCTTCGAGCGCCCGGACGTGGTCCTCACCGCCGCCACCGACGGCATCACGCTCGGTGCCGCCTTCGCCCGCCACTTCGACGCCCGCCTCGCATACGCGAAGAAGTCCAAGGAGACGGCCGTCGAGGAGTTCATCGAGGCCCGCCAGCGACTCGCCAGCGGCATCGAACTCACCTACTACCTCCCCGCGAGTTCGCTCCGGGCCGGCGACCGCGTCCTCGTCGTCGACGACCTCATCCGGTCGGGCGAGACCCAGGAACTCCTCCTCGACATCGCGGCGCAGGCCGACAGCGAGGTGTGCGGCGTCTTCGCGCTCATCGCGGCGGGCGACGAAGGCGTCGAGAGCGCCCGCGACCTCGTCGACGCCCCCGTCGACGCGCTGACGACCCTCGCGTAGGCGCGCGCCACGTCCCCGAGCGGACCCCACCCTCCGACCTCCCGCGGGGGTCGAATATGCATCGACGTGTAACTCCGACGCGATGCCCGAAGGGAATACTTAATTATCGCGGTCCAACTATGCTCGAACGTGCAATATGGGGGAAGCTGACACCAGTACGGAGACGGCCGGCGGCGTCCGCGGGTCGCTCCGGGAGTTCTTCGAGTTCGACCGCTACGGGACGGACCTCGGGACGGAGGCGGTCGCGGGCCTGACGACGTTCCTGACGATGAGCTACATCGTCGTCGTCAACCCCGCCATCCTCTCGAACGCCATCTCGCTGCAGGGGTACAGCCAGCCACAGGTCATCTCGATGCTGGCGGTGGTGACCGCGCTCTCGGCGGCGCTCGCGACGTTCATCATGGCCGTCTACGCGAAACGGCCGTTCGCGCAGGCGCCGGGACTGGGGCTGAACGCCTTCTTCGCGTTCACCGTCGTCCTCACGCTCGGCGTCTCGTGGCAGACGGCGCTCGCGGCCGTCGTCGTGGAGGGGATTCTGTTCATCGCGCTCACCGCCGTCGGCGCGCGGAAGTTCATCATCCGGGCGTTTCCCGAACCCGTGAAGTTCGCCGTCGGGTCCGGCATCGGCGCCTTCCTCGCGCTCATCGGCCTGCAGGCGATGGGCATCGTCGTCCCCGACCCCGAGGGGACGTACATCACGCTCGGGAACGTCGCGAGCAACCCCGTCGCCATCCTCTCGGTCATCGGCCTGTTCGTCACCTTCGCGCTGTACGCGCGGGGGGTCACTGGCTCCATCGTCATCGGCATCCTGCTCACCGCGGGTGCCGGCTACGCCGTCGAGTTCCTCGGTCTCGTCGCCCCCGGGACGCTCACGGTCAACGTGACGCCGCCCGTCTACGACATCACGCCGCTGGTCGGCGCGTTCCTCACCGGCTTCGGGAACGTCGAACCGTTCGGGTTCGCGCTCATCGTCTTCACGTTCTTCTTCGTCGACTTCTTCGACACCGCCGGGACCCTCACCGGCGTCGGACAGGCCGCCGGCTTCCTCGACGAGGACGGCGACCTCCCGGAGATAGAGAAGCCCCTGATGGCCGACGCCGTGGGCACCACCGTCGGCGGGATGCTCGGGACGTCGACGGTCACCACCTACATCGAATCCGCCACGGGCGTCGAGGAGGGCGGCCGGACGGGCATGACGGCGCTCGTCGTCGCCGGCCTCTTCGTCCTCTCGCTCGCGTTCGTCCCCATCGCGGCCGCCATCCCGCTGTACGCCAGCCACATCGCGCTGGTCGTCATCGCCGTCGTGATGCTCCAGAACGTGACGGCCATCGACTGGGACGACATCACCCACACCGTCCCGGCGGGGCTGACCATCCTCATCATGCCGTTCACGTTCAACATCGGCTACGGCATCGCCGCGGGCATCATCTCCTACCCCGTCGTGAAGGCCGCCGCCGGCGAGTGGGAGGACATCCGCCCCACGCAGGTCGTCCTCGCCGCCGCCTTCGTCCTCTACTTCGTCGTCACCACCGGCGGCATCCTCGAGTCGGCGGTCTGAGTCCCGTCGGACGGTTGTCCCCCGACGGCGACTCGACGGAACGCGGAATTTTAAGCCCCTGCCCGTCGCTGTGGCGATATGGACTACGAACTCGCCATCGAGAACGCCCCCGAGACCGTCCCCGAGGGGACCGGCATCATGCTCCTCCACCCCAGTACCGGCGAGACCGACCGCCTCGACACCGACTTCTTCAAGACCGACACCGACCACCTGTTCATCCTCTCGACGCGCACCACCGCCCGCGAGGTCCAGCAGAAGCTGGAGTACTACGAGGTCGACGAGTCCCGCGCCACCATCCTCGACACCCTCTCCATCGAGCGTGGCTACTCGCGACGGTCCAGCGACAACGTCCGGTACGTCTCCTCGCCGGACGACCTCGACGGGATGGTCGAGGCTATCCGCACGTTCCTCGAGACCCACGACGGCAAACTCCGCATCTCCGTCGACTCCGTCACCGAGATGGCCTACTACGCCGACGAGGAACGGACGCGCGAGGCCGTCGAGCAGATCCTCGACCTCCTGCGCGAACACGACGCCATCGGCCTGTTCCACGTCGCCGAGGAGGTTCACGACCAGTCGGTCCTCGACGACTACCGCGACCTCTTCGACGGCGTCATCCACCTCACCGAGGACGGCACCGTCACCTGCGACTTCTCTTGAAGGGGGTCCTCCCGGCTCACTCGCTCGCGGGGGAGTGCGCTGGACCGCTAGCGGTTGCGGAATCTCGTCGAACGAAGTGGTCTGGTACCGTGTTGTGCCCCGAGCGAGTGAAGTTCCCGTGAGCTGGGCGGGACCGAAGGTCCCGCCGGAAGCCGGCGCGAGCGCCGGCGACGAAGCGAACGGGAGCACGGGAGACGAGCGACGCGAGTCTCCCGGAGCGAGCGGGCCGACTGAACCCGCTTGAGCCGATGGCTCTCACGGGTGAGGGAGTGCTTTTGCTCGCCTTTCACCGAGCGAGGGGCGGCGAAGCCGCCCCGAGCGCAGCGTAAAAGGTCGTTCAGAACACGGAGTCGGCCGTCGCCGCGCCCACGACGGCGAACACCGCGCCGACGCTGATGGCGCGGACGCTGACGGCGAGTTGTTCCAGCTGGGTCAGGCCCCGTTCCGAGAGGAAGGTACCCGGGGCGTCGAAGACCAGTGCGAGCAACGCGACCGATCCGAAGGACACCGTCATCAGCGAGATGAACCGGACGGGGACCCCGGCGACTTCCGTCTCCCGGTCGGGGTCCCGGTCCGCGTCGGCCTTGTACAGCGCCCCGTACCCGATGGCGAAGACGATGGCGACGGTGAACACGCCCTGTATCCAGCTCATCGATGTCGCGAGGACCCACACCTCCTCGGTGACGACGAACGGCCCGGCGAGGAGGAAGCCGCCGACCATCTGCTGGGCGACGTCGGCGAGTTTGAAGATGCGGGCCGGTCCGACCATACCCTCCTCACTCCGCCGTCACCTAAAACGCTCCCGCCTCTCGCCGCCGACCGGAGGCGGTTTGGCCCCTCCCCGTCCACGCCCACCATGAGCGTCCGACAGGAGTTCGACGCGTGGGCGGCCGACGGCCGCGACAGGGGGATGGAGGAGCGCCACTGGCACACCGCGAAACACACGCTGGCACGCCTGCCGATAGCGGACGGCGACCGGGTCCTCGACCTGGGGACCGGCAGCGGCTACGCCGGGCGCGCCCTCCGCGAGACGACGGCTGTGAGCCGAGTGTACGGCCTCGACGGGTCGCCCGAGATGACCCGCAACGCCCGGTCGTACACCGACGACCCCGAAGTCGGGTACGTGGTCGGCGACTTCGATTCGCTCCCCTTTGCCGACGACAGCCTCGACCACGTCTGGTCGATGGAGGCGTTCTACTACGCCGCCGACCCCGACCACACCCTCGAAGAGGTCGTCCGGGTGCTCCGCCCCGGCGGGACGTTCTTCTGTGCGGTAAACTATTACGAGGAGAACGTCCACTCGCACGACTGGCAGGAGAACATCGAGGTGGAGATGACCCGCTGGTCGCGCGAGGAGTACCGCGAGGCGTTCCGGCGGGCGGGGTTCCACGTCGCCGAACAGGACACCATCCCCGACGAGGAGACGGCCATCCCCGACGAGAGCGCGTTCCCGTACGAGGGCTGGGAGTCTCGACAGGACATGGTCGAGCGCTACCGGGTGTACGGGACGCTCCTGACCGTCGGCGTCGTGCCCTGAGACGAGGACTGGTACGGCTCCCGACACGTCCGCGGGATATATCCTGCCGGCATCCGAAGGCGCGCCATGAACCCGTCCCGACGCCGTCAGTACGTGCTGGCCGGCGTCCTGTTGGTCTCCCTCCTGCTCGCGGCCGTCGTCCTCTCGGAGGTGCTCGGGACGGTCTTCTTCGCGGTCACCGTCGCCTACGTCCTCGTTCCCCCGCGCAACCGCCTCGCAGAGCGGGGCCTCTCGCGGCGCGCCGCGAGCGCCGTCGTGACGAGCAGCGCCTTCGCCGTCGTCCTCCTCGTCTCCGGGGCGTTCGGCTACCTCATCTACCAGCGCGGCCGGACGGCGCTCGAACTCCTCCTCGCCCTCCCGGACACGTTCGTCTTCGCCGTCGCGGGGATGACCTACACCGTCGAACTGCGAGAGGTGCTCGTCACCTCCGTGGGGGTGGCCCAGGGCGTCGCCGCGGGCATCGCCGTCGTCCTGCCCGTCGTCCTGCTGAAGGGGCTCCTGTTCGCCGTCCTCGTCTTCGGCTTGCTGTTGCATCCCGGTGCCGCCGCCCGCGCCGCCGCCCGACTCGTCCCGCCCGAGTACCACGACGTGGTGCGCGCGCTCAACGACCGGGTGAAGAACACGCTGTACGGCATCTACGTCCTGCAGGCGGCGACGGCGTTCGGGACAGCGCTCGTGGCACTCGTCGTCTTCGCCCTTCTGGGCTATCGGGGCGTCGTCACCCTCGCCATCGTGGCCGGCGTCCTCCAGTTCATCCCGGTGCTGGGACCGAGCGTCCTCCTCGTGGTGCTCGCGGCGGTGGACGTCGCGGCGGGGAACCTGACGCGGGCGGCGCTGGTTCTCGTCATCGGGGGCGTCCTCGTCGGGGCGGTACCGGACGCCGTCATCCGCCCTCGACTGGCCTCGTGGGCGGCTGACCTCCCGACGAGCCTCTACTTCATCGGGTTCGTCGGGGGCGTCCTCACGGTCGGTCCCATCGGGTTCATCGCGGGACCGCTCGCCGTCGCTCTCGTCGTGGAACTCGTCGACCTGCTCTCGGACGGGCCGGTCCACCAGACGACGCTCGACGCGCCCGTCGTCGGGGAGGACGAGGGCGGGTTCGAGGGGTCGAAGTAGTCACTCCGCGTCCGCCCCCTCGAGGGGGCGACCCGCGGCCTCCCACTCGGTCAGCGACCCCTCGTAGAACGCGAGGTCCTCGTAGCCGAGGTGTCGGAGGACGACGTACGTGTGGCTGATTCGGCGGGCGGTGTTGCAGTAGAGGACGACGCGCTTCTCCGGGCCGACGCCCCGCTCGTCGAGCAGTGCCCGGAGGTCCGTCTCGGGTTTCAGTCCACGCGACTCCTGGTCGACGAGTTCCAGCCAGTCCAGTCGGACCGCACCCGGGATGTGGCCCTCCTCGAACTCCCACTCCTCGCGCGTGTCCACGAGGACGCTGTCGGGGTCGTCGGCCGCCGCGGCGACCGTCTCGGCGTCCACGAGGGGGCCGTCCTCGACGAACGACGCCTCGTAGGTCGTGGCGTCCGGCTCCGGCACCTCGCGGCTGGTCTCACGGGTCCACGCCGAGTAGTCGCCGTCCAGGAGGTGCAGTCGGTCCGACGGGTGGCCGTACAGTTCGCAGGTGACGAGGAAGCGCGCCGCGAACACGCCGTGAGTGTCGTCGTACGCCAACACGTCGTCCTCGCGGGTGATTCCCGCCTCGCCCATCAGGGCGGCGAAGGCGTCCGCGCCGGGGAGCATCCCCGCCTCGCCCTCGCCCTCGGAGCGGAAGGAGTCGAAGGGGACGCTCACCGCCCCCGGCAGGTGGCCGATGCCCTCGTACTCCCAGCCCTCGCGCACGTCGACCACCCGGAGTTCGTCCAGGCGGTCGGCGACCCAGTCGCTGTCGACGACGTTCATACGGACTCAACTGCCGGTCGGTACTTCAACGCTCGCCGCTCGGAGGTTACGGCAACAGTTTCCGGTTCGGGTCGTGCGCGTCCCCGGCCTTCCGCCGGTTCCGCCCGCTGGCCGGGGGGAGTCGTCCGTGACGACTGAATAGCTCTCCCGGATGCGGGTGATGTTGCCGGAAAATCCGATGAGCGGCGAATCCGTCCGGCAGGAAGACGGATATACCCGTAGTGCCGTAACGTTCCGATGTATCATGACTGATTACGCGAAGGACGTGCTCGTCTCCGCCGACTGGGTGGAAGAGCACCTCGACGAGTTCCAGAGCGACGACCCCGAGTACCGACTGGTGGAGGTGGACGTGGACACCGAGGCCTACGACGAGGGCCACGCCCCCGGCGCCATCGGCTTCAACTGGGAGACCCAACTGCAGGACCAGACCGAACGCGACGTCCTCGACAAGGAGGACTTCGAGGACCTGATGGGGAGTCACGGCATCAGCGAGGACTCCACCGTCGTCCTCTACGGTGACAACTCCAACTGGTTCGCGGCGTACACCTACTGGCAGATGAAGTACTTCGGCCACGAGGACGTCCGCCTGATGAACGGCGGCCGCGACTACTGGCTGGACAACGACTACCCCCTCACCGAGGAGGTACCGGAGTTCCCGGAACAGGACTACGCCGCCGAGGGCCCCAACGAGGACATCCGCGCCTACCGCGACCAGGTCGAGGACGCGATGGAAGCGGGCATCCCGATGGTCGACGTGCGCTCGCCCGAGGAGTTCTCCGGCGAGATTCTCGCGCCCCCGGGCCTGCAGGAGACGGCCCAGCGCGGCGGCCACATCCCCGGCGCGTCGAACATCTCGTGGGCGGCCACCGTGAACGACGACGGCACGTTCAAGTCGGCCGACGAACTCCGCGACCTCTACGAGAGCGAGGGCGTCACCGACGATGGCGAAGTCATCGCCTACTGCCGCATCGGCGAGCGCTCCTCCATCGCGTGGTTCGCGCTCCACGAACTGCTCGGCTACGACGACGTGCGCAACTACGACGGGTCGTGGACCGAGTGGGGCAACCTCGTCAACGCGCCCATCGAGAAGGGCAGCAACTAGGTCGAACCTCCTCCGTTCTTTCGCGCCACCGTGAGCGCCGGGAGCGGCGACACCGTGGCGGGTGCTGTCGTCCAGCGACGGACCCTACGCGTGAATCTCCTCCGTTCCGACCGAGTCGACGGTGTCGAACGCCTCGCTCCCGCAGTCGCAGGACTGGTCGTCGAGCGGCAGGATGACGCCGCCGTCCTCGCGGACCCGGGCGGTGTAGACGTTCGAGCAGCCTTCACAGGTGACGATGGTTCGTTCCATTGTGTCTGATACAACGGGCGTCCGCCGGATACTCTGTCGGGTTGCGAACTCAGCGAATCGGGGCTCTCAGCGGCCGAAATCGACGATATCGGGAGGGGTGATCGGCTTGCCTCTCGGACGAATGGCAGTATCAGGCCGATGAGAACTCCGGGTCGGTCAGTCGTCGTCCGACCTGATGCCCCGGCGTTCCTCCAACTTGCGCTCGAACCACTGCCACTCGCGGGTGAACTGGTCGGACTCCTTCAAGTTCCACACGTCGGCGTTGATGACGATGGGGCCGGTGCGGAGCGACTGGACCATGTTGATGATCCACAGCGAGACGCTCCCCATGATGATGTACGCGCCGAGCGTCGTCACCTGATTCAGGAGGGTGAACTGGTCGGGGTACTCGGCGTAGCGCCGGGGGAGGCCGAGGTAGCCCGTGATGAGCATCGTCGTGAACGTGAGGAAGACGCCGACGATGAGCGTGAACGCCTGCACCTTCGCCAGTCGCTGGTCGTACATCCGGCGGGTGATGAGCGGGTACCAGTAGTAGGAGGCGGCCACCATCGCCATGGCGATGATGCCCATGATGATGAAGTGGAAGTGCCCGACGACGTAGTAGGTCCCCTGGACGGCGTAGTCGATGGGGATGGACGCGAGAAACACGCCCGTCACGCCCCCGACGATGAACGTCCCGATGCCCCCGAGGAGGAGTATCATCGGCGCGGTGAGGCGTATCTTCCCGTCCCAGAGCGTCGTCATCCAGTTGAACGTCTTCACCGCACTCGGTATGGCGATGGCGATGGTGACGGCCATGAAACTCGCCCGGATGCGCGGGTCGATGCCCGTCGTGAACATGTGGTGGGCCCAGACGCCGAAGCTCATCACCCCGATGGCGAGCGTCGAGTAGACGATGAACTTGAAGCCGAACAGCTTTCGGCCGGAGAACTTCGGTAAGATGAGGCTCGTCAGCCCCGTCGCCGGGAGGAAGAGGATGTACACCTCCGGGTGGCCCCAGAACCAGAACAGGTGCTGGAAGAGGATGGGACCGCCCCCTTCGAGGGCGAAGAACGTCGTCCCGAAGTTGCGGTCCATGAGCATCATGATGAGCGTACTCCCCAGCAGGGGGAACGCGAACAGGATGATGCCCGACTGGGTGAGCATCGTCCACGAGAAGATGTCGAGGTTGGCGAACGTCACCCGCTCGCCGCGTTCGGTGAGGATGGTGACGATGAAGTTGATGGCCCCGAGGGTGGTGGCGATGCCCGAGAGGTGCAAGCCCAGCAACATCAGGTCGACCTGCGGGTTCACCTGCTGAATCGAGAGCGGGGTGTACATCGTCCACGACGTCGTGGGCGGGCGGAGCGCGAACAGGGGGTCGACCAGCGCCCCCAGCGCGGGTGCCAGCACCTTCGCCGTCACCTCCGTGATGAGGCCGCCGCGCACGAGGAGGAAGGAGGGTGGGAGGAGCCAGAACGCGATGGCGTTCAGGCGGGGGAACGCCATGTCGTCGGCGTCGATGAGGACCGGCAGGAGGTAGTTGGCGATACCCGCGAACACGGGCACGACGAAGAAGAAAATCATCGTGATGCCGTGGGTCGTAAAGAGCGCGTTGTACGTCTCGTTCGACCAGACGGTCTTCTCGGGGGTCAGCAGTTCCGTCCGGGCCATCGTCGCGTCGGTGCCGCCCCAGAGCGCCGCGAGCGTGCCGAACAGGATGTAGAGGATGCCGATGTCCTTGTGGTCGACCGTCGTGAACCAGCGCAACAGACCGGTCGGTTTGGCCGTCTCCGTCTCTGTCCCGGTCGGCTGGACGTAGCCGCCGTCCGCGACGGTTCGCCGCCGCTGGACGGCTCCGACGAGGACGAGCGCGCACAACAGGCCGGCGGCGACCAACAGGCCGGGGAGCTGCATGGATACCATGGTGGGGGTGCGAGTGAGACTCGTGGGTTGCCCTGGGAGTGGGAGGGGGAAATAGGTTGAGGCCGGATGTCGTGTGCCGGCGCCGTTTGCTGGTTTTTCCGTCGCTCGACGCGGGTGCGAATCGGGGGTCGAACGAAAGACGACGGTGGCGAACCGGAACCGACGGTCGCTCGCGAGTCGACCGTCAGTCGTCGACCCCGAGGTCGGCGTCGTTGTCGTAGACGGTGACGCGGCCGACGTCGACGTGTTCGGAGAGCAGTACGCCCCAGCGCCGACCGCGCGGAGGCGACAGCCCCGGCAGGCGGGGAGCGCGACGACTCAGCCGTAGGTGTACTCCTCCTGTGGCAGTTGCGTCCCGCCGTGGAGGTGTGCGTACACCGCCCCGAGGACGAAGCCGTAGACGACGTGAGAGACGAGGGTGTAGCCCGCGAAGATGATGAGGAGGGGTCCCTCGATGTCGCCGCGGCCGGTGATGGCGAACGCCACCCAGAGCGCCAGCGCGAGGGCGACGCCCCGGGCGGCGGGGTCGGGGCCGAACGGGAGGTAGCCCTCGACGGCGATGAACACGAGGGGCCACGCGACGACGCCCGCGGCGACGAAGATAGCGAACCCGACGACGTACTGGCCGGGGACGCCGACGAATCGGGCGATGACCTCGAACGTCTGTATCTGCTCTCTGGTCTGTACCTCGAGGAGGAGGAGTAACAGCGAGAGGGCCGCCGTCCCCGCGACGCCCCCGGCGATGACGCTTGGCACTCGGTCCATACCCCTCGGCACGCGGGGGTCCGTGAAAGAGTCGTCGGCGTGTACAAGATACAAGCACTCGCCCGCCGTAGCCCGGTCCATGACAGCAGACGACTTCGCCGAGCAGGTCCGCGAGGACAACCGCACCGCCCTCTCCCGCCTCGGGTCCTCGAAGGCGCTGTACGCCGACACGAAGGGGGAGATGGACGCGGAGACGGTCCTGCGAGCCGCCGCCGTCGCCGAGCGCGCCGCACAGGAGACGTTCGCGGCGTGGGCCGAGAGCGAGGACGGCGAGGCCGCCGAGGCCTTCCGCGAGACGGCCGAGGAGGAACGAGAGCACTACGAGCGCGTCCTCTCGAAACTCGACGCCGACGAGGTTGAGGTCGACGAGGTGCCCGCCATCCAGTCGTACCTCCGCGGCCTCGACGACACGGTGGAGCGTGCCGGCGGCCTCCTCGGGCGGACCGTCGCCGCCGGGAAGTCGAAGGACCAGCTCGTGGGCTTCTTCGTCGGGCAGGCCGACCCGCAGACCAGTCAGCTGTTCCGTGACCTCGGGGGCGACCTCGACGGGCAACTGGAGCGCGCGGAGTCGCTCGTCGAGGCGGTCTGTGCGGACGACGAGGACCGCGAGCGCGCGCTGGCGGCCGCCTCGGGGGCCATCCAGGCGGCCTACGAGGAGTACACCGAGCGTCTGGAGGGGATGGGCGTCAACCCGAAACCCGTCTGCTAGTCACCGGACCAGCGATAGCGGACCGTCCGGGTCCCGCCGAAGCGCGGCCCGAGGCCGTCCTCGACGAACCCGACGTTCTCGGCGGCCTGTCGCGTCTCCTCGTCGCCCTCCGCGACCAGCAGTTCGACGGCCATCGACTCGCCGCGGGCGAACCGGACCGGCTCCTCCAGCAGACGCTCACAGGCCTCGCGCGGCCCCTCTAGCTGGGTGACGTGGACCGTGTCCCGCTGGGCGTCGAAGCTGACGAACCCCTCGATGTCCTCCGAATCCTCCGCGTCCCCCGGGTCGTCCGACTCGGCCTCGCCGTCGAGGCCGACCCTGACGGTCCGGTCGTGGACGAGGTTGCGCATCACGTCCTGTGGTGCGCCCGTCAGCACCGCCAACCGCTCGGCGTCCGCCTCGACCGCGTCTCGAACGTGCATACCACTGCTAGCAGGGTACACGAATTAAATCCGTCCCCCGGACCGGCAAGGCTTCGGGCGATTCCTGCAGTTTATGCTCGTTCCCGGCCTCGGGGAGACAATGACCAGCACGCACACGCAGGTACGCCGTGAAGCATACCGACAGGGGGACGCCTGATGCGCGTCCTCGCCAAGTTCGGCGGGACGAGTCTCGGCAACGGCGACCGGGTGAACCGGGCGGCGGACTCCGTCGCCGCCGCCGTCGAGAACGGCCACGAGGTCGCGGTGGTGGCGAGCGCCATGGGGTCGACGACGGACTTCCTGCTCGACGCCATCGCCTTCGAGGCCGACGAGGCCGACCGGGCGGAGATCGTCTCGATGGGCGAGCGTACCTCCGTCCGCATGTTGAAGGCCGCCCTCGGCGCGCGGGGCATCAACGCCGTCTTCCTCGAACCCGGCCACCCCGACTGGCCGGTCATCACGAACGCCCGCGGCGAGGTCGACGTCGAGGAGACCCAGCGCCGGGCGAAGGCGCTCGCGGACCAGTTGGACGGCGTTGTCCCCGTCATCACGGGCTTCCTCGCACAGGACCACGCGGGCAACACCACGACCCTCGGGCGCGGTGGCTCCGACACCACGGCCGTCATGCTGGGCAACTACATGGGGGCCGACGAGGTGGTCATCGTCACCGACGTCGAGGGCGTCATGACCGGTGACCCCTCGGTCGTCGAGGGGGCGCGAAACGTCGGCGAGATTACGGTCGACGAACTCCGGAACCTCTCGTTCCGCGGGGCGGAGGTCATCGCACCCAGCGCGCTCAGCTACAAGAGCGGGAACCTCTCGGTGCGCGTCGTCCACTACCAGCACGGCGACCTCCTGACCGGCGGGACGAGCATCGAGGGGCAGTTCGAGAACCTCATCGACCTCCGCGAGGAACCGCTGGCCTGTCTCACCGTCGCGGGCCGCGCCATCCGCAACCGACCGGGCATCAACGCGGTGCTCTCGACGGCGCTGAAGGAGGCCGACATCAACGTCGACGCCGTCGCCAGCGGGATGGACTCGCTGACGTACTACGTCGACGCGTCGGTGGCCGAACGGGCCGAGACCATCCTCCACGAGTGCGTCGTCGAGGACGAGACGCTCTCCAGCGTCACCGTCGAACACGACGTGGCCGTCATCCGCGTCACGGGCGGCGAACTCCCCAACCAGCCGGGGGTCATCCAGCAGATCGTCAACCCCCTCGCGGAGAACCACATCAACGTCCACGACCTCATCACGAGTGCGACGAGCGTCGCCATGTTCGTCGACTGGGCCGACCGCGAGGAGGCCCTGCGCATCATCCAGTCGGAGTTCTCCGACTGAGACCGAGACGCGCGGCCGCCTGTTCTCGCCGGTCGTCGACACGGAGAGCGACAGGTGGTGCGTCGACCCGATGACGGACGACGACAGGAGCAGACGGGGGTCGGGCGGGGCCGTCCCGCACCACCCCCGGAGGAGCTCCCGCCGAGAAGAGCCTCGCTGCGACCGTTCGCGTCGTCCCCCGAGGGATACGGAGCCGTCCAGCGGGTCGCTTCGCGTCGAACCGCGACCGGGGGGCACCCCCCGAAGACGGCACGCAGGAGTCCCCTGCTGTCGGTCGGCGGTCGGCGTTCAGTAGAAACGAAGGGGTCTGGGGAGCAGCCGGCGCGACTACTGGGCGCTCGTGAGGGCGGCGGGGGAGTCAGTAGATGAGTTCGTCGCTGCTGGTGGTCATGTACAGCGTCCGGGCGGCGACGTTGACGGCGTGGTCGCCCACCCGTTCGAGGTCACGGACGGTGAGCATGAGCACCTGGACGCCCTCCAGCAGGTCGTCGACGTCGTCGTCCGTGGCCTCGACCAGCGAGCGGACGATGACCGTCCCCGCGTGCGTACAGAGGGCGTCGAGGTCGGTGTCCCGGTCGGCGACCTCGTGGCACCGCCAGACGCTGTCGTCGGCGTCCGCGTCGTCGCCGCGGAGGGCCGCGACGGACTCCCGGTAGGCGGCTACCGCGTCCTCCAGCATCCCGGTGGCGACGCTCGCGATGCGGCTCACGTCGACCTCGGGGAGCAGTTCGCGGTCCGCGGTCAGGGCGTACTCCGCGAGGTTGACCGCGAGGTCGCCGACGCGTTCGAGGTCGGTGATGATCTTGAACGAGGCCGCCACGAGGCGGAGGTCGCTCGCCACCGGTTGGCGGAGCGCGAGGATGTCGATACACCGGTGTTCGATGCCGAGGTACCGCTCGTTGACCGCGTCGTCACCGTCGAGGACGGTCTGCGCCCGGTCAGTGTCCCGCTCCGCGAGCGCGGTCGTCGCGGTCCGCAGTCGGTCGAGGACGAGGTCGGCCATCTCCTCGACGGCGGTCGCGAGGTCGTCGAGACGCGCCTGGAGCGACTCGCGCGACACGGCTTACCCGAACTTGCCCGTGATGTAGTCCTCGACCCGGTCGCTCTCGGGGTCCTCGAACACCTTCTGGGTGTCGTCGAACTCGACGAGTTCGCCGCCGGTGAGGAACACGGCGGTCTTGTCGGAGATGCGCGCCGCCTGCTGCATGTTGTGCGTGACGATGACGACGGTGTAGTCCTCGGCGAGTTCCTCGATGAGGTCCTCGATCTGACTGGTCGCCACCGGGTCCAGCGCGCTCGCGGGTTCGTCCATCAGGAGGACCTCGGGGTCCGTGGCGATGGCGCGGGCGATACAGAGGCGCTGTTGTTGCCCGCCGGAGAGTTCGAGGCCCGACTCGTCGAGGCGGTCCTTGACCTCGTCCCAGAGGGCGGCGCGCTTCAGCGAGCGCTCGACGATCTCGTCGTGGTCGCCCCCGATGCCCTGGATGTCCAGCCCGTAGGTGACGTTGTCGTAGATGCTCTTGGGGAACGGGTTGGGCTTCTGGAACACCATCCCGACGCGCCGGCGGAGGGCGACGGGGTCGACGTCGTCGTCGTAGACGTTCTTCCCGCGCAAGGTGAGTTCACCCTCGACGCGCGCGGCGTCGATGAGGTCGTTCATCCGGTTGATACAGCGCAGGAAGGTGGACTTCCCACAGCCCGAGGGACCGATCATGGCGGTGACCCGGTTCTCGGGAATCTCCATCGAGATGTCGTGGAGCGCCTGGTCGTCGTCGTACCAGACGTTGATGTTCCGCGACTCGATGACCGTCTCGGCCGCGCGCTTGCTCGACGAACTGACGCTCTCGCTCACGTCGGTCTGGACGAGCATGTCGTCGTTCGTCGGGTCGTCGGTCTCGCTCGCTGCGTCCTCCATCGTCTCCTGTTCGTTGTTGCTCATTGTTGAAGTTAGCTGTCGTAGCGGTTGCGCAGGACGATGGCCGCGGAGTTCATCGCCAGCAGGATGACGACGAGGACCACCACGCCCGCGGGGACGGCCTTCGTGTAGAAGTCGTCCCCGGCGAACAGGCTGGACCACGCGTACACCTGCATGGGCATCGCGGTCACCTTGTCGGAGAGTTCGCCCGGCAGGCTGTACAGCACGGTCGGGACGCCGACCATCAGGAGGGGTGCCGTCTCCCCGATGGCGCGTCCCAGCGCGAGGATGGTGCCCGTCAGGATACCGGGGAACGCCCGCGGCAGGACGACGTTGCGGACCGTCTGCCAGCGCGTCGCCCCCATCCCGTAAGAGGCCTGACGCATCTCGTCGGGCACCGACCGGATGGCCTCGCGCGAGGAGATGATGACGATGGGGAGGATGAGCAGTCCCAGTGCCGCCCCCGCGACGAACAGCGTCCCCGCGGGCTGGTTGAGGTAGGTGACGAACACCCCGAGACCGAGCAGGCCGTACACCACCGAGGGGACGCCCGCGAGGTTCGAGATGTTCACGTCGATGATGCGGGTGAAGCGGTTGTCCGGCGCGTACTCCTCTAAGTACACCGCCGCGCCGACGCCGACGGGGAACGAGAGCACCGCCACGGTGACCATCAGCATGATGGAGCCGCCGATGGCGGGGTAGAAGCCGGCCTCGGACGCGTCAGAACTGCTGTGGGCGCCGGTGAGGAACTGCCAGTCGACCCACGACTGTGGGCCAGCGAAGCCCGCGAGTTCGACGACGAACGCGCCGAGCAACGCCCCGCCGAGGAGTATCGCGGTCAGCACGAGTCCCTCGCGTCGGTGCCGCCGGTTGACGACGACGTCGCCCGCGAACGCGCCCGTCGGGACGACGGCCATCGCGGCGATGACCGTCGCGGGGACGGGCGTGAACCCGAGGGCCGGGCCGACGAACGCCCCGGCGACGACGCCGAGGAGGGCGAGTACACCCGCCGCGAGCCCCGTCCGGCGGCCGTTCTCGCTGGCGAAGTGGCTGCCGACGGCGACGGCGACGCCCACACCCAGCGTGAGCGCGAGCATCATCCAGTCGGTGGGGACGAACGGGAGCGTCTGAATCACGGTGACGAGGCCGGGGACGACCTGTGGGAGGCCGAGGAACTCGCCGACCGGCCCGGTCAGGCCGAACAGCGAGAGGTAGAACAGCCCCAGCGTGAGACCGATGCGCGCGAGGAATGGCAGTCGGTGGTCGTACCGGACGACGGCCACGACCAGCGCCGAGGGGACGGCGATACCGAGGACGTAGGCGAACCAGACGAGTGGCGGAACGATATCGACGAACACGAGCGACGCCCCGGCGGCGAACATGAGACTGACGAGGAACAGGCCGACGACGGCCAGTCCGGTCTTGAGCGCCGCCGTGTTCCGGTAGTAGAGGTAGCTCCCGACGGCGACCGACGGGACCACCAGCGTCAGGAAGAAGGTGAGGTGCCAGCCGGGGTCGGCTGTCAGCGGCTGGATGGCGTCGTTGGCGACGTACACCAGCAGGATACCGAGGACGACGATGCCGAACAGCGTCGCCGCCAGCAGGCCGTACCGGAAGACGGTGCCGACGGTGCGGCTGACCTGTCCGAAGCCGTCGAAGGTCTCCGTGTCGGTGTCCGTTGCCATCTCAGTACTCCTCCCGGTAGTGTGACGCGACGACGTCGCTGACGATGTTCATGACGAGCGTGATGACGAACAGCGTGAGGCCGATGGCGAACAGGCTGCGGTAGGCCAGCCCCCCGCCGGTGATGTCGCCGGTGAGCAACTGGACCATCGCGCCGGTCATCGGCAGGCCGCTCTGGAGGTAGTCCGCGGGGTTGAGCGGGTTGAGCAGTTGTGCGCGCGACCCGGCGGCGATGGCGACGGCCATCGTCTCGCCGATGGCTCGCGAGATGGCGAGGATGAACGAGGAGAAGATACCGGAGACGGCGGCGGGGACGACGATGCCCGTGGAGACGTCGAACTTTGTCGCGCCCATGCCGTAGCCGGCCTGTCTGAGGTCGTCGGGCACCGCCGACATCGCGTCCTCGCTGATGGACGCGACCATCGGGATGATCATGATACCGACGACGATGCTGGCGGAGAGCAGGTTGAAGAAGTTGATGGAGGGGAAGACGGTGCCCAGCGCGGGCGTGATGTAGATGAGCGCGAAGAAGCCGTAGACGACGGTGGGGACGCCCGCGAGAATCTCGAGTGCGGGCTTGAGCACGGAGCGGACCTGCGGGCTCGCGTACTCGCTGAGGTAGATGGCCGTCGCGACGCCGAGCGGGAGCGCGATGACCGCCGACCCGATGGTGATCATCAGCGTCGCCGAGACGAGCGGGAGGACGCCGAACTTCCCGTTGTTTATCTCCCACCTCGTCCCCGTCAGGAACTCGACGATGGAGGCCGTCTCTCCGGTCACCCCGACGAGGGGGGCGGTGGCGCTGAAGAACTTCGCCGCCTCCGTGGTCAGGAGGAAGATGATGGCGAGCGTCGTCGCGATAGAGAGCGCCGCGCACAGGAAGAAAAACGAGCGCGACAGGAGCTCTCTGGGCGAGTTCTCCGTCCTCCGCGTGAGGTCTGTTTGCAGGTCGTCCGTGCTCATTGCGTGTGGTGGTGGATTCGGTCGTTTGGGAAAAAACGCTTCGTTCGACGCCGAGGCGCGTCAGTTACTCTGTGCTTCGTCGATGGCCTGCTGGAGCTTCTGCATCTGGGCGTTCTTCTCCTCTTTGGAGTTGGGGATGTAGCCGACCTGCTGGGCGACGATCTCGTTGCTGGTGGAGTTCTCGACCCAGAACTTCGCGAACTCGGCAACGTGCTCCTCTGCGAGCGAGGACTTCGCGGGGTAGGTGAACAGCGGGCGCGAGAGCGGGGCGTACTCGCCGCTCTTTGCGGTCTCGATCGACGGCTTGACACAGCCACCGCCGCCCGACTGGTCGTTGACGCCGAGCGCTTTCACGGAGTTCTGGTTCTCCGTGTAGTAGGCGAACCCGAGGTAGCCCATCGCGTACTGGGAGTTCTGGACGCCCTGGATGATGGTGCGGTCCTGCTCGGTCGGGGAGTAGTCGCTCCGGTGACCGGGCCCGTCCTCGCCGATGATAGCCTCGATGAAGTAGTCGTAGGTGCCGGAGGCGTCGCTCGGGCCGTACAGCTCGAAGGGCTGGTCCGGCCAGTCGGAGTTGACGTCGCTCCACATCTCGGGCGGGCTGTCGGCCGACCAGATCTGCTTGAGTTCCTCTGCGGTCACGCAGTCGACCCAGTCGGCGTTGTTGTTGACGATGACCGTGAGCGCGTCCGTCGCGACCTTCAACTCGACGGGCTGGACGTTGTTCTGCTTGCACTGGGCCTTCTCCTCTTCCTTGATGGGGCGCGAAGCGTTGTTGAAGTCCGTCCGTCCCGGGCAGAAGTTGTTCGCGAAGCCGCCGCCGGTCCCGGTCGACTGGAGGTTGATTTTGACGTCGGGGTGCTCCTTGCGGAACTTCTCGGCCATCGCGGTGGCGAGCGGGAAGACGGTCGAGGAGCCGGCGATGTCGATGGTGCCCGAGAGCTGTCCGCTCGAACTGCCGCCGTCGCTCCCGTTCTGACTCCCGTTGCCGCCGCTCCCGTTCGAGCCACCCGACGGACCGCCGTCGCCGCCAGCGTTCTCGTTACTGGTACACCCTGCCAGCGCCAGCGCACCGGCCGTGCCGGTCGCGGTGATGAACGTGCGCCGTGAGACCCGGTTGGACGAGTTGTCCGTCATCACCTGCACGTGGCCGCGTTCAGAATATGAAGGTTGCGCTTTTTGTATATATTTTCTACGAATTTATTGCTAACTCGCCATACCGATATACTGGTGTATGTACGGCTACCGAGTCGTCCCCCTGTGGGTAATTCGCAGTTCGTTTCGGAGTGATACGTAGTTCTGTGGAAGAAACCGTACTTCACCGCTCGGCGGGTCCGTGCGCCCCGGGCGACTCGTCCGTGCGTTCAGTCCTCGTTGACGATGGCCGTCTCGACGTCGTCGTCGACGGTCACGCCCGCCGCACAGACCGCATGTTCGAAGTCGTGTGTGTAGACGGTTCTGGCCGCCTCCGCCGCCGTCGTCGCGTCGAGTGCGAACGTTTCCGGGTCGTCCGTCTCGTAGGTCGCCACGATGGTCGGTTCCGCCACCTCGCGGACCACGAGGGCGTCCCGCCGGACGGTCCCGACGTGGGCCGTCTCACGCCCGACCACGCCCGCCACGCGCGGGGTGTCGTAGTCGTCCTTCTCGAAGTCCAGCGCCAGCAACGCGGTGGCGAGGGCGTCCCGCGCCGGGTAGCCCATCTCCAGTTTCTCGGCGATGGGGTCGACGTGCGACCCGTTGCCCACGACTGCGAGCGGTTCGCCCGCCCGTTCGACGGGCCGCAGGCAGTTGTACGCGATGTAGGGGTTGTCCGACGGCGGCGCGTCGGGCGTCGGGGCGACGGTGAGCGTCTCCCCTCGCGCGACGACCTGACGGTTCGGAAACGACCGGGAGGAGACGCGGTACGCGCCAATCCCGGGTCCGACGACGACGAAGCGACCGACGTACATGATCGGGAGGGCGGACGGAGCGGGGTTGGGTCTTTCTACTCGGCGTCGCTCCCGAAACGATAGTCCCCCGCCCCACCTCGAATCGGTGATGGTGGACGAATCGGTGTGTCTCGACACACTCGGGACGGCCGCACGTCGACTCGGCGAGTCACCGTCGAAGCGACAGTACGAGGAACTGGGTCTGACGCCCGCCTCCGGGACGGTCGTTCGCGTCCTCGGCGGGTGGAACGAGGCGAAGCGGGCGGCAGGACTCTCGACTGCCGCGTCTACTGGGTCCCGAACCGAGCCGAAACCGTCGGGAGTCGACCTCCCCGATGGCATCGAGTGGGGAGAACTGTCGTCCACACAGCGCTGGCACTACCGGAATGCCGACCACAACACAGAGCGAACGGCCGACGCGCGACTATCCGCCGCCGTGTCTACGAGTACAAACGTGACCGGTGTGCCTGTGCTCGCTGTGGCGAGGACCATCCGGGCTGTCTGGACTTCCACCACGTCGGAGAGAAGGAGACGGCCGTCGGGAAGATGATATCGTACGGCTACGCAGCCGTCCGCGTCTTCGAGGAGATCGACCGCTGTGTCGTCCTGTGTGCGAACTGCCACAGGAAAGAGCACTTCGACCCCCCTGCCGACGGCTGAGAGACTGCGGTCCCACCTGAGCCTGCTTCGTAACACTCATTTAGGTGAGCGGGCTACCGTTGAGTGCAACAACAGTCCATTGGGGTAGTGGCCAATCCTGTTGCCTTCTGGGGGCAACGACACTGGTTCGAATCCAGTATGGACTACTCTCTGATTCCACGCTCCCGAGCGACCGCCCTCTTCCGCCCTCGTCCTCACCCCTCCTCTCTCGGCGTGAGTCTGACCGTGACGCGGTCGCCCGCGTCGGTCGGCGTGATGGCCTCGTGAACGACGTCGTGGGTCGCGTCCCCCGCGGCGAGGCGGTCAAGTTTCTCGGCGTAGTCGGTCAGCGCCCGCTCCGCCGCCCAGTCCCAGTCGACGTGTGGCTGGCCGGCCATTCGCGCCGCGAGGTCGTCGTCGACGTCCAGCGTAATCTTTACCATGGCAACACTTCACATGGGGGTATCGTGAATCTTTGCCCAATTCGGCCCCACTTTCGTCCGGTCGGGAGTGTGCCGGGTGCGGGGTAGTTCCCCACCGACTGCCGTCGAACCCCAATCTATAGGCCGTCGTTCCCCCACGGGGCGGGTATGCCCACGGTCCACGACCTGCGAAACGACATCCGCGTCGCCACCGGTCGGTTCGAGCGCGAGGTGTCCTCGGGGTTCACCAAGGAGGAACTCGCGGCCATCGCGAGCGAGGTCGGGTACTCGGTGAAGGGGGGACAGCGGCCGTCGAAGGCGCAGATGCGCGCGGGCATCCGGTCGCGGGTGGGACTGCGCGAGGACGACGACGCGGAGGCGGGCGGCGGGTCGTTCGCCAAGGCCGACCTGCTGGCCATCGCCGGCGCACTCGACGTCGAAGCGGAGTGAGCGGTCCGCCCGCCGACCCGAATTCGAACATGAACGTTTATGATGAATGCCCCTGTAGCGGGGAGTGATGCACGCACCGGTACGCCTCGGGTAGCCGCCGTCCGCCGGAACCGCCCGCAGACCACCGTAGCACTACCCCCCGATGTCAACCCGACGCACACCGCACACGACAACCGACTCGCCCGAGACGACCACCTCAACGACTACCAGTACCACGGCGGGAGGGACCGACGCGCCCGTCATCCCCCTCCAGCCGCGACACGGGCCGCAACCGAAGCGCCGGCCCGTCACGCGCCGGGCGCGCTGACTCCCGTCCTCGAACACGGCGACCACTTCTCGACACGTGTCCACCGAGGAGCGAGCAGTGACCGCTACTCCTCGCCCGTCACGGAGTCGTCCGTCCGCGAGTCGTCACCCATCTCCCGACGGGCCGAGGGGAGGTCTGCGCCGAGGGCCGCCCCCATCGAGACGGAGGGGGTGAGCGGGCGGCCGTGGAGGAGGTCCGGGAGGACGATGCGGACCGCCTCGACGAACAGGACGAAGACGATGGGCAGGAGGAAGAAGCCGTACCAGCCGAACAGCATCGGGCCGAGGACGTACGCGAACAGCAGGAGGACGACGTTTAGCTGCTGGCCCGTCAGGTACGGCTGGACGACCGCCTGCGGGAGGAGGTCGAGGACGACGACGTACGCGAGGAGCGCGCCCCCGACGAACGCGAGGTGGCTCCCGTCGACGCGGAGCGCCTGCACCCCGAGGTAGGCCACGACCGGCAGGTAGACCACCTTCCCCACGATGGCGGGGATGAGGCTCGCGAAGCCGGTCAGCGCCGCGAGGACGAACGGGATGGGGATGCGGAGGCCCGCGGGCGCGAGGAGGTTCGTCACGCCGTAGGCGACTGCGGCCACGACGGCCATGACGGCGACGAACAGGACGTTGCCGAAGAACACCGATTCGAGGTCGGCGTCGACCGCCGAGGCGTACGCGTGGGCGGCCGTGTCCCGTCCCCCGAACAGGTCGACGAGCGCCGCCGCGAGGTCGTCGTCGTGTTTCAGCAGGGCGTACGAGAGCGTCAGCGCCAGCGCCAGTACCAGCAGCGCGCTGAACAGCACGGCCGCCACCCGTCGTCCCACCCGCAAGAGGGTCTCGACGCTCCGCCCGGGACTGGCGAGGGCCTGCCGGGGGTTCGCGAGGAGCGACTGGAGCGTCCCGCTACCATTTCCGCCCCCGCCGGACTGGAGCGCCCCGAAGAAGTCCCCGAACACCGGGACGCCGGCGGTCCCCCCGAGCCACTGCTGGGACTGCTGGAACAGTTCGAACCCGGTGTAGCCCACGAGGACGACCACCGGGAGCGTAACGAGCAGGAGCGTCCCGGCCGCGGCGAGGCCGTCCATCCCGACGCGGCCCCGGACTCGCCGATAGATGGGTCTGGTCGCGTAGTAGCCGAACACGCCGAGGACCGCGATTCCCACGAAGGCGTGGACAATGTACACCGCCGTCGCGGCGAGGACGAGCACGAACGCCCACCAGCCGAGGCGGACGCGACTCGTCTCCCGCCCGAAGCCGAAGTCGACCATTCGCCTCCGGCTACTCGCGGGGCGTGGATACGCCTGTGGCCTGCCCGACGGGCGAGCGCCCGCGCCCGGGCGGCATCGTTCGCCGGGAGGACACCAATTCAACACGGTCGGGTGTCTCCCTCCGCCGTGACCCGGACGTACACCCACGACGTGGAGGTGCAGTTCCGCGACCTCGACACGCGACGACACGTCAACCACGTCGTCTACGCCTCGTACTTCGAACAGGCCAAGGGGCGGTTCTACCACGACGTCCTCGGCGTGTCGCTCGTGGACGCCCCCACGGTGGTGCGGACGCTCGAAGTCGACTACCGCGCGCCGGTCGAGGCCGACCGGACCGCCCGCGTCGAACTCGGGCCCGTCACCGTCGGCGGGTCGAGCATCACCATCGAGTACGAACTGCGCGTCGAGGGGACCGTCGCCGCCACCGGTCGGACCGTGTCGGTCTACCTCGGGGAGGACGGCCGCCCCGAGAGCGTGCCCGACGACTGGCGCGAGCGACTGGCCCCGTACGCCGTCCCCGAATGACCGGGACCCCCCGACCCCCGGTCTTGAAAACCTCTCCCGGCGTGGGGGTCGTATGACCGCCTCAGACCTCGCCTCACGGGTGGCGGAGGTGCTCTCGGTGGACCAGTCGGAGTTCCGTGCACGCGCCGCCCGCGAAGCCGAGGAGCTGAAACGGGAGGTGCAGGCGGGCACCTTCGACAACCCGCAGGGCATCGTCGGACTGGAGTACGAGTTCTACGGCGTCGACAGCGAGACGGACGCCCTGAAGCGCGTCCCCCGCCGACTGCTGGAGTTCATCGGCTTCGAGAAGGAACTCGGCTTGCACAACGCCGAGATGCAGACGACGCCCCAACCGCTCTCCTCGTACGGCCTCGCGGCGCAAGAGGCGGAGGTACGCGCCCGCCTCGACGCCGCCCTCGGCGAGACGCTCTCGCACGGCATCCGCCTCGTCAGCGACGGCATCTGGACGGTCCCGCCCGTCGGCGAGACGGCCGGCGACTACCTCACCGACAGCGTCGTCGACAACGGGGTGCGCATCGCGACGAACATGTCCGACGCGGTGCGCTACCACGCGATGGCGAACGTGGGCGACGGCATCCGCATGGAACTCGACGTGCCCCACGTCTCCCTGTCGGGCGACACCGTGATGCCCGAGAGCCTCATCACGTCCATCCAGCCCCACTATCAGGTGTCGCACGCGGCTGACCTGCCCGTCTACTTCCGATACGCCCTGCGGGTCGCCGGTCCCCTCCTCGCGCTCGGCGTCAACTCCCCGTTCTTCCCCCCGGACCTCTACGACGCCGACCCGGAGACGGTGCTGGACGAGTGCTGGATGGAGAACCGCGTCGGCGTCTTCGAGTCGTTCCTCAACACGGGCGACGAACCGAAGGTCCGCTTCCCGCGGGACTTCGACAGCGTGGAGGACGCCATCGACGACGTCGTCGCCGACCACACCGTCGTCCCCATGCTCACCGAGGCGGGCGGGCGCTACGACGACCGGTTCGTCCACTTCCGGCACAAACACGGGTCGTACTGGCGGTGGGTCCGCCCCGTCTTCGACGGCCCCACCCGCTCGGCGGCGAACGCCCGCATCGAGTTCCGTCCCCTCCCCGGCCAACCCACCGTCCGCGACACCGTCGCCCTGCAGGCGACGTACGCGGGTCTGCTGGAGAGCCTTCCCCGCCGCGAGCACCCCGTCTCCGCCCTCGACTGGGCCGACGCCCGCGACAACTTCTACGCCGCCGTCGAGGACGGTCTGGGGGCGGAGTTCACGTGGATGACGAAGAACGGCGACGAGACGACCGACACCGACGTCGTCTTCGACGAACTGCTGGAGTACGCCCGCGACGGTCTCTCGCTGCGGGGCCTCTCGGACGCCGAGATCGACCAGTACCTCGACCCGCTGGCGACACGCGTCGAGACGGGCACCACGCCCGCGCGCTGGAAACACGAGCGCGTCCGTGAGGCGGTCGAGTCGGGGACGCCCTTCGCGGAGGCGGTCTGGGGGATGCAAGCCGAGTACATCGACCGGCAGGAGGAGACGCTCATCGAGGGGTCGTTCGCCGACTGGCTCTGAGCGCGTCTCGCCGTCATCTCTCCCCGTTCCGGCCGACCCGTCGCCCCCGTACGGACGCCGACCTGACCGACCGGGAGACGGTTCGTGAGGTCGTCACCCGCCCGCCCCAACGGGATTTAGGCCTGCCGAAAAATCGGTGGCTTTACCACGAATTAGGTTGGCCTAAAACGTATGCGAGACACCGAGACGACGCGACGGCGACTCCTCCTGAGTGGCGGTGCGGCCGCGAGCGCACTGCTCGCCGGCTGTGCGGGCGGTTCGGGGCCGAGTGGTTCGAACGACTCGAACGGCTCCGACGGGAACGAGACGACCGACGCTGGGTCGAACGCGACGGGTGGAGACGCCGAAAGTGGGTACTCCGTCACGATGAAACCCGTCGGCACCGTCGAGTTCGACGCCGTCCCCGAACGGGTCGCCCACTACTTCCCGGGCTACGCCGATATGGCGGTGGCGCTCGGTCACGGCGCCAGCATCACGTCCGTCGGCGTCCCCTCCCGGTACCACACCGGCTACTACGAGCAACTCGACGGCGTGAGCGTGGACAAATCGGGGATGACCGCCCTCGTCGGCGACGGCGGTATCGACAAGGAACTGTTCTACGAACTCGACAGCGACCTCCACCTCATCGACCCGCGGTGGCTGGTGAACAACTCCTTCTTCGCGCTGGAGGAGAGCGACGTCGAGGAACTCTCCTCGTCCGTCGCGCCCTTCCTCGGCAACACCATCTTCCGGCGAACCGACGAGTGGCACGACTACCCGTACTACACGATGTACGAGGCCTTCGAGAAGGTCGCCGAAGTGTACCAGGAACGCGAGCGCTACGAGGCGTTCGCCGAGTTCCACGACGCGTTCATCGACGATGTGCAGTCGAACCTGCCGCCCGAGTCCGAGCGCCCGGCCGCACTGCTCTGTTTCGGGTCGGGCGACCAGCCAGAGCAGTTCTCGCCGTACCGCCTGAGCGACGAGGGGACGAACAAGAAGCAGTTCCACGACCTCGGGATACAGGACGCCCTCGCGGAGACGGACATCGAGGGCCTCTCGACGAGCGAACGCGGGCAGATAGACTACGAGACGATGCTGGAGGTCGACCCCGAGTCCATCCTCGTGCGGGGCCACGAAGGCAAGACCCGCGAGGAGTTCCAGAACACCGTGGTGGCGTTCATGGAAGAGCACCCCGTCGCGAGCGACCTCACCGCCGTGAAGGAGGGTCGGGTGTTCCGCGGCGGTCCCATCTACGAGGGGCCCATCCAGAATCTCTTCCTCACGGAACGCTTCGCGAAGCTGTACTTCCCCGACGCCGTCGGCGACGGCGACCTGTTCGACCGGGCCGAACTCGCGGGCATCGTGACCGGAAACTGAACCGTGCCGACCGACGCCACCGCCGACCGGGACGACCCGACGGGTATCGAGAAGCGAGACGTGGTCGTCGTCGGCGGTGGTGCGGCCGGCCTCGCGGCGGCGCTGTTCTGTGCGCGCTACGGCCTCGACACGCTGGTGTTCGACCGCGGTCCCTCGGCGATTCGCCGCGCCTACCTCGTCGAGAACTACCTCGGCCTCCCCGCCGTCACGCCCGAGGAGTTCCTCGCAATCGGGCGTGAACAGGTCACGGACGCCGGCGCGAGCGTCGTCGAGGACTGCGTCGAGGAGGTCGTCCGGGACGGGAGCGAGGGCCTCCGTGTCGAGACGGCCGACGGTCGGGCCGTCTCCGCCGGGTCCATCGTCGCCGCCTCCGCCTACGACGACGAGTACCTCCCCGAGGGCGTCGACCCGACCGGGGCGGACGAGGAGGGCCGCATCGACCGCGGCCTGTACGCCGCCGGGTGGCTCACCGGGGGGCCACACCAGGTCCTCGCGTGTGCGGGCCACGGCACCCGGGTCGGGAAGGCCGTCGTGGCCGACCGGCGGCGGGCCGACGGCTGGTGGGACGCCGTCGCCGACTACTGGGACTGGTCGGTCCCCGAGGGCCGCTACGACACCGACGAGTGGCACGAGGAGGTCGACGCGTGGCTGGCGGACACCCGGCCCGAGAACGTCTCGGACGAACACTTCGAGGAGGTCCGTGAGGCGGTGAAGCGCGAGCGCCTCGACTTCCAGACGACCGACGGGGAACGCGACGACCGGGTCGCGGCGGGCAGAGCGACGCTCCGCGACCACCTCCGGTGGCCCGATGGCCGGTAGTCCCGCGGCGTGGGGCCGACCGCTCCCCCCGCGTCGACTCCGAAACCTCTTTCACCGATTTAGGTGTACCTAAATCAACTCGACCATGGCGACCGACACCTCTTCCCCGACCCGCGGCGAGCGACTCGACTGGGTGGACGGGCCGCTCGTCTCGCTCTGTCTCGGGAGCGTCCTCGTCGTCCTCGCCAGCCTCCTCGTGCAGGTGAGCTTCGGCACCTACTCGATGAGCATCCCCGAGGCGTGGGCGGCCATCGCCGACCCCCTCGTCTGGACCAACCCGCAGGTGCTCCTCACGTTCCTCCTCGGCGAAGGGCTGATGGAGGCGGTGCTCGGCACGCTGGGCGTCTCGACGACGGAGGTCGAACTCTCGACGGCGACGAACGTCGTCTGGAACATCCGCCTGCCGCGCGTGTTCGTCGCCGTCCTCGTCGGTGCCGCCCTCGCCATCTCGGGGGCCATCTTCCAGGCGGTGACGCGCAACGAACTGGCGAGCCCGTTCATCCTCGGCGTCTCCTCGGGGGCGGGGCTGGCCGTCCTCCTCACGCTCGTCGTCTTCTCCGGTCTCAGCTCCCTGCTCCCGCTGTTCGCGGCGCTCGGCGGGGCGCTCGCGTTCGCGCTCGTCTACCTCATCGCGTGGAAGGGCGGGACGAGTCCCGTCCGCCTCGTCCTCGCGGGTGTCGTCGTCTCTACCGTCTTCCAGTCGCTCCAGACGGCGCTGTTCACGTTCGCGGGCGACATCGGCGTCGTCCAGCAGGCGCTGGCGTGGACGACGGGGTCGCTCACCGGCGTCGCGTGGCCCGAGGTGCGGACGGCCCTGCCGTGGACGCTCCTCGCCGTCGTCCTCGCACTGGCCCTCTCGCGGCAGTTGAACGTCCTCCTGCTGGGCGAACGCACCGCGAGTTCACTCGGGATGCCCGTCGAACGGACGCGCTTTCTCCTCTCGGGCGTCGCCATCGTCGCCGCCTCGGCGAGCATCGCCGTCGCGGGCATCGTCAGCTTCGTCGGCCTCGTCGTCCCGCACGTCGTCCGCACCGTCGTTGGGAGCGACTACCGCCGCCTCGTCGTGGGATGCGTGTTCGCCGGACCCGCCCTGATGGCCGCCGCGGACGTGGGCGCGCGCCTGTTCTTCGAAGTCGTCTTCGGACAGCCACAGCAACTCCACGCCGGCATCGTGACCGGTCTCGTCGGCGGGCCGTACTTCCTCTACCTGATGCGCCGCCAGCAGCAACTGGGTGACCTCTGATGGCGGGACGGAACCCGGACGGGCGGAAGGCGGAACGGACCCCCGAATCGGCGTCGGACACGGTCGCGGATACGGCCGGTGGCGCGGACGACGGGGGAGCCACGCGACGGAGTGCGCTGGTCGGCGCGGACCTCGCCATCGGCTACCCCTCGACGGACGACCCGGTCGTCGAGTGCGACCGCATCGACGTCCCCGCCGAGGAGGTGACGGCGCTCGTCGGCCCGAACGGGTCGGGGAAGTCCACCCTCCTGAAGACGCTCGCCCGCCAACTCGCCCCCGAACGCGGGGAGGTGCTTCTCGACGGCCGGGCGATACAGGAGCGCTCGGGGAAGGAACTCGCCCGCGAACTCGGCCACCTCTCGCAGGAACACGACTCGCCCGGGACGCTCACCGTCGCGGACCTCGTCGCCCACGGCCGGTACCCCCACCGGGGGACCTTCGAGTCGATGAGCGAGGCCGACCACCGGGCGGTGGACCGCGCCATCGACCTCGCGGGCGTCGACCACCTCCGCGATGCGGAACTCGGGCAGTTGAGCGGCGGACAGAAGCAACTCGCGTGGATCGCGATGGTGCTCGCACAGGAGACGGACGTGCTCCTCCTCGACGAACCGACGACGTTCCTCGACCTCCACCACCAGTTGCGGGTGCTGGAGACGCTCCACACGCTGAACGAGGAGGAGGACGTGACCGTCGCCGTCGTCCTCCACGACATCGCGCAGGCCGCCCGGTTCGCCGACAACCTCGTCGCCCTGAAAGACGGGTCGCCGTACGACTGGGGACCGCCCCGGGAGGTGGTCACCGAGGAACTGCTGGCGGACGTCTTCGGGGTGGAGGCGACGGTGCGCTACACGCCCGACCCGGAAGTCGTCCCCCGGTACGCCCTCGACGAGGGGGAGTGAGCGGTTGGGTCGACCACGACCGAGCTACACCCGCCGGAGCACCGACTCCACCGCCTCCTCGGGGTCCCCGCACGCCTCGAACCCGTCGAACGACGAGAGGTCGTGGGTGTCCAGTCCCGCGACGGGCCGCCCGAAGTCGAGGGCGTGGCCCAGTTCCGAGAGCGTGCCCGTCGCGCCGCCGACCGCCACGACGCCCCGGCCGTTCAACACGACGAGGACGTTCCGCGCGTTGCCCATCCCCGTCGCGACGGGGGTCGTGACGTGCTGGTTGGCCGCCCGTGGGTCGCTCCCGGGCAGGATTCCGACCGTCTTCCCCCCCGCCTCCCGCGCCCCGCGACAGGCCGCCGCCATCACCCCGCCGAGGCCGCCACAGACGACGGTGTGCCCGCGCTCAGCGAGTTCCCGACCCACCGCGCGGGCCGCGCGGTAGGTGTCCGTGCCCTCGCTGGCCGTCCCGCTCCCGATGACGCTGACGTGCATGGCGTCGGTCGCCGCGCCGCGAAGAAAAGTCCGCGCGTCGGTTCCGCCGGCTTCCGTCGGCTCAATCGATTCCCGCCGTCACCACTCCATGCCGCCGTTGACGCCGAGGATCTGCCCGGTCATGTAGCTGGACTCCTCGCTAGCGAGAAAGCGGACCATCCCGCTGACGTCGTCGACGGTGGCGAACCGACGGAGGGGAATGCGTTCGATGATCTTCTCCTGGATGCGGTCGGGCACCTCCGCGAGCATGTCCGTCTCGACGAACCCGGGCGCGACGCAGTTGGCGGTCGACCCGGAGCGGGCCATCTCGAGGGCGACGGTCCGGGTGAACCCGAAGAGCCCCGACTTGGTAGTCGCGTAGTTGGCCTGCCCGTAGTTGCCCTGCTGGCCCACCACCGACGAGATGTTGATGAGGCGGCCGTGTTCGGCCTCCTTGATGTCGTCGAACAGGCAGTGCGTGCAGTTGTAGACGCCCCCGAGGTTCACGTCCATCACCCGGTCCCAGTCCTCGCGGGTCATGTTCGCGAACGTCTTGTCGATGGTGATGCCCGCGTTGTTCACGAGGACGTCCGGCGACCCGAACGCCCGGCGGACCTGCTCGCACATCCCCTCGACCTCCTCGCGGTCGGCCACGTCGCTCTGTGCGGCGATGGCTCGCCCGCCCGCGTCCTCGATGCGGTCGACCACCTCGTGGGCCTCGGCCTCCGAGGAGCGGTAGTTCACCGCCACGTCGGCACCGCGACTCCCGAGTTCGATGGCGATGCCTCGCCCGATACCGCGGGACCCGCCAGTGACGACGCACGTCTGTCCGTCGAGCATTCCGCTGCTGTCGCTCATGCTAACGGCGTTCGGGTGTGGTAGTATAGAACTATCCCTGATATATGAGGGGGGTTCTTCGGGGGGTCCCTCGCTCGGCGTCGGTCGCGACGGCTACTCGACCTGGTCGAGCCAGTCGCGGGCGCGGTCCTCGCTGACGTCGGCCGCCTCCGCGACGGTCCCAACGTCGCTGTCGGCGAGGTCCGCGATGGTCTCGATACCGGCCGCCCGCAGGCGGTCGGCGTACGTCGGCCCGATGCCGTCTATCTCTTCGAGGTCCTCGCCCTCGGCGGCCGCGGGCCCCTCGCCCTCCTCGGCCACGTCGGTCTCGGCGTCCGCGTCACCGGCCTCGACGGTCTCCTCGGCTTCGTCGGCGTCCGCCTCGTCGAGGTCCAGTTCCTCTTCGACGTCCTCGTCGAGGTCGACCTCCTCCTCCAGATCGTGTTCGACGTCGGCGTCGTCCGTCACGGTGACGTCGGCGTCGATGTCGGCCGTCGCGTCCGCGTCCTCGTCGTCGACCGTTTCGGCGTCCGCCGACGTCGCGTCGGCCGCCGTCTGGTCGGAGACGGCCTCCTCGACCGCCTCGGCGTCGCGCTCGACGAGTTCGGTCTGGACGCCCTCGTCGTCCTCGACTTCGACCTCGACCTCGTCGGCGTCACCCTCGGTGGGGTCGACGCTGACGTCGACGTCCTCGCCGGTCTCGGCCGCCGCGTCCGCCGCGGCGTCGGCGACCGACGCCTCGTCGGGTCGCGAGCGGTCGTGGAACCACTCGGCGACCTGCGGCCAGACCTCCTTGTGGGAACTCCCCGAGACGGAGAGGCCGATGTGACCGGTCGGGTACTCGATGGTCGTCACGTCGTCCGACCCGACGATGTCGTTGAACGGCTTCGAGGCTCCCGGCGGGATGAGGTGGTCGTACTCGCCGAGAATCTGGAGGACCGGCATGTCAATTTCGCCGACGTCGACCGGCTTCCCGTCGAGTTCCAGTTCGTTCTTGTAGAGCTTGTTGTCCTGGTAGATGTCCTCCAGGAACTGGACGTACGCCTCGCCGGCGACGTCGATGCCCTCGTCCAGCCAGCGCTCCATCCGGGCGAAGTTCTGGACGAAGTCCTCGTCTTCGAGGTTGTCGTAGAGGCGGACGTACTTCGAGACGAAGTTGGCGACGGGGTCCATCAGCGCGAAGCCCACGTCGAGGAACTCCGCGGGCATGTTGCCGTACGTCTCCGTGACGTCCGTGGGGTCGTAGTACTCGTCGTCGCCCCACACTTCGAGGACGCCGCCCGAACGCTCGAAGCAGAGGCCGGCGGCCATCAGGCCGAGGGCCTTGACCTTCTCGGGGTGCTGGGCGGCGTACATCACCGACATGGTCCCGCCCATACAGTAGCCGAGGACGTTGATGGCGTCCTGCCCCGAGCGCTCGCAGACTGCGTCGACGCAGTTGTCCATGTACCGGTTGACGTAGTCGTCGAGCGTGAGGTGCTGGTCGAGCCGCGAGGGCTCGTTCCAGTCGATGAGGTAGACGTCGTGGCCCGCCTCCAGCAGCCGTCGGACCACCGAGCGGTCTGGCTGGAGGTCGAGGATGAACGGCTTGTTGATGAGCGCGTAGACGATGAGGATGGGCACCTCGTTTTGCTCTTCCGTCATCGACTCGTAGTGGAGCAACTCCAGCTTGTTCTCGGTGTAGACGACCTCGCTCGGCGTCTCACCGACCTCGACGGACCGGAGGTCGTCCATGCGCTCCTCGGCCACGTCGGCCTTCTCGAAGCTGGCCGTGGCGGCCTCGATGAGTTCGCGCTGGGTGTTCAACGCGAGCGCGAAGGGGTTCGTGAACGACTCGTCGCTGGCCATCTCACGCCTCCTGGCTCGATTCGGCCATCTCGATGAGCCGGTCGAGCTTGTTCTCGACGCGCTGCTGGCGGCGTTCGAGTTCGACGAGTCGCTCGCCGACCTCGTCCATGTCGTCGCGCGTCGGCAGACCGAACTGTTCGAGGGTGTCCTGGCTGACGTCCTCGGCTTGCTGTTGCATCTCCATCATGGACTCGACGAGGTTGCCCTGCGCCGCGGCGAACGCCGTCGTGCCCATGACCTCCTTGAACGCCTCGTTGGCGCTGCGGAGCCAGATGTCGCGGAACTCGGTGAAGGCGACGTCCTCCCCCTCTGCGGCGTCGGTGACGCGCTCGTACATCTGGTCTGCGGCGTCCATCCAGACGCCGTAGGCCCGCTGGTAGGCCTCGAAGCTCTCGCCCATCGTGTCCTCGTCGGGCATCGAGTCCTCGATGGTCTTCGCCCACGTCTCCATGAACTTCGACTGGGCCTCCATATTCTGCTCGACCGACCGAGCCATCGCGTCGTTCATCTGTTCGACCATCCGCATCCAGTTGTTCTGGATATCCTGGGGAGTGTTGTCGCTCATCGTTTGGGTAAATACGGGAAAGTTAGGTAAAACGCTTTACTCGTCCGAGGACTCGGTGCGCTCTTGCAGGTCCTCGACCTGCTCCTGCATGCGCTCGACCTGCTCCTGGAACTGCTGGAGCTGGTTCTCGAACTGCTCGCGGAACTGCTCGGACTGCTGCTCGAACTGCTTCTGGGCGGCCTCGGCCTGGTTCTCCATCTGGGACTGGAGCTGCTCGTACTGGGTGAGCACGTTCTCCATGGCGTCGACCGTCTGGCCCTCGAAGCTCTCGTGGGCGTCGAGGACGGCCTCGATCTGCTCGTTGAGCGCCTCGAGGTAGGCCTCGCTGAACTCGTCGTAGTTCTCGGCACCGCGCTCCATGCTCTCCTCGGTGGCGTTGAAGGCCTCCTCGTGTGCGTCGAGCAGGGTACGGAACTGCTCGTCGACGGCGCGACGGACCTCGCCGATGCCGCCGGTGGAGCCGGGGATGCTCGACTCGAGGGCGTCGAGGTAGGCGTGGATGGCCTGCTGGCTGAACTTCACGCTGGAGCGCTGGGCGTCCTCCTGCCCGTCGAGGCCGTCGAGCATGGCCTGGCTCATCCGCTGCTGGAACTCCAGCGAGCGCTTGAAGGCCTGCTGGCTCTGCTTGATACCGGTGCGCTGCATCTCGAAGGCGGTGCTGACGGGGCTGGTGTAGGTGTTCTCACTCATTGGAATCACTGCGGTTTCGCTTGATGGGGATGACGACGGTCTGGACGATGTCACCCTCCTCGATGTCGAGCGCTTCGCGCTCGGCGTCGGGGATGGAGATTCGTCCGCCGCTCTGGACCCTGGTCTTGAACATGGCCATCTGGCTCATCGCGCCGAGCTGGGAGGTCATCGTGGACTCGCCGCCCAGGAACTGCCGCACGAACTCCTGTTGACGGTCCACCGCCTCCTCACTCGCCTGCTGGAAGCCACGCGCGAACATCGCGGGCGGCCACATGGGTCCATCGCTCTCGTCCATCGTCTCGTCCCTATCTGGGGGCTTGAACGGTATAAGCCTTGCTCTGATTACCATCTGTTACCATTCGCTACCATCGAATGGTTACATGGCGAAGGAGTTACGTGTGTGGGCGACCCACCGATAGTGAGAGGTACCACGAGAGATGTCGAACGAAACACAACTGTGCCGCGAGTTTATTAGGGAAAACGACGAACGGGCGGTAGCAGGATGAGCTCTAGTCCGTACCCGTCGTTTTTCAACGCGTGGACGCGCACATCGGGGTACTTCCTCGACAGCATGCTCGCCGCCAACCGGGCCGCGGCGGCGGCGTTCGGCGTCCCGATGTCCTCGGAAACCGACGCCGAACCGGTCGAGCGACGAATCGAACCAGACAGCGACCTGGAGGAGTGGGACGTCGAACACGACGTGCGGACGCCGGGGGAACTGACCGTCGGCGACACCCTCCGGTTCACCAAGACCATCTCGGAGGACGACGTCCAGCGATTCGCCAGCGCCAGCGGGGACACGAACCCCATCCACCTCGACGACGAGTACGCCGCCGAGACGCGCTTCGGCGGCCGAATCGCCCACGGTATCCTCGTCTCGGGGCTCATCAGCGCCGCGCTGGCCCGCCTGCCGGGGAACGTCATCTACCTCGCACAGGACGTGGAGTTCCTCAAGCCCGTCCGCATCGGTGACCGCATCACCGCCGACGTGCAGGTCGCCGAGGACTTCGACGACGGGCGCTACCGCCTCGTGACGCGCATCCTCGACGCCGACGAGGAGGTCGTCATCGACGGCGAGGCCGTCGTCCTCATCGACTGACCAGGCACGGACAGGCAGGCGCGCAGCGGACACGCCCGGGCACGCCCTCGCGACACCTCCCGTGGAGAGCCGTTTTCCCGCTCAGCGTTCGACGGTCAACAACGCCACCCGCTCGCAGACCAACTCCTCGAGCGACGCCTCCGTCGCCCCCAGTTCCTCGTCGGTCACGTCGTAGTACGACCGCACCCGGTCCTCGTCGTACGCGCCCAGTGTCTCCCCGGGGGTGAGCAGGTCGGCGACCGCCGCGGCCGCCCCCGCCTCGTCCGCCTCGTCCGCGCCGGCCGCACCGCTCGCCCCGTCCGGTTCGTCCGGTCCCGCCCCGTCGGCGCTGACGACGACTACGACCGACTGGTCGCCGGCCGCCACGCCGAGTTCGAGCGCCTGGTCGATCTGTCGTCGCCCCGCCGCGTAGAGCAGTATCTCGACCGCCCGGTCCCGGGCGACGGTCTCCCCCCGCGCAAACGCCCGGTCTGCGAGTTCGACGGCCCGCCGGAGGTGCGCCTCGCCGACGACGTACCGGGCGTCGAACGCCTGCACCGCACAGCCGTGCTCCGCGCCGACGTCGCCCAGACGGGCGACGAACTCGTCTACCGACGCCACCGAGGTGTATCCCTCGACCACCTCCATCAGAAGTCACCGAGGCTCGCCTGGTCTTCTACCTCGCGTTCCTCGTCGGCCGGGTCCGGGTCGGGCGCGGCGTCCGCGTCGGCCTCCACCCCGTCCATGTCGGGGTCCTCGCGGCCCGCGTTCTCCAGGACCGTCTCGGCGGTCCGCCGCCGCCCCCGCAACGCCCCGAGAACGACCGACTTGTCGGCCTCCCGGAGGTCCGCGCGGTCCTCGATCCCCGCGTCGAACAGGCGACGGGCGCGCTTCCGGCCCACGCCGCGCACGCCCGCGAGGTCCATCAGTTCTTTCTTGACCCCGTGCTGGACGCGCACGCGCGCCTCGCGGACGGCGGGCGCGAGGCCCGTGTCGAGTTCGCCCGCGAGGCGTTCGGCGGCCCCGAGCAACCACTCGGCGGTGTCGACCTTCCCCCGCACGTCGCCGGGGCCGACGCCGTAGCGTTCCGCGATGCGTTCCTCGTCCACCTCACTGGCCCAGTCCTCCAGCATCCGCGCCGTCTTCAGCGCCGAGAGCCAGTCCTCAAAGCGGCCGTCCTCGAACTCGCTCGGCATCGCGCCGAGGAACTCTGCCTCGCGTTCGTAGGCGAGCATCGTGTACTCCTCTCTGTCCCCCGAGCGCAGGTAGAGCTGATACATGTCGGGCGTCCGGCAGACGAGGTGGTAGAGACCCATCGCCGTCGCGTCGGTCGCCCCGCGCATACCGTCGATTATCTCGGCGGCGCTCATCGGGTCGAGGTAGAGGCGCGAGACGGTGTGGCCGAGGCTCGTCGCCTCCAGGGAGTCACCCTCGCCGCGTTCGAGGAACTCGTTGGCGACGAGGTAGGCGACCACGTCGTCGGTCACCCGCTCCAGCCGGCCGGGTTCGTCGGTCTGCGTGGCGTACAGGGTTCGGTCGAGGAAGTCGAGCAACTCGGAGCGAGAGCCGGCGAACCCGCTCGCGACGGTGGCGAGGACGTGCGTCCGTAGGGCGGGTTCGGCGGCGAGTTTCGACCGCACCGCCTCCGGGTCCGCCCAGACGTACCGCTCGAACAGCTCGTCGAGTTCGTCGTGGCCGTTCGCGAGCAACAGGGCCTCCCCGTAGGGGTCGAGGCCGGGGCGGCCCGCCCGTCCGAACATCTGGTGGACTTCGAGCACCGAGAGGGGCTTCATCCCGCCCACGTCGCCCGAGTAGCGCCGCCAGTCCCGGACCACGACGCGCCGCGAGGGGGTGTTGACCCCCGCCGCGAGCGTCGGCGTCGCCGCGATGACCTTCACCAGTCGGTCGCGGAAGGCGTCCTCGACCATCGAGCGGTGTTCGCTGGCGAGGCCCGCGTGGTGGAACGCCGCGCCCTGTTCGACGCACTCGGCGAGGTCCTCGGACGTCTCCGTGTCGCTCACTTCGCGCAACTCGTCGGCGACCGCTTCGAGGCGCTCTTCCTCCTCGTGGGTGAGCGCCTCGCTCGTGACGCCCGCCAGCCGCTTTGCCGCCCCCTCCGCGTTCCGCCGGGAGTTGACGAACACCAGCGTCGACCCGCCCTCGTCGAGGGTGTCGCGGACGATGGCCGCCGTCGGCTTCTCGTTGCCCCGCACCGGGAGTTCGCGCTTCTCGCCGTCGTCGAAGTGGAGCGCCTGCCCGTAGTGGACGCCCGTCCGGAGGTCGATGGGCCGCCAGTCGGAGTCCACGAGGTTGGCGTCCAGCCACTCCGCGATGGCGTCGGCGTTCCCGATGGTCGCCGACAGCGCCACCGTCTGGAGGTTCGGGTTCAATCGTCGGAGTTTGGCGAGGGTCACTTCGAGCGTCGGCCCCCGGTGGGCGTCGTCGACGAGGTGCACCTCGTCGCTCACGACACACGAGAGGTCCTCGATCCACGGCGCGCCGTTTCGCACCAGCGAGTCCACCTTCTCGCTCGTGGCGACGACGATGTCACACGAGGAGAGCCACTCGCCGTCCGACTCGTAGTTGCCCGTCGAGACGCCCACGGAGAGGCCGTAGCGCTCGAACTCCTCGAACTCCTCGCGCTTCTCGCTGGCCAGCGCCCGCAGGGGGACGATGTACAGCGCCGTCCCGCCGCGCTCGATGCTGGAGAGCATCGCCAACTGGGCGATGAGCGTCTTGCCACTCGCCGTGGGGATGGAGGCGACGAGGCTGTCGCCCCGCGTGACCCCCTGCTCGACGGCCTCCGCCTGCGGCGGGTAGAGTTCCTCGATTCCGCCATCCCGGAGGTGGTCCGCCAGCCACGCGGGCACCTCGGGGATGTCTGCGACGTTCATTGGAGAGGGGTTGTGCGTCACCGTTTTTAAACACTCGGCAGTCGCGGCGGAAGTGAAGCGCGGGCAGGTATTTGTCGTGAGGTGGCGTACCCGGGGTATGCCCTCCCCGACGCGAGCGCGAGGTCCCCCTATCGACGCCGAGCGTACGCTCGTTCCCGAGTTTCCCTTCGTGGACGAGGACCCCGACGACGGCCCGTACCCACCACGAGCGGGCTACGACCCCGACACGGGCGTCGTCGAGTTCGCCGCGAAGTACGACCGTGACGGTCCCGTCTTCCATTCGGTCGATGCCAACCGCTGGGTTGCAGGGCAGGCTACGGCTCTCGCCCGCGTCGCGCTGGGCGAAGCCATCGCGGAGCGACTCGGTGACGTGGGCGTCCACGCGGCGAGTTCGAGCCGTGGTACCGTCCACGTCGTCTACCGAATCGTCTACGAGGACGCGGACGAAGACGTCGTCCGGAGTGCCCCGACGATTCCGCACGACAGAGCCGTCGAAGTGCTCCCGTCATCGGTGAACACCGTCCTTCGCCTCGGTGAGGAGACGTACACCCACTCGTTCCCTATCACCGTCGGATACCGCGAGGAAGTCTACGGCGAGGGGTGGCAGTGACCGAGCGGCACGCCTTTAGGCACCTCCGCCGAACCCCCGCCATGCGCATCGAGTTCGACCGCGACACCTGCATCGGCATGTACCAGTGTGTCGCCGAGTGGGACGCCTTCTCGAAGAACATGGACGAGGGGAAAGCCGACCTCGCCGAGAGTGAGGAAATCGAGGAGAAGGTCTTCTCGCGCGAGATTCCCGAGGACGCCGAACTGGACGCCAAGTTCGCCGCCCGCGTCTGTCCCGTCGACGCCATCCGCGTCTTCGACGACGACGGCGAGCAGATAATCCCGTAACCGGGACGCGCGGGCGTGACCCTCTCCTACCCGGCGTTCGTCGCCCTCTTCTTCGGTCTCCCCATCGCCGCCCTCGCCCTCACCGGCCCTCGAATCACCCGCACGCACCTCGGAGCCGTCGTCCTCCTCGCCGTCGTCACCGTCGTCTACGCCACGCCGTGGGACAACTACCTCGTCGCGCGGGGCGTCTGGACCTACGGCGAGGGGGTCGTCTGGCGCCGTCTGGGCTACACGCCCCTCTCGGAGTACGCCATCTTCGTCCTCCAGCCGCTCCTCATCGGACTGTGGTTCTACCGCGTCGTCCCCGCGGTGCGGGCGGACGTGGGCACCGCCCCGTTCCCCGCCCGGCCCGTGGGCGTCGGGTTCTGGTTCGCCCTCGCGTTCTTCGGGGGGGCGCTGCTCGCCCTCGATCCGGGTGCGGGCTACTACCTCGGCGCGACGCTCCTCTGGATTGCGCCGATGCTCGGTCTGGAGTGGGCCTTTGGCGGCCCCGCCCTCTGGTACTACCGCCGCGAACAACTGCTGGCAGTCGCCGTCCCCACCCTCTTCCTCTGGGCTGCCGACTGGGTCGCTCTCCACCTCGGGGTGTGGTCGGTCGCCCCCGCGTTGTCGACGGGCCTCGCCCCGTTCGGTCTCCCCGTCGAGGAGGCCCTGTTCTTCCTGCTGACCACGGTGCTGGTGGTTCACGGTCTCCTGCTGGTCGAGTGGGTGCGCGCCCGCGTCGCCGCGAGCGGGTAGGAAGAGGACGCCGTCGCTCACGAAGCGGGCGCGAAAGAAGCGGGTTCGCCGGGGAGAACGACCTTACGAGATTTTCGCGTACTGCTCGGAGAGCTTGTCGGCGGCCTCGTCCAGCAGTTCCTCCTCGTCTCCGGTGAGGTCCCACTCGACGACCTCCTCGACGCCGTTCGACCCGAGTTTGACGGGGACGCCGAGGCCCACGTCGTCCAGTCCGAACTCGCCGTCGAGGGCGATGCTCCCGGGGAGGACCTCGCCCGTGTCGCGCAGGACGGCCTCGACCATGTGGGCGACGCCCGTCGCGGGGCCCCACTCGGTCGCGCCCTTGCGCTCGATGACGTTCATCGCGGACTCCTGCAGGTCGCCGAGAATGCGCTCGCGTTCGTCGGCGGAGAACTCGGGGTCGCGGCCGTCGACGCGGACCTTCGAGAAGACGGGCACCTGCGCGTCGCCGTGCTCGCCGAGGATGGTCGCCTCAACGTTGCGGACGGGCACATCGAACTCCTGCGAGAGGACGTAGCGGAAGCGGGCGCTGTCGAGGCGGCCGCCGAAGCCGATGACCTTCTCGCGAGCGCGCTCGCCCGACTCGTAGAGGTGGCGATTCAGCAGATCCACCGGGTTCGAGGTGGTGATGGAGACGAAGTCGTCGTTGTGTTCGGCGAGCGACGAGCCGATGTCCTCCATGATGGGCGCGTTGTCGCCCGCGAGGTCGATTCGGGTCTGGCCGGGCTGGCGGGGGATGCCGGCCGTGATGACGACCACGTCCGAACCCGCGGTGTCCTCGTAGGTCCCCTGGTACACCTCGGTGTTCGAGTCGTAGGCGACGCCGTGGTTGGCGTCTGCGGCCTGCCCGACCGTCTCGTCTTCCTTGTCGGGGATGTCGACGAAGACGAGTTCGTCCGCGATGTCACGAAGCGCGATGTTGTACCCGGCCGCGGCACCGACCGTCCCGGCCGCACCGACGACGCTGACTTTTGCCATGTCACAACGGTCCCACGGATTCCGGTTAAGCGCTTCGAAACCCCCGCTTATCGCTGAATACGCCGCTTACCGATGGACGGCGGAGCCGGCCCCGCAGTGTCCGATGGTAGGAGACGCCGCTCGGACGATTCCACCGTTCGACCCCGCCGGGACCGTCGACGCGTCGCAGTTCTTTTCGCCCCGGACCGCCTTCGAGCGCACATGAGCGAGTTCGACAAGGAGGCCGAACGGGAGAAACTCCGCGAGCAGTTCGCGGAGGACGACCGCAAGCGCGAGACGACCCAGCGCATGAGCGAACTCCTCCTGAAGGGGGCGACGATGACGAACAAGCACTGCGACGACTGCGGCGACCCCATCTTCCGCTGGCAGGGCGAGGAGTTCTGTCCCACCTGCTCCGCCGCCGAGGGCACGCGCGTCAAGCAGGCCGCTCAGCAGGCCCAGCAGGCCGAGGAGAGCCAGCAGTCTCCGGACTCGGCCTCGGCCTCGGAGACACCCGAACAGGAGGGGTCCGTCGACGCGTCGAACGGCGCACCCCCCAACCCCGAGTCGGTCCCCGGCCACGCAGACGCACAGGTCGACGTCCAGCTGGGACCGGAGGAGGACGTGCCCGGCGAGGCGGCCACGGGGGGACAGGACGCCCCGTCGCCGACGGACCGCGCTTCCCCGGCCCCGCCGACGCGTGAACCCACCCCGCCGACCGCACCCGAACCCTCCGCCCCCGGCCAGTTCGCCGACCTCTCGGACGCCCGCGAGTCCCTCGGTCGGACCGTGACCCGCTTCGCCCGCGAGGCGGAGTCCGCGGACGATCTCGCGCGCGCCCGGGAGTACCTCACCGCGGTCGAAGATGCCGCCGACGCGCTGGCAGCGGTCCGCCGCGCCGAACGCTGACACACTCCACACTTTTCTCCCCCACCGCCGTGGTCGACACATGACCGACACCCCCAGCGACGCTCCCGGCGAGTCCGGCCGGACCGTCCACGCGGACGACGGCACGCGCCTGCGACTCCACCGCGCGACGCCCGAGGCCCCCTCCGGCGAGGCCGTCCTGTTCGTCCACGGCGCGACCTACCCCGGCCGGGCGGTGTTCGACCTCCCCGGCGCGTCGTGGCTGGACGCCTGCGCGGACGGGGGGAGGCCCGCCTACGCCCTCGACGTGAGGGGCTACGGCGACAGCGAGGCGCCACCCGAACTCGACGCGCCCGCCGGCGACAACCCGCCCGCGGTGCGGGGTGACGTCGCGGTGGGAGACGTCGCGTGCGCCCTCGACCACGTCGCCGCGCGCCACGACCGGGTCCACCTCGTCGGCTACTCGTGGGGGTCCATCCTCTGCGGTCGCCTGCTCGCCGAACGCTCGCCCGCGGTGGCCTCGCTCACGCAACTCGCCCCGGTCCACACCTTCCCCGAGGGTCGCCCGGACCTCGGGGGCGGCCTCGACGCCTACCGCGTCGTCTCGGAGGAACGGGTCCGCGAGCGCTGGGACGCCCACTTCGGCGACGCCGACCCCGCGACCCACCGCGAACCGGGTGTCGCCGGGACGTTCTGGGAGGTCCTTCTCGAGTCCGGGCAGGGAATCGATTCGGACGGAACGCCTTCGGTCCGCGCGCCGAACGGGACGCTCGTGGACCTCCGGGAAGCCGCGGAGGAGGGGCCGCGCTACGACGCGGGACGCATTACGACCCCCACGCTCGTCGTCCGGGGGTCGCTCGACGCGACGGCCACCCGGGCGGACGCCCTCGGCCTGTACGACGCACTGGGGGCGGCCGAGAAGGAGTACGCCGAACTCGCCGGCGGGTCGCACTTCCTCACCCTCGAACGACGCCGGGAGGCGCTGTTCGACTGCGTCGAGGCGTTCCACGCGCGCCAGGACTGACCTACCGAATCGCGGCCAGTCGGCGCTTCATCCCCGCCTCGACCCACTCGGCGAGTTCCCCCCGAGGCTCGTCGCGGAACTCGACCCAGTTGTCGAAGAACCCCGAGTAGCTGAGGAACCACACCGCCTCGTAGACGGGTCGTCGCGCCGCGAACCCCTCGGGGAGTCCACCGGCCACCTCGCGGTAGCCGTCGTAGAGCGCTCCCACGAGTTCCTCGGGGGCGTCCTCGCGCATCGCATCGAGTTGTTGGCGGCGCGTCCGGTAGAGGTCGCGCGCCGGGTCGCCGACGTGTGCCCGTTCCCAGTCCAGCAGGCCCACCTCACCGTCGGTGAGAAAGCAGTTCGGAATCGCGGGGTCGCCGTGACACAGCGTCGCCGGAGCCGGGGAGAGCAGGTCCCGGTTGGCCTCCACTGTCGCCACGACGGCGTCGTAGTGGCGGCCGAATCGCTCCGAGGGCGCGATGCGCCGCGCCTCCCGTATCTGTTCGACGAGGAGGTCTGGCCACGGTTTCCCGTTGAGTTCGAGTTCCTCCGAATTCCCCCCGACGACGCGGCCGTGGCCCTCGAAGCGCAGGCCGTGGACGCGCGCCAGCGTCCGTCCGACCGCCCGGGCGAGGGGGAGGCGCTCCGCCACGTCGCGGTCGTACCACGGTCCCAGCAGGCTCTCGCCCTCGACGGGCGCGGTGACGAGATACGGCACGCTCCCGTCGGGGTCACACGCTGGTACGGTTGGGACCGGTACCTCGGTGGTCGCCGCGACGTACGCCACGACGGCCCGTTCGCGGGCGAAGCGCGTCCCGTTGCCCGTCGTCGTCTTCAGGTAGACCGCCTCGCCGTCGACGAACTCGACTCTGACCGTTCGGTTCTCCTCGTTCCACGAGGGACCCGTCTCCTCGACCGTCTCCACCGCACGCCCCGGGAACGCCCCGTCGAGAGCCGCGGCGACCACGTCGTCCATGTCTCGGGGTGCGGCGGGGTCGGAAAGGGTCTTCGGGAGGCGTGTCTCGGACTGGCGCGCTCGGACGCCTACTCGTACTCGCTCCCGACGACTTCCCGGATGCGCTCGGCCGTGACCTGCCCGACGCCCTTCACCTCCAGGAGGTCCTCCTCGCGGGCGGTCATCACCGCCTCGACGGTGCGGAACTCTTCGAGGAGGGCGCGTGCGGTCACCGGCCCGATGTCCGCGATTGCGCTCACCACGTACTCCTGCTGTTCGGTGAGCGTCTTGGCGGCCTTCTCGCCGTGGACGTTCACCGAGCGCTTCGACTCTTCCTGTTCGCGCCGGGCGATGACCTCCAGCAGGTCCGCGGTGTCCTTCTGGTCGGTCGTCCGCAGCACCGAGGCCCCGAAGTCCACCGCGAGGGCGGAGATGGCCCCTCGGATGGCGTTGGGGTGGACGTTGCGCTCCTCGTAGAGGCGGTCGCCCTCGATGACGACGACGGGCCGCGAGTAGTGCCGCGCGGCGTCTTTCACCTGCTCGAACATCGAGCGGTCGCCGCCGGTGAGCGTATCGAGGAAGTCGGCGACGGACTTGCGCTCGACCACCACCCTGTCCGAGAGGACGTAGTCGCCCACTGCCAGCGTCTCCAGTCGCGTCTCGATGCCCTCGCGCGTCGAGAGGTCGCGCGCGATGGTCGCGTCGAGTTCGCGCTGGTCGGCGACGATCTCCACGGTGTCGCCGTCGCCGCGGGCCGTCTCGACGGTGCCCTCGGGTTCCTCGCCGCCGGCCTCGGACTCGGCGCCGGTCGTCTCCTCGTCCCCGTCGTCGGGTTCGTCGGGTGGTGCCGCGAAGGAGTCCAGCCCGGACTGGCCGTCGTGGGGTGCGGCCGCCGGTTCCTCGTCCGTGGCGCCGCCGTCCGCCTCCGCGTTCGCGGGCGTCCCGTCCTCGTCTCCTCCGGTTTCCTCGGGTGCCGCGCTCTCGAAGGCGTCGAGGCCTGCCTGTCCGAGTTCGGCGTTCACCTCGCCGGCCATCCCCTTCAGCGAGCGCAGTTCCTCCTCCATGCGCTTCTCCTCGCGCCGAGAGATCCAGAAGTACGCCTCGTCGCGCGTGTCCTCCGCGAGAAGGACGTGGACCTTCCCCTCGGTCTGCCGGCCGGTCCGACCCTTGCGCTGGATGGCGCGGATGCCCTTCGGGACGGGTTCGTAGAACAGCACGAGGTCCACCTCCGGGACGTCCAGTCCCTCCTCGGCGACGCTCGTGGAGACCAGCACCTCGAACTCGCCGGCCCGGAAGGCGTCGAGCGTCTCCTGTTGCTGTTTCTGGGTCATCCCGTCGGAACCCTCCTTGTCGCCCTGCCCGACGAACTTGCGCGTCTCGAAGTGCCCGCCGAAGAACTCGGTCAGCGTCTCGGCGGTGTCCCGGGACTCGGTGAACACGATGACGCGCTGACCGCCCTCGATACCCAGCGTCTGGGCGAGGAGGATGCGCGCCCGGCGGAACTTCGGGTGGAGGTCGTCGTAGGACTCTGCCCGCCGCATCGCCTCCTGGACGCGCGGGTCGGAGACGAACCGCTGGGCGGCCTTCGACGCGCCAGACGACCGGGCCGCGTTGCGCTGGCGCTCGAAGTACCGCCGGGTGGACTCGACGGACTGCGTCTCGACGAGTTCGACCGCCCGCCGGAGCTTCATTATCTCCGCGTGCGCGGACATCCCCTGATACCCCTCCGACTGGTCGGCGTTGATCATCCGCTGGAGTTCCGCGCGAATCTTGTTCAAATCGCGCTGGGACATGTCCGGGCTGGTGGAGTTCGTGACGCCCAGTCCCTTCAGCTTCTCCAGTCGGTCGGAGATGACCTCGTTCAGCGCGTCGCGTATCTCGATGACCTCCTCGGGCAGTTCGACGCGCTCCCACTCCACCTCCGTCTTGTGGGTGTACTCGCTCACGTCGGAGTCGTCCTCGGTCATCACCGCCACCTCGCGCAGACCGAGGTTCTCACAGACGGTGAGTATCTCCTCCTCGTCGCCGCCCGGTGAGGCGCTCATCCCGGTCACGAGGGGGTCGGCGGCGTCACCGGAACGCGGAGCGTTCCGGTTGCCCGGGGAGCGTCGCTCCCCGCAGTCGGCGTGGTAGCGCTCGGCGATGTAGTTGTACGCGTAGTCGCCCGTCGCCCGGTGGCACTCGTCGAAGGTGAGATGGGTGACGCCTTCGAGCGAGATGCGGTTGCCCACGAGGTCGTTCTCGACCACCTGCGGCGTGGCGACGACGACGCGCGCGGACTCCCACAGTTCGGCCCGGTCGTCGGGGCGGACCTCCCCGGTGAACACGACGATTTCGTCGTCGGGGACCGTCAGCGCCTCGCGGTAGAAGTCGGCGTGTTGCTGGACGAGCGGTTTCGTCGGCGCGAGCAGGAGCGACGTGCCGCCGGCCTCGTGGAGCCTGCGGGCGGTGACGAGCAGGCTCACCGCCGTCTTCCCCAGCCCCGTCGGGAGACAGACGAGCGTGTGCGTCCGGCAGGCCTCCTCGGCGAGTTCCAGCTGGTAGTTCCGCCGCTGGAGCATCCCCGGCGTGAGCAGTGGGCGGTCGATGGTCTCGCCCTCGCTGGTGGCCGCCATTTCACAGGAGTATCGCTCGATGCTGGTTAAGGGTTCGCGTATCGGGGTGAAAGTGAAGCGACCCTACGTCGCCTCCGTCCCCGCGTCGGCCTCCGTCACCCGGTCGGGGAGGAGCGCCGCGAGGCGGTCGGCGTAGCCCATCAGCGTCGTCCCGAGGACGCTCATCACGAGGACGTAGCCGACGGCGAACGCCGGAATGACCTCCGAGAGCACGGGCGTCCCCCCGGCGGTGACCAGCGCCGCGATGATGAGCGAGAACTCCCCGCGCGTGACCAGCCCCGCCCCGACGCGGACCGACCGGCGCGGGTCGAGGTCGTACAGCCGTCCTGCGAGGTAGCCCGTCGCGAACTTCGTCGGCGTGCTGACGACGACGGCGAGGGCGAGCAACCCGACGGTGCCGGCGACCAGCACGGGGTCGGTCGTGACGCCGATCCAGAAGAAGAAGACCGCCGCGAAGGTGTCCCGCAGCGGCGCGAGCAGGCGTTCGAGCTTCTCGACGTGGTCCGTACTCGAGAACCCCATCCCGACGAAGAAGGCCGCGACGGCCTCGCTGACGCCGAGTGCGAGCGCGATTCCGGCGACGAGCGTCGCGGCCGCAACCGCCCGGAGGACGAACGACTCGTTCGTGTCCACCCGGAGGTACCGGTCGAACAGCGTCCCGCCGTAGTACACCCCCATCAGCAAGATGAGCAGGAAGGCGGCCGCGATGCCGATGCCCCGGAGGGCGACCGACAGCTCCCCGCCACCGAGGACGATGGCCGAGAGGACCGCCAGATAGACGGCGATGGCGAGGTCCTCGAAGACGAGCGTCCCGAGCATCGGTTCGCTCTCGGGGTTGGCGATCCAGCCGAGATCGATGAGGCTCTTCGTGATGATGGCGCTGGAGGAGATGTAGATGACCCCGCCGAGGACGAACGCCTCGACGACCGACCACCCGACCGCCAGCCCCAGCAGGAACCCCGCAGAGAAGTTCACCACGAGGTCGAGCGCACCCGCTTTCAGCAGTCTGGGGCCGCTCTCCAGCAGGCGGTCGATGCTGAACTCGAGGCCGAGGAAGAACAGCAGGAAGACGATTCCCAGTTCGGCGAGGACGGTGACGAACTCGCTGTCGGGAATCGCCGGCAGGTCGAGTTCGCCCGCGACGTACGGGTTGACGAGGACGCCGGCGACGATGTAGAAGGGGATGACCGACTGGCCGAGGCGACGTGCGCTCGCCCCCGCCAGGGCGACGGCGGCGAACATCGCCCCGACGGTCAACAGGGACGTCTCCGCCATCTACTCCCCGTCCGCGATGTCGCCGAGCGCCCGGCAGGCCTCCTGGGACCCGATGACGACGAGGGTGTCGCCGGTTCGAATCTCCGTGTCTGCGCTGGGGTTCGTGATGGTCTCCTCCCCGCGCTGGATGGCGATGACGGACGCGCCCGTCCGCTGGCGGAGGTCGGCCCCCGCGAGCGTCTGTCCCACCAGCGGCGAGTCGTCCGGGACCTTCGTCCACTCGATGAGGGCGTCGTCGCTCAGCATCGTGTCGATGCTCTCGGTGCGGATGGGCTGGAAGTACGCCCCCTCGAGGATGGTCCCGATCTGCCGGGCGAGACGGTCCGAGAGCTCGAACAGGCGGTCCGCGTCCCCCTCGCCCTCCCGGAGGTACACCTCCCGCCTGCCCGTGTTGTGGATGACGATGACGAGTCGCGTATCCCCGTCGAGTTCGACCTCGAACTTCTTGCCGACCCCCGGCAGGTCGCTCTCGTAGACGCCCATACCGATGGACCGGGGCGAACGGGTAAAAACGTCACCTGTGCGTGAGTCACCGGGTGGGACGGACTGTCGCCCCGCCCGAGCGAGGGTCAGACCAGCAGGATACCGACGGTGATGCCGACGGCGGCGGCCGGCGGGATGGTGAGATTGTCGTCGACGACGTACCCGCGGACGACGGGTTTCACGCCGTCGGCCAAAGTCGCCGCCGCCGCCCCCAGTATCGCGGGTATCGTCGAGACGAACGCCAACGCGATGAGCAGGCAGACGCCGAACATCGCCAGCAGCGACGTCGCCTGCTTCATCGAGCGCAGTTCCCCCGACCCGAGCAGACCGCTTATCGGGTCGCCGACGGCGAGCATCAACATGCCCGGCGCGGCCACCGTCGGGACGAACAGCCACGAGACGGCGGCCATCGAGAGCATGTACAGCGCGTAGCCCGCGAGGTTCTCCTGTTCGTACTCGCGGGTCAACTTCGCGAAGATTCGCCAGTTCAGCCGCCCCGAGAGGCGGAGGGCTTCGAGGACGAGGGCGACGGCCGCGCCGCCGGTCCACACGACCTGGACGCCCCACCACGGGACGAGGTCGACGAACCACGCGAGCGGGACCACTGCCCCCGTCACGTGGACGAGTCGCCGTTCGACCTCCGGGTGCACGTTACCCCTCTGTGACCTCGTCGAACGGTGCGCCGGCGCGGAGGGCGGCGATTCGCTCGGGGAGGTCGGCGACCGGGACGCGCACCTGCTCGGTCGAGTCGCGGTCCCGCAGCGTCACGGTGTCCTCCTCCAGCGACTCGTAGTCGACGGTGACGCAGTACGGCGTCCCGATCTCGTCCTGCCGGCGGTAGCGCCGACCGATGGCACCCGAGTCGTCGTAGGCGACCGTGAGGCCCGCCGCCCGCAGGGTCTCCGCGATGTCGCGGGCCGCGTCGTCGAGGCCGTCTTTCGACATCAGGGGGAAGACGCCGACGGTGGTCGGGGCGAGTTCCGCCGGGAGTTCGAGGTAGGTGCGCGGTTCGCCGTCGACCTCGTCCTCGCGGTAGGCGTGGTCGAGGACCGTATAGAGGAGGCGGCCGACGCCGAAGGAGGGTTCGACGACGTGCGGCGTGATGTGCTCGCCCGACTCGGTGACCTCGCGGACCGCGAAGCCGGTCTTCTCGACGGGTATCGAGTACGCCTCGCCGTCGACCTCCACGACGACCTCCTCGCCGTCGAACGCCGAGCGGTCCTCGGCGGCGAGACTCGCCAGTTCCTCGGCGATGTCGGCGGCCGCGCCGCCGAACTCGGGACCGAGGTAGCTCATGTCCGGGTCGACGGTGGCGCGCTCGACGGAAATCGGCTCGTCGTACTGCCGGAAGACGGTGAAGTCGTCGTCGGCGTGGGCGGCGTGCTTCGAGAGGTCGTAGTCGCTCCGGTAGGCGAAACCGGTCACCTCGACCCAGTTGCCGCCGAGTTCGGCCTCGGCGTCCCAGCAGTCGCTCGCGTAGTGAGCGAGTTCGCCCGGGAGGTGCTGGCGGAACCGGAAGCGGTCCATGTCCACGCCGATGCGCTCGTACCAGCCGAGCGAGAGACCGAGATAGAACGCCACCCAGTCGCTCGTGATGACGTTCTCGTCGACGGCCTCGCGGACGGTCAGGTACTCGATGCCGCCCTCCTCGTCTCGCGGCTCGTCGCCGCTCGACTGTTCCGCGGAACTCCGTTCCGCGCTCGCCTCCTGGTCGGCGGCCGAGTACAGCGGGAGTTCCACGTCCTCGACGCGGTGCAGGGGCGGTTCGTCCGTCTCGGGGTCCACGAAGTGCTCTAACTCCGCTTGCGTGAACTCCCGGACGCGGATGAGCGCCCTTCGGGGCGAAATCTCGTTGCGGTAGGCCTCGCCGATCTGCGCCACGCCGAACGGGAGCTTGCCGCGGGCGTATTCCTTCAGGCGCGGGAACTCCACGAAGATGCCCTGTGCCGTCTCCGGGCGGAGGTAGCCCGGCGCGGAGGAACCGGGGCCGATGTTCGTGCCGAACATGAGGTTGAACTCCGAGACGGGCACGTCCGCGAGTTCCGCGCCGCAGGAGGGACAGACGAGGTCGTTCTCGGCGATGATGGCCTCGACCTCGGCGATGGGGAGACTCTCTGCCTCCTCGATGCCCGTCTCGTCCTCGACGAGGTGGTCCGCGCGGTGGCTCTCGCCGCACTCCGGGCACTCGATGATCATGTCGTCGAAGCCGTCGAGGTGGCCCGACGCCTCGAAGACGGCTTCGGGCATGACCGTCGGCGCGTCGATCTCCATGTGGCCCTCACGGGTGACGTAGCGGTCGCGCCACGCGTCCTCGAGGTTGCGCTTGAGCGAGGCGCCCTGCGGGCCGTAGACGTAGAAGCCGGCGACGCCGCCGTAGGACTCGCTGGCCTGGAAGAAGAAGCCCCGGCGCTTGGCGAGCTCCGCGAGGCGTTCGCCGTCGCTCTCGCTGCCGGTCATAGCGCCTTCAGGAGGTCCATGTCGCGGACGACGCCGACGAGGTCGCCGCCGTTCATCAGGGGGACCTGTTCGATGTCGTTCGACAGCAGGAGGCGGGCCACGTCGTAGGCCGTCTTCGTCCGCGAGACGGTCACGAGGTCGTCGCTCATGAACTCCCTGACGGTCCCTTCGGGAAAGATGACGTTGCGCGTCGGGACGTGGCGGTTGCCGACGGCCTTGATGCCCTCCCACATCCACTCGTCGTCCTCGTTGGCGATGGACTCGCCCGTGTCGTCCTCGCCCTCGACGACCTCCGCCACCTCGATGAGGTCGGCGTCGGTGAGGATGCCCGCCACCTCCCGCTCGTCGTCGATGACGATGCCGTAGGGGACGTTCGCCAGCGAGAGCTGGCGTTCGGCGACGCCCAGTGGCGTGCCTGTGTACAGCGTGTTGATGCTGCGCGTCGCGAGGTCGCCCACGGACGTCTCACCGTCGGCGTCGCCCGAGGCGATGGCCCGGACCACGTCGGTGATGGTGACGATGCCAGCGAGGGCGTCGCCGTCGACGACCGGAACGCGCCGGGCGTCGTGCTCGCGCATCAGGGCCGCGAGGTCGTCGAGCGACGCGTCCGCGGCCGTCGTCGGGCCCTCGTCGACGAGCAGTGCCAACTGGTCCTCGTCGGGGTTGTCGATGAGCGCTTCCCGCGAGACGAGGCCCCGGAAGACCTCCTCGCCGTCTTCCTCTTTCACGACGGCGACCGAGGAGAACTCGCCCGCACGGAGGTACTCCAGGGCGTCGTCGCGCGTACCGGGCAACGACACCGTCACGACCTCCTCGCGCGGCGTCATGGCGTCTGCGACGTTCATACCCATTCGACTCCGCGCGCCTACAAAGGCCTTACACATCTGCGTTCATCCCCCGCACGGTCGCCCGAACCGGCGCGAACCTCCGGGGGACGCCGACCGCGCCGCGGACGTCTCGTCCGACGCCCCGCCTGGCGAGTCAGTCCTCGTCCGGCGTCTCGCCCTCGACGAGGCCGAGGCGCTGGCGTGCGTTGGGGAAGAACAGCTCCCAGTCGTCGTGGTAGAAGCTTCCGACGGGCGTCTCGTCGAGCGTCTGGATGTGGGTGTACATCTCGCCACGCTCCAGTGCGGCCTTCATCAGCGGCGGGGCGTGACGCAGTTCGTACGACCCGGCGACCAGCAGCGCCGTCTTCGAGTCGTCGTCGTACAGCGCCGTCACCTGAAAGGCGTTGCCGCTCGACTCGTTACGGAACACCTCGTACCGGCCGAACGCGTCGAGTTCGCGCGGCTCGTCGGTGTCGAGGTCGTCCACGTCAACGTCCGCCGCCGCGGCGATGGCCCGGCGCACCTCGCGGGCGTAGTTGTCGGGGACGACGTACACGAGGCCGAAGCGCCCCGAGCGGCCCACGTCTGGCGGTTCGGGGGCGGTGTGGTCGGCACCAACCGTCGTCACCGACCAGCCGTCCGCTTCCAGTTCCTCGCCCATCGCCCGCATCTCGCCGATGGTCGCCTGCCACGCGCCCTTCAGCACGTCGGCGTTACTGGCGATCTCGTCGGCGTAGTCGCGGTCGCCACCTGTCTCGGGCATGGCCGGACGTGGGCGATAGACCCGGTAAAATCTGTTGCTCGGCCCCTAGCTCGCGCCGGGCACCGCGACGCCGAACACCCGCTCCATGACGAACGAGACGGCGAGGACGAGCACGCTCGCCAGAAACAGCTTCAGTGCGTCGGACACCCGCTCGTCCGGCGAGAGGCGGTATCGCGCGGGAATCGCCCCCTGCACGGCCGCCTGGAACCCCGACTCCTCGCCGCTGTCGGTCGGCAGGAGGTTCCGCGCGTCGCTGTACGGCGCGGTCGGCCGGAGCTTCAGCGTCGCCACGCCGAACAGCAGGATGCCCACGACGAACAGGCCGTACTTGACGCCGTTGAGCCCCGCGCCGAGCGCGAGGCTGAGGACGCCGACGACGGCGGCGACGGTCAGCGTCACCGCGACGGCGTATCCGAGCGCGTCCACCGCCTGTCGCCCGCGCCGGGAGGGCCGCTCGACCGCCCCGAACTCGCGTGCGTACTGGCCGCGCTCGTCGTCGTCCATCAGTGGATGAGGCGCTCGAACTCCGGTTCGGGCTCCTCGTACTCGTCGAGGTGCCGGTGACAGTAGCTCGTCCGCCCGGAGTCGCTCACGGGGTGGTGTTCGGGTTTGTCGGTGTCACAGACGCTTCCGAAGGCCTCGCGCATCCGGTCGCGGGCGGCCGCCTCGTCGCCCGACCGGACGGACTCGACGGCGTCCTCGACCGGTCGCCGGACCTCCTCGGGCATCTCGACGCCGTCGAACACCTCGTGGCGCACCTCGTCGATGTCCGAGAAGCGCGTCTCCATGCCGAGGACCGCCTTCGCGCGCTCCGTGACGCTCTTCTCCGCGCGCTCGCGCTCCCGGAGGATCTCTCGGAGCAGTTCGACGCGCTCCCACACCTCGTCGTCGAGGTGCTCGTACTCCGCGGGGCGGATCTTCACCGGACAGCGCGTGCTGAACGGACAGCCCTGGGGCGGGTCCCGCGGGCTCGGCGGCGTCCCCCGCAGGGTCACCCGGTCCTTCTCGGTTGTCGGGTCCGTCTCCGGGATGGCCGACAGCAGCGAGTAGGTGTAGGGGTTCTTCGGGTTCTCGAAGAGTTCCTCGGTGTCGCCGATCTCCATGATGTGGCCGAGGTACATCACCGCGACCCGGTCACAGATGTGCCGGACCACCGAGAGGTCGTGGGCGATGAACAGGTACGTGAGGCCGAACTCGTCTTGCAGGTCGCCCAGCAGGTTGAGGATCTTCGCCTGCACGGAGACGTCCAGCGCGGAGACGGGTTCGTCGAGCACGACGAACTCCGGTTCGAGCGCCAGCGCGCGGGCGATGCCGATGCGCTGGCGCTGGCCGCCCGAGAACTGGTGGGGGTAGCGGAAGTAGTGCTCCTCGCGGAGCCCCACCGTCGTCAGGAGTTCGCGGACGCGCGCACGCCGGAGGCGCTTCTTGGAGACGGACACCTCCACGTCCACGGTGACGGTGTCGCTGCTCTCGCGGACCGTCGCGCTCACGCGGTCGTCCTCCATCGGTATCCCCTCGCGGACGCGCGCCTCGCCGGTCCCCGCGTCGACCGTGATGTCGGGTTCGCGGTCGTCGGGCGCGTAGACGCCGTCGCCGGTCACCTCGATGTCCTTCGAGGTCCCCACGACGCCGACGTCGAGTTGCGGCCACTCGTGGACGTCGAGTGGCTCCTGGATGATCTCGCCGACCGTCATCCGGTCGTTCAGGCTCGACTCGGGGTCCTGAAAGACGATCTGTGCGTCGCGCCGCCAGCGCTTGAGTTCCTTCCCGCTGAAGGTGGTGATGTCCCGCCCGTCGAACAGCACCTCGCCGTCGGTGGCGCGTTCGAGGCGGACGAGCGTCCGCCCGAGGGTCGTCTTCCCACACCCGGACTCGCCGACGAGACCAAGCGTCTCGCCGCGTTCGATCTGGAAGTCGACGCCGTCGACGGCCTTCACCGGCCGGGAGGTGACGAGGCCACCGCCCTCGTAGTACGTCTTCAGTCCGTTGACCTCGACGAGTACGTCGCGCTGGGTCTGTCGCTGTTCCTGTAACACTCCTTCGTTACTCATCGTCGTTCACCTCGCTGCTGCCCCGACCGTTGCCACCGACGGTGCCCGTCCCCACGGTCGCCGTCTCCCCACCCTTCTGTCGGTGGAAGGCGACGGCGTCCTCGCGGGTCATGTCCTCCGGGTAGAGGAGGCAGGCCGCGGTGTGGTCGGCCTCCGTCTCGCTCACGTCCACGTTGACCGGGTGGACGGCTTCGCAGGCGTCGAACGCCTCCGGACAGCGCGGGGCGAACCGACAGTACGTCGGTTTCTCGTTCGGCGTCGGCACGTCGCCCGTGATGGTCCGCAGGCGCTCCTTCCCGACGTTCCGACTCGGGATGGACTCCAACAGCCCCTGCGTGTAGGGGTGCTTCGGGTTCTCGAACAGGACGTCGACCGGCGCGCTCTCGACGAGTTCGCCGGCGTACATCACGTTCACCCGGTCTGCGATCTCGGCGATGACGCCCATATCGTGGGTGATGAACATGATGGACAGGCCGCGTTCCTCCTGAATCTCCTCCAGAAGCTCCAGAATCTGGGCCTGAATCGTCACGTCCAGTGCGGTGGTCGGCTCGTCGCAGATGAGCAGTTCCGGCTGGCAGGCCAGCGCCATCGCGATGACCGCCCGCTGGCGCATCCCGCCGGAGAACTGGTGGGGGTACTCGTCGATGCGGCGGCGGGCGTCCGGGATGGAGACGGCCTCCAGCAGGCGGATGGCCTCGTCGGTGGCCGCCTTGCCCGTCAGCCCCTGGTGGAGGCGGATGGCCTCCTTGATCTGGTTCCCGACGGTGTACACCGGGTTCAGCGAGGTCAGCGGGTCCTGGAAGATCATCGCGATGCCGCTGCCGCGCATCCGTCGGAGGCCCTCCTTCGGCATGTTCGTCACCTCGACGTAGCTGTCGTCGCCGTCGCGGACGACGAACGCCTTCTCGCTGGTGATGCCGAGTCGGGTGGTGTAGCCACCCTCCACGAGGTCGCGCATGTCGACGTGTCCCTCGCGAACCAGCCCTTCGGCGGTGGCGTCCTCGTGGCGGCCGTCGGTCAGTTCGCCGGCGGTGACGCCCTCGTCGAACAGGCGCTGGACGAGGTCGACGGTGTCGTGTCGCTCGCGGAGGTCCGCCACGTCCACGGTTCGCTTGGGGTACTGCGCGGCGAGGCGGTCGACGGTCTCGGCGTGCCGGAAGCGGATAGACCCGCCCATGACGCGACCCGGCGACTCGATGAGGCCCATGATGGACCGGGCGGTGACGGACTTGCCCGACCCGGACTCGCCGACGATGCCGACGGTCTCGCCCTCGTGGATGTCGTAGCTGATGTCGTCGACCGCGCGGATGGTCTCCTTGTCCGTGAAGAACGTCGTCCGGAGGTTCTCCACGGCGAGGACCGGTTCCTCGGTCCGGTTCATCTGGAAGCTCATCCGCCACCCCCTGCGGCGGCGGCCTCGGTAGCCGCCTCGCCGCCCTCGCTCTGTGGGTCGATGGCGTCGCGGATGCCGTCACCCATGGCGTTGAACGCGGTCACGACGAGGACCACGAGGACGCCCGGGATGAATGCGATGTGCCACGACTGCGTGACGACGTAGCTCCGGCCGTCTGCGACTGCCCGGCCCCACTCGGGGGTCGGCGGGTTGATGCCGATGCCGAGGAACGTCAGCGCGGACGTCGTGATGATGATGCCGCCGATGGTCAGCGACCCGTAGACGAGCAGGTAGCCGAGGATGTACGGCAGCATGTGCTTGCGCATCGTCCGGTCGGCCCGCTGGCCGTACGACCGGGCGGCGTCGACCCACTCCTGTTCGGAGACCTGGAAGGCGGGACCACGGACGGCGCGCCACAGCGCCGGCCAGCCGATGGCCCCGAAGACGAGTGCGATGAGCAACCCCCCGTTGTAGAAGTCCGCGATCCAGTGGTCGTTGAACACCACGGACATCAGGATGAGCAACAGGATGGCCGGGATGGCCTGGATGGAGTCGCTCACGACCACCACCGCGAGGTCGGCCAGCCCCTTGTAGTAGGCCGTGATGAGGCCGAACGACGCGGCGAGGAAGCCACTGATGGCGATGGCCGTGAGGCCGATGAACAGCGAGACGCGCGCGCCGTAGGCCATGAAGGTGAACAGGTCACCGCCCGGGTTCGGCATCGTGCCGAACGGGTGGAACCGGCCGAACTCGTCGTACTCCATCGGCCCCGTGTTGAGTTCGGGGTTGGTCCCGCCTCGGGAGGCCGACTGGAGGTTCGCGTCGCCGACGGTCGTCTCCTTCAGCTCACCCGCCTCTTCGTCGAAGTACTGTACCTGGTTGCCGTACGGGCTGAGGACGTCCTCCTCGTAGGTCGTCGGCGACACCGTCGGCGCGAACAGCGCGAGGCCGACGAACAGGACGACGACGACGAGACCGAACTGCCCCCAGCGGTGGTTGCGCATCCGGCGCACCACGTCGTCGCGGGGCGTCCAGTCGGCGTGTCGGTAGTGGTCGACGAACACGCGGTAGCCGTACCAGAGCCAGTAGAGGAACACGAAGATGTACGCGTAGACGAGGAACACGCGGAGACCCCACGCGAACGCGGGGGGCAGCCCGAGGAAGGTCCCCTCCCACGGGCCGTTCGCACTCGTCTGGTAGCCCTGATTTGGGATGAGTTCCCGTGAGAGCAGCGTCGGCAGCGCCTGTGCGACGTCCCGTGCGCTCGCGAGGAACGCGCTGACCTCGGCACCGACCCCCGGGAGGACCGGGCTGGTGGCCAGGTGGGCGACGTTGACGACGACGCTCGCCGCGAGCGTCACGAGGTCGACGAGGACAGTCGCCAGCGCGCCGAACTCGGCCAGCAACAACAGCGCGAACCCGGCGGTCCACACGATGGCGGGTCGGGGGTTCGCCTGAACGCGCTGGCGAAGCGGTACTTCGTCGGGGTGATGTCGTTCGCTCATTGGTCACTCGTACCCGATTCGGGGGTCGATGATGGTGTACAGGAAGTCCTGCAGAATGTTCACGGCCAGCGTAAAGAGGACGAAGATGAAGATGAGCGACCCTGCGAGCGGGAGGTCACCCTGCAGCGCCGCGTCGAAGAACAGCTTCCCCATCCCGTTGATGCCGAAGACGGACTCGACGATGACCGCCCCGCCGAGGAGGATGAACGCCTCGGCGGTGATGATGGGGACCAGCGGGATGAGCGCGTTCCGGAAGACGTGCTTCCAGACGATGATACGCTCGGGGAGGCCCTTCGCGCGGGCCGTCTCCACGTAGTTCGAGTTGATGGTCTCCAAGATGGCCGTCCGCCCGATGCGCATCTCGTTGCCCATCGAGGCCGACCCGAGGACGAGGGCGGCCGGGAGAATCTGCTTGATGGCGACCAGCAGGTTCTCGGGGTTGGAGAGGTCGTTCAGCGGCGGTGCGGTGATGACGTTGACCTCGATGCCGAGCCACGTCGTCCAGTCGAAGAGCCCGTTGGTCAACTGGTTGGACTGGACGAGGACGGCGATGAGGATGATGCCGATCCAGAAGTTCGGCATCGCTCGCCAGACGATACCGCCGAAGGAGGCGGTGTAGTCCGAGAGCGTGTTGGGGTTTAGCCCCGCGTAGAACCCCAGCGGGATGCCGACGAGGATGGCCACGAGCACCGACCAGAAGCCGAGCCAGACGGTCGCAGGGGCACGACTGGCGATGAGTTCCTGAACCGAGGTCCCCCGGCTGATGACCCACGACTGGCCGAGGTCGAACGTCAGCAGGTTCGTCATGAAGTCGATGTACTGCTGCCAGAGAGGGATGAGGTTCCCCTGGGCGTCTCTGATGCCGATGCTCTTGGCGACGGCGAGGCGGTACTGCGGGTCGTTCTGTGTCCCCACGATGGCCGACACCGGGTCCGTCGGGCCGACGCGGATGATGAGGAACGCGATGGACATCGAGAACAGCAGGACGGGGATGGCGAGCACCAGCCGTCGGAGGAAGTAACTCCAGCGGCTCATGGCTCCCCACCGTCCGGCTGCCGACGGCTCCCCGCGGCGTGCGAAGGCCCGTCGTCGCTGTAAGTGGTTGTCATGGTAGGCTTGTCGCTCTGTTTTTCGTTGCGGCAATTATCACTTTCGTATCCGCCCTGCGGAACGTGCACACGGCGCGTGCAAAAACGGTCGCTGTGTCGACGCGCTGTCGACTTAGCTGCTGTTCGAGCCGTTGGGGTTCGGCGGCGTACCGCTGACCGTGCCGCGAGCGCTCTGTTCCTTCCAGAAGGTGTTGTACTTCTGACGGGACGGGCCCATCGCACCGAACTTGGGTGCGTGCATGTAGGAGTACATGAAGCGCTCGGTCGCACCGTGGAAGGCGTTGACGAGGACGACGTCCTCCCAGTTCGCCTCCTCCATCTTGATGTACGCCTCGTTGCGGGCCTGCTGGGCCTCGTCGGTCGGCTGTGGGTTGTTCTGGATGGTCTTCCAGGCTTCCGTCGCCTTCTGGGACGCCGCCGTCGGCTCGTCGCGACCCCAGTTGGTGTACGTCAGCACACCCGTCTTGCCGGTGTGGGTGTTCGGGGGGTAGATGAGCTGCAGGAAGTTGTCCGGCGCCGGCCAGTCGGCGATCCAGCCGAGGGTGTACGCCTCGAGGTCACCCTTCTGACCGCGCTCGAGCAACGTTGCGAACTTCGCCTGCTCGATGCTCATGTCGACGTGGGCCTGCCCGAGCTGCTGGCTGAGGATCTGGGCGATCTCGCTCCAGACCTGCGACTCGTAGTGCGTGAAGTTCAGGCTGAACGTGTTGTCGGGGCCGTAGCCGGCCTCCTCCATCACGCGGGTCGCCTCGTCGATCTGCGACTCCTTCCCGTAGGGGTAGGCGTCGCTGACGTGCGAGTCGTACTCCTGGCCAGGGTTCGCGCCGGGGTAGATGAGCGGCGGCGTGAGGTGGTAGGCGGGCTGCTGGCGGTCCTTGAAGACCTGCGAGGAGAGCTGCTGTTGGTTGGTCACGTACGCGACGGCCTGCCGGACGGCCTTGGGGACCTTCGCGGTGTTGAACGCGAAGTAGAACGTCGAGACCTCGGGTACCTTCAGGTACTCGACGGTCTCGCCGTTGGCCTGCAGGGGACCGTACTCGCCGATGGTGCGGCCCTTCTCGTCCTTCGAGGTGTTCGTGACCTTACTCGGGGAGTACTTCGCGGTCGGGATGCCGAACGTGTCGACGTTCTTCTCCATCGCGTACTGGAAGGCTGCCTCGTCGTCCTCGATGACCTGCCAGTGGACCTTGTCGACGTAGGCCGTCTGGCCGTGGTAGTCGTCGTAGCGCTCGGCGTCCGCCGAGATACCTTTGTTCCAGTTGACGAACTGGAACGGACCGGCACCGATGGGTGCCTTCTGTGCGAACTCGGTGTAGGCGCTGCTCGGGTCGCCGCTCTCCGTCGTCTCGTTCCCGATGCCGCCGGCTACAGAGTCGACGGGGTGCGCCGCGAACGACGAGTACGCGAGCATCTGGAGCGTCGAGGCGAACGCCTCGTTGAGGTTGATGACGAGTGTCGTCTCGTTTTGGGCCTCGACGCCGAGCGTGTCGGGCTTGTAGTTGCCCTGGTCGTCCGTCTCGTGGACGACGCCCAGCGAGTCGAGGATGAAGTACGACCGTACCGAGTGTGGCGAGCGTGCCAGCCGCTCGAAGGAGTACTTGAAGTCCGACGCGGTGACCTTGTCGCCGTTGTGGAACGTCGCGTCCTTGAGCGTGAACGTGTACTGCTTGAAGTCCTCGCTGCGCTCGTAGCCCTTCGCGAGCAGTTCGGTGACGTTCGTCTCCCCGTTGGGGTAGTTCATCAGGCCGTCGAAGAGCTGCTGGACGATCTGACCCGACGCCGTGTCGCCGGCCGCGACGGGGTCGAACGTGGTGATCGTCGAGTTGAGCTTCCGGTAGGTACCACCCTTCTGGGGCTCGCCGCTCCCGTTGCCCGAACCGTTGCCACCACCGCTGCCGTCGCCGTCGCCGCCGAACCCGAGGCAGCCGGCCAGCGCTGCGGCCCCCGCCGCACCACCGGTCGCCTGCAGGAACCGACGCCGCGAATGTCCGCTACTGTCTGTCATTCCAACCCTCCATTTTTGATGGTTGTTGATAAAACTGCCGTTGTGCCGCTGAATGAGCCACGATACTCCCGTTTCTCGATTTCTCTCCCACTATTGCGTGACATACGTCCACACACATCACTCATCGTCCTACTTGGACTAAAGGTCACGCAAAGGTGAAACAGCGATTTCACCGACCGGCCGGAACGGTTCTTCCGTTCCGACACGTTTATAGTGGGGTGTTAGTAAGTGTCACAGTATGGCCCCAGACTCGGCCACGACGACGAGCGCCGACTCGGAGTGTGAGGTGATGGCCGCGGTCGAACGGGACGAGCGACTCGTCATCGCCGACGTCTGTCGCGACGACGCGTGGCTCACGACGCCGCTGGCCGACGCGGTCACGCTCGAATCCCACCGCTAGCCCGCGACCCCCGAGTGCGAAAGCTGATTACCGGCTAGCGTTTTCACCCTCCCAATGGCCCCGTCCGGCACCTGGAAGCGTGACTTCGCCAGTGGGCTCATCGTCCTCGGCCCCATCCTCGTCACGCTCTACATCCTCTGGTGGCTGTTCGACAAACTCAGCAGCTTCGGCATCATCGAACTCTGGGACCGGGACGCGGGTAACGTCCCCGTGTACGCCCCCATCGTCGAGGTGGGCCTCCTCCTCGCCATCCTCCTCTTGCTCATCCTCTCCATCGGCTACCTCATGCGGACGGCCTTCGGGGACGTCGTCGAGAGCGGCATCGACGGGACGATGAACCGACTACCGGGCCTGCGCGTCGTCTACAACGCCTCGAAGATGGCCGTCGAGACGGCCGTCGCCGGCCCCGAGGAACTCCAGACTCCCGTGAAACTCATGACGTGGAACGGCCTCCGGATGACGGCGTTCAAGACCGGCAAGGTGACCGACGACGGCCGCGACGTCCTCTTTCTCCCCACCGCACCCAACATCACCACCGGGTTCGTCATCGAGGTGGAACCGGAGGACTACACGGTGACCGACGAGACGGTCGAGGACGCCCTCACGCGCATCCTCTCGGCCGGGTTCGGCGACAACAAGGGGAGCGGCATCCCCATCAACGTGACCGAGGAGTCGGGCGCGGGCGACCCGGTGCGCGCCGGCGGGACCTCGAAGGACGGCCGCTGAGGGTTCGCGCGGGCGCTCAGACGCCCGCGACCGCACGCAGCGCGAACGTCAGGTTCTCCTTTCGCTCCATGACGCGCCGCGAGAAGTACGACATCCACTTGCCGCCGTAGGGGACGTACTGGTACACCTCGTAGTCCCGCGCCAGTTCGACCTGCGCGTCCTCGCGGACGCCCATGAGCATCTGTATCTCGAAGTCGGTCCCGTGGTCCCGGTGCAGGTCGATGGCGTGGTCGATCATCGCCGGGTCGTGGCTCCCCACGGCTACGCCGCCGTCGTGCTCTCGGAAGAGGTACTCCAGGTACTCCCGGTAGGCCTCGTTGACCCGCGTGCGGTCCCGGTAGCCCGCGCCCTTCGGCGGCTGGTAGGCCCCCTTCACGAGTCGGAGTTTCCCCGGCAGGTCGGTGAGGCGTTCGAGGTCCTCGCGGGTGCGCTCCAGGTTCGCCTGCACGCACAGCCCCATCGTGGGGTACTCGCGGTTCAGGTCCTCGTAGACGTCGAGGGTCGTGTCGACGGTGTCCGGGTCCTCCATGTCCATCCACACGCGGACGTCCTCCTCCCGGGCCGCGTCGACGATGTCGGCCATGTTCTCGCGCAGGACGTCCTCGCTCACCCCGAGGCCGACCTGCGAGGGCTTGACCGAGACGCAGGCCCCCAGGTCGGTACCGCTGACGTCGCGGACGAGTTGCTGGTAGACCGCCGCGTCGTCGTCCGCGGGGTCGCGCTCGCGGTAGTGTTCGCCGAGCAGGTTGATGATGCTCTTGACGCCCCGCTGACGGAGCTGCCGGGCGTGTTCGAGCACCTCCGCGGGACTCTCCCCCGCGACGAACTTGCTTGCTACCGGCGGAATCATGCTCGCGAATACTGCCGGATGGCACTTGATTGCTCCCTTTTCCGGCCCGTTTCACCGCGTGTGGACCCGCATCTCGACAGGTTCGGTCGGTCGCGTCGTGAGGCTGGCCGACAGGTCGAGGGGCGGTTCGGTGACGAGTTCGAGGTGGACCGTCCGCAGCACCGTCGCCAGCACGAGGCGCGCTTCGAGCATGGCCGTCCCCCGGTTCCATCGGCAGGGTTTACTGTCACCCCGATGAGCACGCAGGTATGCTCCGTACCGTCGTCGCCGCGTTCTGGGCGATGCTTCCGGCGTACGTCCCGAACAACGCCGCGGTCCTCTTCGGCGGCGGCCCGACCATCGACGGCGGGCGGACCCTCGGCGGCCGTCGCCTCCTCGGGGACGGCAAGACCTGGCGCGGCACCGCCGCCGGCATCCTCTCCGGGACGCTCCTCGCCCTCGTCCTCAACCGCCTCGCCCCCCGCATCGAAGGTCGGCTGGGCTGCACGCTCCCCCGATTCTCCCCGCGTGCGGCCCTCGCGCTCCCCGCGGGGGCCATGCTCGGCGACATCGCCGCCTCCTTCCTCAAGCGCCGCACGGGCCGCCAGCGCGGCGCGATGGTTCCCGGCCTCGACCAGTTGGACTTCGTCGCCGGGGCGCTCTGGGTCGCCTCGACCGCGGCGCCGCGCTGGTTCGCCCGGACGTTCACCCGCCGGACCGTCGCCGCCGTCCTCGTCATGACCCCCGCGCTCCACGTCGGCACCAACGTCGTCGCCTACCTCGTCGGCCTGAAGGACGAACCCTGGTGACCCGCCCGACCCACGAGCGGGCGTTCGCGTGCGACACGACCGAGTAGTGCGGCCTCCTCGCCGAACCCCGATTCAGTCGGTGGAGGGCGTGCCGCCCCCCGTCCCGGTCCCGGTCCCGCTGGTGTCGCCCTCGCTGTCGAGGGGGTCCTCCAGTTCGCCCATGACGGCCTCCATGGCGTCGGTGGCGGTGAGGAGGCCGACGACCTCGCCGTCCGAGAGCACAAGCGCGAGTTCCTGCTGCTCGGCCTGGAACAGGTCGATGGCGTCGCTGACGGTGGTCTCGTCCGACAGCGTCAGGGGTGGTGCGGCGAGGTCCCCGAACGTCGCCTCGCCGCTGTTCAGCTCCTCCATGTGGTTGACGATGGTCGGGACGTAGACGACGCCCTCGAAGTCGTCGACGGAGTCGCCGACCAGCGGGAAGCGGGTGTGGGGCGTGTCCTGAACGACGTCGAGGTTCGTCTGGACGTCCGCGCGCGTCGACAGCGCCGCGATGTCCTCGCGGTCGACCATCACGTCGTGGACGGTGAGGCGGTCGATGTCGAGGGCGGCCTGAATCTCCTCCTGTCGGTCTTCGGGGACGCCCCCCTCCTCTAACATCTCGTCTAGGTTCCGCCGGAGGTCAGCCCGCGACTCGATGACGTCCGCCTCCGCTTCCAGCCACGCACCCGTCATCTCGATGCCGAACAGGCGCAGGGTGCCCTTCGCGACCCAGTCGCCGAACGTGATGAGCGGCGAGATGAGCACGTAGAACCAGTACAGCGGCGTCGCGCCGTACCGGCAGACCATCCGCGAGCGCTCGACGCCGAGGTACGTCGGTGCCTGCTCGCCGTGGGTCAGGTGGACCAGGTTGATGATGAAGTAGGCGATGAGCGCGCCCGCACCGACGCTCGCGAGCGCGGTTCCGCCGAACAGCGGCTCGAAGATGGCCGCCAGCGCCGGCTCCGCGACGATACCGACCGCGATGCTCGACGCCGTGATTCCGACCTGACAGGTCGTCAGGTACAGTTCGAGGTCGTTCGTCATTTCCCAGGCCCGTTCGAGGCGCGGGTTGCCGTCGACGAACTCCTCCTCGGTGAACTGACGAGCGCGCGTCAACGCGAACTCGATGGCGACGAAGAAGCCGTTCGCGAGGATGAGCAAGACGCCGACGAACAGGCGAAGACCGATTTCTGCTGCGTTCATCTGTGTCTGTACGTAACCGCCTCACCCAGCACATTAGAAACCGCAGGGCTACCTATCGAAATTTTTATACTATCGACTGACACGAACCACGTCGACGAGCCCTCCTCAACGTGACCCGCCACCGAGGCGAGCGCGCTCGATCCGCCGCGCCTCACTCCAGCCGTTCGAGCACCGCCGAGGCGTCGTACGCCAGCGAGAGTTCCCGCGAGCGCCCGCGCCCCTCGACGCTGGTGTAGGTGGCCTCGATGAGGCCCAGCTGGTCCAGCTTGTTGATGAGTTCGGAGTAGCGCGTGTAGCCCAGCCCCGTCTCGGCCTCGAACGCCTCGTAGACGTCGCCTGCGCGCTCGCCGTCGTGGGCGGCGATGACGCGCACCAGCGCGATTTCGGAGTCCGAGAGGCCCTGCAGGTGTCGCGAGAGGTGGACGTACTTCGACTTGTCGTAGGCCGTCTCGACGTCCTCCAGTTCGACGGTCCGTGAGGCGCGCATCTCGGCTGTCAGCCCCGCCCGCCGGAGGAGGTCGATGCCCACCCGGAGGTCGCCGCCCGTCTCGGCGGTCAGTTCGGCGACCCGTTCGACCACGTCCGGCGCGGCGACGTTCTCGCGGAAGCCGCGCTCGACGCGTTCGCGGAGGATGTCCGCGATTTCGGGTTCGTCGTACCGGGGGAAGTACACCTCCTCGGGGCGGAAGACGGACTGGACGCGCGTGTCCAGTTCGTCGACGATGTCGAGGTTCAGGTCCGAGGAGATGAGGATGACGCCGATCTTCGCGCCCGAGTGCGCCTCGTGCGCCCGGAGAAGCGAGTAGAGGGTGTCGGACGCCTCCCCTTCGTAGAACAGGTAGTTCACGTCGTCGAGCGCCACCACGAGCACCTCGTCGTCCTCGACCAGTCGGTCGGTGATCTGCCCGAAGAGCTTCTTGAACGAGATACCGCTCGTGGGCGGTTCGTACTCGAACATCTCCTCGAACAGCCGTGAGAACACGGCGTACCGGGTGGAGTCGACCTGGCAGTTCACCTGCGCGACGTTCACGTCCGAGACGGTCCGCAACTCGCCGAAGAGCTTCTGGACCGCCGTGGTCTTTCCCGTCCCCGGCGGGCCGCGGGCCATCACGTTCAGGGGCCGAGAGCCCCGGACCGCGGGACGCAGCGCGTACTTCAGGCTCTGCATCTGCTCGTCCCGGTGGCGGAACGTCTCGGGGAGGTAGTCGATCTCGAAGACGTGCTCGTCGCGGAAGACGGACTCGTCCCACGACAGCATCTCGTCGTCGGCCATCACTTTCACCTCGCTACGCAGAGCACATAAGCGTTCGGCGTACGCCCGTCTGACGCGTCGGCGAATCGGCCGATTGTACCCTCGTGAGTCGCTCAGGCGTCCGCTTCGAACTTCGTCAGGAGCCGCCGGTAGAAGTCGTTGTCCGCGTCGCTCTCGGCGAGTTTCTCGACGATGAGTTCGGGCGTCGACCGGGCGAGTCGCCCCTTCACGGGCGACCGCTCGACGCGCAACTCGCCGTCGACCAGTCCGACCGCCTCGATGCCGTCGACCTGCACGTCGAAGCCCGTCGCGTCCCGAATCTCGCCCGCGAGGTGCGAGACGAACACCGCCGTCGCCCCCTGTTCGTGGAGGGCTTCGAGGATGCCCGCGATGATGCGGGCGCTCGCCCCCGGTTCCGTGATGCTCTCCAGTTCGTCCACGAGCACCAACCTGTTGCCGGGGCCGGTCACGAGGCCGCCGAACTCCCGGAGGGTGGCCTCGAACGCCCCCGCATCGAGGGTGCCCTGACTCTTCGCCTGATAGTGCAGGGCGTCGAAGCGTTCCAGCGTGACGCCCTCGGCGGGCACCGGGAGACCCATCTGTGCGAGGACGACGGTCAGGCCCACAAGGTCGATGGTCGACGTCTTCCCGCCGGAGTTCACCCCCGAGAGGAGCGCCACGCCCCCGACGCGGTAGTCCACCGGGTCCACGAGGTCGAAGTCGACGTCCAGCAAGGGGGAACGCCCACCCTCGATGTCGATTCCCGCGCCATCCTCGAACTCGGGAAGGACGCACTCGAAATCGCGGGCGAACCGCGAGACGGCCAGTTCCACGTCCAGTTCGAGGGCGGCGTGGACGAGGTCCTCGACCGGCCCTCTGAGTGCGGCGAGGTCCGCCGCGAGGTCGGCTTTCAGCCGCGAAGCCCGGCGGTCCCGCTCGGCGGTGAGTTCCGTCCGCAGGCGACTCACCGCGCTCTCCTGGTGCTCGACGGGGAACGTGGGGTCCTCGGAGAACGCCTGCTCGGCGAGGTCCACGTGGTCGCGAAGCGAGAGGGCGTCCACGAGGTGGGCGCGCGCCGCCTCGATGGCCTCCTCGAACTCGTCGGCGAGTTCGCGGTCCAGCAGGGTGTCGACGCGCGCGCCCTGTTCGACGAGCGACAGCAGGTCCGCACCCTCGATGGTCACGTCGCGTTCCTGAATCGCCTCACGGAGGCGGTCGTTGGCGACGCTCTCGGCCGTGGAGACGGCCGCGTCGACGTCGTCGACGGCGTTCGTCAGGCGGTCGAGTTCCTCGTCGCCTTTCACCGTCCCGTCCTCGCTCAACCTGTCGAGGCCGCTCCGGAGGGCGTCGAGGTCGAACGGCGCGTCGAGACCCGCGGCGTCGTGGACCGCGGCGGCCGCTTCGAGGCGCGCGCGGTTGTCGGCGAAGAAGCGCAGCAGGCGTTCGGGGACCACCTCCTCCAGTCGGTCCTCGGCGTCCGGGACGACGCGCACGTCGCCGTCGAGGTCCAACCCCGCGAACGTCTCGTCCAGCGCGACGACCGTCGCGTACCCGCGGGCGAGTTCCGCGAGGTCGCGGCTGTCCTCGACGAGTTCGACGCTCAGTTCCGGGAACGCCTCCTTCGCGCTGGCGTACGTCTCGGCGTCGTTCGTCGCGAGACAGCGGTCCCTGACGCGCAGGCCGGTCGGCGTCGAGAGCGGCGCGACACCCCCCAGCGCGTCGAGCGCCTCCGGGTCCGGGTCGCGCTCGGCGGCCGCCGTCGCGAACTCCCGTACTTCGTCGATGCGGGAGGCGCTGGCGCTCGGGTAGACCGTCTCCAGTCGCTTCCGGGCGTAGTCGGTCACCGCGCGCTCCTGGAGGAGCGAGAGGGCGGCCTCGTACAGTTCGCGGGCGCGGTCGGTGCGGAGGAACTCCGTCGTGTCGCCGTGTCGCCGGCGGATGGCTCCCCGGGCGATGCGCGCCGCACGGCCCTCGGTGATACCGGGGGCGCGCGCCAGCGCCGCGACGTCCCCCTCGCGGAGCGCCCGCTCGGGGTCCTCGAGTCGCGCGAGGCGTTCGGCGGTCTTGGCACCGACGCCCGGGATGGCCTCGAGGTCCATACCCGGCCCGTTACCGGCCGCCGAGAAAGGTCCGTCGCTCCACGAGTGGTGTGTTGGCTTCCGTCGTGCCCCGCCTCCTTCCGCCGCGGCCGGTCACTCCGAGTCGTCCCCGACGGGCAGGTGTGACTTCGCGAAGTCGCTCAGCCACGTCCACCCGGCCCGCTCGCGGGTGTCGTCGACGAGGTCCTCGACGGTCGACCCGTCGGCGACGGGTCGTTCGTTCTCCCGCCCGACGACGCCGTCAACCGTCGCCATCCCCTCGAACGTCGCCCGGCCCGCCTCGTCGTAGTAGACCGGGGCCCCCCGCCCGTTCACGCCGAGCAACTGCCCGCCGTCGTACTCCTCGGGGAACCGGTCGTCCGCCATCGTCAGTGGTCGTCCCCCTCCGAACGCATCCCCGGCAGGTGTGACTTCGCGAACTCGGTGACGGACTGCCACGTGCTCGACTCCTCCTCGACGTACGACCCGACCTCCCGGTCGCCGAGGGCGGTCCGGTCCGTCCACTCGTCGAGCAGTTGGCCGCTGTCGACCTTCCCCGTCAGCACCGTGTTCGACTCGGCGTCGAAGTACAGCGGCGCGCCGCTCTCGTCGACGCCCAGCAGGTGCGACCCGCGGTGGTCCTCGGGGTACTTCGGCGTCCCGTCGTGTTCCGTGGTGCTGTCGCGTCCCGACATGGCCGGGGGTGACTCGCGCCCATAAGGTGACTGTTGTGCCCGCAGGTTCCTGCCGTCCTCCGGAATCCCCGCGCCATCTCCGGGTCCGTCCTCGCGGCGTGATGCGTGGGCTTTTGCCCGCCGCGGGCGAGGCCCGAGTATGACCCTCGACGACAAGGTGGCCGCCGCGCGCGCCGCCCTCGAAGAACGGGAGGGCGTCCTCGTCGCGTTCTCCGGCGGGGTCGACTCCAGCGTCGTCGCCGCCCTCGCCCACGACGTGTTGGGGGAGAACGCCGTCGCCTGCACCGCCAGAAGCGAGACGCTCCCCGAGGCGGAACTCGACGACGCCCGGCGGGTCGCCGACGAAATCGGCATCCGACACGAGGTGGTCCAGTTCTCCGAACTGGAGAACCCCGACTTCGTGAAGAACGACGGCGACCGCTGTTACCACTGCCGGACGATGCGTCTCTCGAAGATGTACGAACGCGCACAGGCGCTCGATATTCCCACCGTCTGCGACGGGACGAACGCCTCGGACCCCGGCGAGGGCCACCGGCCCGGCCTCCGTGCGGTGGCGGAACTGGAGGTGTTCTCGCCCCTCCTCGCCCACGACGTCACGAAGGAGGAGGTGCGCGAAATCGCCCGGGAATACGGTCTCTCGGTCGCCGACAAGCCCGCGATGGCCTGTCTCTCCTCGCGCATCCCGACGGGACTGGAAGTCACGGAAGAACGGCTCTCGCGGGTCGAACGCGCCGAACGCCTCCTGCGGACGTGGGGCTTCGAGCAGTTCCGCGTCCGCGACCACGACGGCCTCGCGCGCATCGAGGTGGGACGCGAGGAACTCGAACGGGCGCTGGACCCCGCGTTCGCCGACGCCGCCGAGGAGCACCTCTCGGACATCGGCTTCGACCACGTCACCCTCGACCTGGGCGGCTACGCCACCGGGAGCGTCAGCCCCGCGAACGAGTCCGTCGAGGAGTCGAGTGACGGCGAGGTCACGAACGTCTTCGATACGGACTATCCGACCAGCTAGCCGGCTCTCCGACTGTTCTACTGCACCCGAAAATCGGACAGCGACGGCCTCAGCGTCCCGCCCAGCGCAGGAGGAGCAGGGTCCCCTCGAACAGCACCACCATCGTCAGCGCGACGATGATGGGCGCCATCCCGGTCGGGTCGGGGCTGAACAGGAGCGCCACGCCGAGGAAGCCACCCCAGAAGTAGAGGCGACGCTGGACCAGCCAGCGGCGGGTGGTCAGCCCCATCATCACGGCGAGCATGATGAGCAGGGGTATCTGGAAGACTGCGGCGAAGAAGCCCATCATGAGCAACATCAGGCCGAACGTGTCGGTCAGCCCGAAGGCGATGTCCGCCGCGCCGGTCGTGTAGCTGACGAAGTAGGAGAACAGCGCGGGGAGGACGAGGTAGAACGCGAACCCGACCCCGATGAACGCGAGGACGAGGCTCGTCGGCACCGCCGCGAGGTAGTAACGACGTTCGTGCTGGTAGAGACCGGGGCGCATGAACAGGTACGTCTGGAAGACGAACACGGGGAGGGCGACGACGAACCCGGCGAGTGTCGCGACCTTCAGGCGCGCGAGGACGAGCGCCAGCGGCCGGTAGACGTGGGGCGCGTTGGGCACGTCCTGGACGTTGCCGAGGATGGAGTACCAGATGAAGTTGATCAGGTCCACCGAAAAGGGGAGGACGAGGACGCTCACCACCGACATCGCGATGATGACGATGCCGAGGCGCCGCACCATCTCCTCGATGTGGTCGGCCAGCGGCATCTCCTGGTCGCCCTCGGGACCCTCGAACCCGTCGAAGTCATCGTCGAAGTCGTCCGAGAACCCGCCGCCAGAGACCGTCGCGCCGCCGTCGGACTGGGCGACGGCCGCGTCCTCGTCGTCGTCCACCTCCTCCATCGCGTCCCAGTCGATGCCCTGGTCGGCGAGGTCCGGGTCGAGTTCGGTCGGGTCCCGCTGCTCCTCGCGTTCGGGCGTCTCGCCATCCCGCTCGTCGTCGTCGGCGTCACCGCCCGGGACGTCGTCCTCCTGAACCCACGCCGGGAGCGACCCCTCGGTCGGGAGGCCGGACTCGTCGTCGTCCGCGTCTGCGTCCGCATCCGCATCTGCGTCCGTGTCTGTGTCTGTGTCTGCATCCACATCCGCGTCAATGTCGGCGGCCTCCCCCGACTCGTCGGCGCCGTCACCGTGGTCCGGGTCGGTCGCCTCGGGCGAGGTGGAGGTCTCGTCCCCCTCCCCCGCGTCGGGGGTCTCGGGGGACTCGCGGTCCGCGTCGCTGCCCGCCTCGTCCTCGTCGGGCTCACGACGCGTGTCGTCGCTCATCACCCCGTTGTAGGTCACCGCGCCGTTGTAAGCCTTCTCACCCGACGGCGACGGAAAAGATTGATAGCGACGAGTAGGCTAGGTCGGGTGTGTCGGGCGCTATCGACGACGGTACGAAACGTGCCATAGCAGACGGCAGGGCCGCCGTCGGAGAGGTCCTCCGCGCGGCCCAGAGCCATCTCCAGAAGGTGGCGCTCGTCTTCCTGTTCGGTCTGCTCGGTACCATCTTCTACCTCTACTACTTCGGGTGGGCGCGCCTCCGGGCGGACCTCATCTCCCACACCGAAGCCGGTATCATCGCCGTCACGCCCTTCGACGTCATCCTCCTGCAGGCGAAGATCGGGATGATCGTGGGTGCGATCCTCTCCCTCCCGGTCCTCATCTACTTCTCGCGCGACGCGCTCCGCCAGCGCGGATGGTGGCCCGCCGAGAAAGTCCCCACGTGGCAACTGGTCTTCCTCGGGGGGATGGCGCTCGTACTGTTCCTCCTCGGCATCGCCTACGGCTACTACGTCTTCTTCCCGGTGATGTTCGAGTTCCTCGCCTCGAACGCCACCACCTCCGGGTTCACGCCCACGTACTCCATCGTGAAGTGGGCCGAGTTCGTCCTCTTTCTCACCCTCTCGTTCGGCCTCGCGGCGCAGTTGCCCCTCGTCATGTCCGCGCTCGCGTTCGCTGACATCGTCCCCTACGAGACGTTCCGCGACAACTGGCGCTACGCCGTCGTCGCCATCTTCGTCTTCGGGGCGCTGTTCTCCCCGCCGGACCCATTCACGCAGATCATGTGGGCCGTCCCACTGCTCGTCCTCTACTGGCTCAGCCTCGGGCTGGCGAAGTTCGTCGTCACCACCAAGCGGGGGAGCGCGGAGGTGGACTTCCGCGCCCAGATGCGCGAGAACTGGTACGTCTTCGCGGGGACGTTCACCGCCACCTTCGGCGTCGTCTACGCCGCCATCGCCTACGGCGGCGGGACCTACTTCAACGAACAGGTCCGCCCGCTGTTCCCCGCCGGCTACCAGCCTCCCGTCCTTCCGCGGATAGAGGACCTCTGGGGCCTCCCGCGCCTCGAAGCGATTTTCGCCACCGCCGTCGTCGCCGGTCTGGGGATGGTGCTGGTCGTGATGGTGTACTACGTCTACCTCTGCTTGCAGGCGGCCAGTCGGATGGTGGCGGCGGCCGACCGGGCCGAACGCGCCCGCTTCGGCGACCCGACGGCCATCGACGTGGACGAACTCGACGCCGCGGGCGTGCGTGCCGCCCCCGACGAGGTGTTCGCCGCCATGAGCGAGGACGACTCGCTCGCCCACGCGCGGACCGCCATGGCCGCGGGCGACCACGAGAAGGCACAGGCCATCCTCGACCGCTTCGACACGGCGCAGACCGCGGCGGACGCCGAGGACGCCGACGCCGACGTGGAGGAGGCGACGGCCGAGACCGCCTTCGAGGAGGGTGACGAGACGGACGAGGACGAGAGCGGCCTGTTCACCCGCACGACGGCGGGAATGGTCGACTCGTTCACCGAGGACGAGACCACCGAGGAGGACATCGGCGGCTACCTCTACGACCTCCAGTTCATCCTCGGGAGCCTCACGTCCAAGTCGTTCCGCCTCATCGCGGTGTTCATGACCGTCCTCGCGGTCACCTTCGGGTGGCTCTACGCGGGCGGTATCGGCGACATCAAACGCGACTTCCTGGGTCGCCTCCCGACGGCGGTGACGGCCTCCTCCGGACCGCTCGTCCCCACGAACCCGCTCGCGGGCGGTCTCGGTCCGCTCGACCCCGGGTTCGTCTACCGCCTCGAACAGACCGTCACGCCCCAGAGCGTCGACATCGTCACGCTCCACCCCGTTGAGGCGCTGGTCTTCGAGGTGAAGGTGTCGACCATCGTCGCCGCCGTCGCGGTCATCCCGCTCCTGCTCTACTACGCGTGGCCGGCGCTCAAACAGCGCGGACTGGTCGGCGGCGACCGGAACGTGCTGTTCTTCTGGGCCGCGACGACGTTCGTCGCACTCGCCCTCGGGAGCGCCGTCGGCTACGCCGTCGTCGCCCCGACGGTCATCTCGTGGCTGGCCGCCGACGTGGTGAACAACGCGATGCTCATCAAGTACCAGATCAACGGCTTCGGCTGGCTGGTGTTCTTCACCACCGTCGGCGTCGGCCTCCTCGCCACTATCCCCTCGACGATGCTGCTGTTCCACCGCGGCGGCCTCGTCCCCTACGCGACGATGCGCGCCCGCTGGCGGGAGTTCACCGTCGCGGTGATGCTCGCCGCCGCCGTCCTCTCGCCCCGGGGGGTGTTCACCATGTTCCTGTTCGGCCTCCCGGTGGTCTTCGCGTACGGCCTCGGCCTCGGCCTGCTGTGGGTGTACACCCTCGGGGGCCGCCGGACGCCCCGCTCGGCGGGTCAGCGCGCCGACTGAGTGAAGAATCGGGAGCTTTTTGCCGATAGCTCACGCACCGGTGTACGACGTTCGCGACCGAGAGACTATCAGTCAGAACGAATACATCTCAAGGCATGTCCCCCGACGACCCCCGGATGGCGGCCCGTACCGCCCGTCGACCCACGACCGGTTCGCGCCGCTCGCCCGCCGACGAGGACACGGATGAGTGAGTCCGCGGTGGCTCTCCTCCGAGGGGACGAGGATACCCGTCAGTGGTTCGTCTCCGGACTGTACGCCGTGGGCGTCCTCTGTATCGTCGCGGTTGTGGTCCTCCCCGGCGGTGCGGTCGGCGACACGCTCTACCGCGAGGTGTTCCCATGGGCTCTCCTGGGGACGCCGCCGGTCGTCTCGGCCATCAGCGCGGGCCGCGGCGGCGGCCTCGCCGAGAGCCTCGCCATCGGCGTGGTGCCGACGGCGGCGTTCGCCCTCTTCGGTCGCAGCGAGGCCCTCGTCGTCGGCACGACGGGTACCGTCGCAGCCATCTGCCTCGGCGGCGCGCTCGTCGGGTTCGTCGCGGGCTACGCGGGCCGCGAACTCCTCCGTCTCTTTCAGGCGCACTGATTCGCCGCGGAACCGACACTCTCTCCTATTCGTGGGGTAATCCTGGAGTATGCCCAAGATAAGCGTCGAGGTCCCACAGGAGCTCCTCGACGATCTCGACGCCCACGTCGGCGACGACGGGAAGTACGTCAACCGGAGCGACGCCATCCGTGCGTCCATCAGGAAGAACCTCGACATCTTAGACGAGATAGACGCCCGCCACGGGCGACTGGCGGACGATGAGTAGCACGCCCGACCGGGGCGTCCCCGTCCCCGCGCTGGCGCTGGCCGCGCTGTTCGTGACGGCACTCGTCACCGCACAGTTGACCGCCGCGAAGGTGCTCCTGTTCCAGTCGCCGCTCTCGCTCCCGCTGGCGGGGTCGACGCTCGCCCTGCCGGGGGCGGCGCTGGCCTACGCGCTGACGTTCTTCGCCAGCGACTGCTACTCCGAACTGTACGGCAAGCGGGCGGCACAGGCGATGGTCAACGTCGGCTTCGTCATGAACTTCGTCGTGCTGGCGCTCGTCTGGAGCACCATCCTCGCGCCCGCCGCGAACCCCGAGTTCGCCGGGCAGTTCCGCGCCGTCCTCGGCGCCTCGACGAACATCGTCGTCGGCAGTCTCCTCGCCTACGTCGTCAGCCAGAACTGGGACGTCGTCGTCTTCCACGGCCTGCGCGAGTACACCGACGGCGACCACCTCTGGCTCCGCAACGTCGGTTCGACGGCGAGCAGCCAACTCCTCGATACCGTCATCTTCGTCGGGGTGGCGTTCTTCCTCGCGCCCGTCGTCCTCGGCGTCGGCGAGGCACTGCCCCTCTCGGTGGTGGCGTCGCTCGTCGTCGGGCAGTACCTCCTCAAGTTGCTCATCGCCCTCGTCGACACGCCGTTCGTCTACGCCGTCGTCCGGGCGGTGCGCGACGGCGAGACCGACACGCGGGCGACGCCGAGCGGCTGATTCCCGACGACTTCCCGTCTACGCTCCCACTTTCTCCGCGAACCCGAAGTTCGGCTTCACGTCGCCGACGCGCACGGTGACCACGTCGCCCGCCTCGGTGTCGGGGACGAACAGCGTGTAGCCCTCCACCTTGGCGATGCCGTCGCCCTCGCTCCCCACGTCCGTGATTTCCACTTCGAGTTCGTCGCCCTCCCTGACAGGCGCGGTGAGGCGACCCTTCGCGACGAGGTACAGTTCCGAGGACTCCTTGCGCGAGGCCTCCGGGCGGACCTCCCGGACGTACTCGAACTCCTCTTCTACGTCCGCCTTGAGGTCCTGCAGGTCGGGGCCGTCGAACACCTTCATCACGAGGTCGCCGCCCGATTCGAGCAGTTCGAGGCTCGTCTCGAAGGCCTGTCGCGCGAGGTACACCGACCGGGCGTGGTCCAGCGAGTACTCCCCGGTCATGTTCGGGGCCATGTCCGAGAGCACCACGTCTGCGGTGCCGACGCTGTCGAGGACCTCCTGTCGGGTCTCGGCTTCCGTCATGTCACCGCGAATCGTCTCGACGCCGTCGATTGGCTTGATGCGCTGGAGGTCGACGCCGACGACGCTGCCGTCCTCGCCGGTGAGTTCCCGTGCCACCTGCAGCCACCCGCCGGGGGCGGCCCCGAGGTCGACGACGGTGTCCCCCTCCGAGAACAGGTGGGCCGTCTCGTCCAACTGCTTCAGCTTGTAGGCCGCGCGCGAGCGGTAGCCCTGCTGCTTCGCGCGGTTGTAGAAATCGTCCTTGCGGCTCATTTGCCGACGGTAGGCGAGAGGGCCGGATACGCCCTTCGCTCTCCCCTCACTCCCCGTCGCCGCGCCGGGCAAGCGCGTACGCGCCACCCGCGAGGCCCCCGACCGCGGCCAGCGGACCGAACCCGGGGCCGAACGCGCCCGAGGACCCGCCGTCCCCTTCCGCGCCCGTCTGCCCGGAGTCGGCTGCGACGTACCCTCGCTTGCGGTTCGGCGCTCGGATGTTCTCCATCTGGACGCCGATGTACGCGTTCGAACACTCGCGCTGGCTGTTGATGACCAGCAGGTCGCCCGGACGCAGGTCCGTGCCGTTCGGGACGTACACCGTCGAGGCGATCGTCTCCTGTTCCTGGCCGACCCGGTCGACGAGCTGCGTCTCGAAGATGTCCGTATCGTCGGGATTCCAGTTCACGAACGAGCACTCGCTGATGTCGCCCACATCGAGGCTGTCGAGTCGGGCGGTCAGGTGGACCAAAAAGCCCGTGTAGTCCTTGTCCGCGGTCACACGACCCGTCTCGGGCATGACGCCGCGCGTCTGGATGCGCAGACTCCCGTCGTCCGAGCCGTTCTCGCTGTCGTTGCTCCCGTTTTGCTCCTGTGCGCTCGCGAGCCCCGGTGCGGCCGCCAGCCCGGCGAGGCCGGCGCCCGTCGTCGTGAGGAGACGGCGCCGCGAGAGCGTCGCATCGATGTCGGGATCGTTCACAGTATCCGGTGACTCGTCGAACCTATTTGGCGCTTGCCCCCACCGCGAGGCCCCCGCCGGTCGGTCGAGTCGCCCGCGTGCGCGTGAATCGTTTATGTTTTTACCCCCTCGCGGATACACGAAGACATGTTCAAGGCTATCGTGAGCTCGGGGACGCTCCGGGCGGCGCTCGACTCGGTGAGCGTGCTGGTAGAGGAGTGCAAGATCCGACTGGACGAGGACGAGCTCACGATTCGCGCCGTCGACCCCGCGAACGTCGGCATGGTCGACCTCTCGCTCGACACCGCGGCCTTCGAGTCCTACGAGACCGACGGCGGCGTCATCGGCGTCAACCTCTCGCGTCTGGAGGAGATCGCGAAGATGGCCGACGCCGACCAGCTGGTCCACCTCGAACTCGACGAGGAGACCCGCAAGCTCCACATCGAGTTCGACGGGCTGGAGTACACCCTCGCGCTCATCGACCCCGACTCCATCCGGCAGGAACCCGACCTGCCCGACCTGGACCTCGCCGCCGAGATCGTCGTCGAGGGCCGCGACATCGACCGCGCGGTGAAGGCCGCCGACATGGTCTCCGACCACATCGCACTCGGCGTCGACACCGAGGCCGAGACGTTCTACGTCGACGCGCAGGGCGACACCGACGACGTCCACCTCGAACTCACCCGGGAGGACCTCATCGACCTCTCGCCGGGCGACGCCCACTCGCTGTTCAGCCTCGACTACCTCAAGGAGATGAACAAGGCCATCCCGAAGGACGCCGAGGTCACCATCGAACTCGGCGAGGAGTTCCCCGTCAAACTCCACTTCGACATCGCGGAGGGGCAGGGCAACGTCACCTACATGCTCGCCCCCCGCATCCAGAGCGACTGAAACGTATCAAACGACGCTCTCTACTCTTTTTTTTGGACGCTCCGATGTAGCTATCTGTGGGCAAGCCTTATCAGCAATCGGACTCAACCTATAGTTGAGGAAGCGGTACGTACCCTTGCAATCCGCGGGGTGCGTTCCGGTTAGGGACGCGAGGTCAAAGCTCCCGTCCTGTTGACTTCCGATTTCAACTTACTCCAGTCTCAGTAGATACTCTCGCAGTGTCTCAGACTGGATCCGGTCAATCATATTTTCGTACTGTCTGCGGCCACTTACCGTACTGTCCCTTGGAAGCCGTCGACCCTGCATCCACGCTACTACGCGCGACCGTTCTGTACTCTGCTGGACGCTACCAGACGTTCGTAGTCGGTAGAACGCACTTGGAACGCCATCGTTCGATGCTTTCCAAGACGAATCGATTCTTGCTACATTCAGGGCTAACGACTCCAAACCGATTCCCGATATCATCCGGTTGCGCACGTAACCAGCGATGTAGTCCGCTGCAGTCACTTCAGGATATGAGAGGTCGGCTTTCGGCAGCGCAGCTGTGTAAACGGGACAGACACGAGAATCGAAGCCGTTGCCGAACTGCGATGCAGCGTGTTGGCGGAGGTACTTCTGGGTCCGTCCATATGTGTCCTCGCTCCCGTCGTGCAGCATGACTGCACTATCTCCTGAGTACTCTGGTGACGAGTCCATAGTTAGTGCCTTCGTTGTCACAATATTCGCTGTCGCGGCCCGTTGTCGGACTGTGTAGTCGTCCCAGCCACCGACTACGGCCACCGTTATTCCTGTCGAGTACACTGATTCGAGGAACGATTCGAGCGTTCAGTTCATCGCCACTAAGGACAGCAGTTCTCGAACGGGACTTACTCCGCCAGGGTTCGAGACCAGTACTAACTAACTGCTCTGCTAGCCACTCACTTTTTTCCCTCGAACATTGTACTGCTGCAAACACGTACGGCCCGTCCCCTCTTGGACTCCCGGACTCATCTACCCCGATGGTGTACTGTGCTCGGTAGCGAGTCCCCGACCCAGCTTCTACTAGCTGGATATCTCGAACACCAGACACAACTCTACCTTCGAACCCTGATGTTCCTGATTATCATAGTGCTCCTGTCCATGGATCAGAGCGAGCGGTCGATGACCGCCTTCGCCGCCCGCGCCTTCTCCTTCCAGCCGTAGCCCGCCGTGTAGACGTGGCGTTTCGACTCGACGAGTTCCTCGGGCGTGGCCTCCTCGAACCCGCCGCGCGCCCACGTCCCCGACTCGTGGAGCCACGCGACGACGTTCTCCTTCGTCTCGGGCCACGAGAGGCCCACCATCTCGTAGTAGGCGACGAGCGCGAAGACGGCGTTGTCGTGGGTGCCCGGCACCGACCCCTTCTCGTAGACGGTGCGGATGGGTTCCATCGTCGGTTCGGACACCTGCTCTTTGAACTCGGCGGGCGAGAGCAGTTCGAGCGCCCCGCCAGGCGTCTCCCGGAGACGTTGCTCGTGGCGGAGACGCGAGAGCGCCGCGGAGCGGAGGCTGTCCCACGGCCCCTCCACCGCTTCACGGAGTCGTCCCTCCGTCGTCGCGCCGCCCGAGAGGACGGCCACGATGTCGGCGTAGGCCCGCTCGATTTCGTGCCACGGCGTCCCGTCGAACCGGCACTCCGGGCCGTGGAGACTGTTGGCGCTCCGACAGTCGGGACAGGGGTAACGGAACCGCACTGGACGTGTGTTGCCGTCGTCCGGTATAGGTCGTTCGCTCCGGGAGACGACCACGAGTGGTTGACCCTCCCGACCCTCCTGCTGGCCGTCCTCGGACTCGTCGTGGTTCGGAATCGCGGGCGTCCCCGTCGTCCTCGCCGCCTTCCTCGTCGCCCCGGGCGGCGCGTGGGCCGTCCTCCGCGGTCGGGGCGTGGGCTGACCGTCCGTCCCGGCCCCACAGACCGCGCCGTTTATTCGCCCGCCGTCCCGACCGATGGGGCATGGACGCCCGTCACGCCCGCTACCCGTTCCTCGACGGTGCCCGAGAGGCCGTCCAGCGGGCGGACGTCGCACTCGTCGACCTGGTGAACCGCGAGCGCGACCACCCGGCGGTGACTCGCGGCCGCGAGCGGGTCGAACGTGCACTCGTCGCCGGGACCGTCGCCAGCGAGGACCCGCGCGTCGACGCCCGCACGGAGGTCCTCTCCTACCCCATCGCCCGCGTCGTCGTCTCCCTGTTGGACGCGCCGGGAGCGGTCGAGAAGTACGCCGCGAGCGAGGCGGCCACCGCCCACGAACGGTTCGTCGAGGACCTCGAGCGCGGCGGTCAGTCGCGCCTCGGCGGGGGCGACCCCGACGTCTCGCTCGACGCCTTCCTCCGGGAGTTCGGCCTCGCGGGGTCGGTCCGGTCGGTCGACGGGGACTACCGCGTCGACGTGGGCGAGTACCTCGAACTGGCCCCGGAGGGGGAGTCGTGGCGACTCGTCCGGCGCGAACTCGGCGACGGGGCGGTGACGGTCACCCGGAGCGAACTGTACGACCTGCTTCGACAGGCCGTCGAGAACCGGGTCGCCGACGGCCTGCCGCTGGCGGTGCCCGACGAGATAGCGGACCCCCTCGCCCCCGTCGCGGAGTCCGTCTCCGCGACCCTGTCGAGCGCGGACTACCCCCGGTCGTTCGACCGGGTCGACCCCGACTCGTTCCCGCCGTGTATCGCGGCGCTTCTCGACCGGGCGCAGGCGGGCGAGGAACTGCCCCACCGCTCGCGGTTCGCGCTCGTCTCCTTTCTCGCCACGGTCGGGATGGACGCCGCCGCCATCACGGCGCTCTGTGGCCGCTCCGACGAGCAGTTCACCTACACGGCGGAGCGACTGGCGAGCGACGAGTCGGGCGCGGGCACGTACCCCTCGCCGAGCTGTGCCACCACGCAGGCGTGGGGCGACTGCGTGAACAGGGACGACCTCTGTGCGACCATCGACCACCCGCTGTCGTACTACGCGGCGCGGCTGGAGGGGGCGGAGCCGGGCGGCGAGGGCGACACCGGCGAGACGGCGGACTGACCGCTCACGGGTCGACGTGCGCGAGGGGACGGGGTTCTACTTGCGGGAGAGGACGAGGGCGACGACGACCATCAGCAGGACGAACCCGGCGATGGAGCCGATGAGCGCGAGCGCCCCCTGCTGGCTCAGGCCACCGTCGTTGAACGTCGAACCGATGCCGATGATGACGGCGATGAACAACCCGACAGTGACGGTGGAGACGGCGATTTCGAGCACCGTCTCGCGTTCGCTGGCCATGTCCGGCGTTCCGGCGGTCGGGGCAAAAACGCTTCGAAGCACCGATCGACCGCGAACCCGTCCCACCGGGGCTGACGGCCCGGTTTCTGGGGGTTGCGTCTGCCAGCGAGTGGTTCATGGGCCTGCGCGACCTACGTTTCGACTGGAGACGGTCCCGTCCGCTCCACCCAGTCAGCCATGACGCAAACCGAACACACACCAGCGTCACCGCGAGTCGCACTTGCGCCCGACACCCGGCTTCTCGACCCGCGCGCCGCCCGCGCGTGGACCGAGCGAATGGCCGTCTCGGCGCTCGGAGGCGGCATCTACGAGGTCGACAGCGACAGTGGCAACACCTACTCGGTCGACCTGCTCGAGTCGCGGTGCTCCTGTCCCGACCACCAGATGCGCGGCGAACGCTGTAAGCACATCCGCCGCGTTGCACTCGAAATCACGGGGGGTCGACTCCCCGCCCCCGGCCAGCGTGCGGTCGAGTGTCTGCACTGCGGCCGCGGGGCGTTCGTCCCCGAGTCCGCGCCCGCCGTCTGCGAGCGCTGTTACCTGCCGCCGGGCACGACGGTCCGCGACCGGGAGACGGGCGCGGTCGTCGTCGTCGTCGAGACGACGGGCGACCGGGCCGACGAGGTCACCATCGCCGCCAACCGCCCCCTCGAGGAGTTCGGCGCGGGCGCCGAGGGCGAGGCGGTGACCGTCGCGGACTACCCGAAGAACGAACACTACCCGAGTTCGGACCCCGTCGTCCGGGCGGTCTACCCCTTCTCGGGCGACCCGGAGACGCCGTTCGACGAACTCAGGCAGTACTCGTTCCCCCTCTCCCGTCTGGAGCAACTCGTCCCGCGGCGCGACGGTGACCGGGAGGGCAGTCCGGGTCGGGTCCGGGGCACCGACCCGCCGGCACTCCCCGCCGAGTAGGGGCCGGCACTACTCCGTCGGGTCGGTGAGGCGTGCCTGCTTCGGCCCGCCGGTCAGTTCCTCGATGTCCGTCCCCTCCGCCAGCGCCGTCTCCTTCTTGACGCGGTAGTTGCCGCCGTCCGTCACGTAGAGGTCCGCCGGGTGGAAGAAGTACCACTCCTCGCGGTCGAAGCGGACGCCGATGCGGGGTTTCGCGCCGAAGTTCTGCGAGAAGTAGACGAGCGCCTCCACCTCCTCGCCGGTGAGGTAGATGGGCCGGCCGCTGGAGGCCTTCGCCTCGATGGCGTAGAACACCTCGCCGTTCCCGGCCAACACGTCCGGGAGTTCGCGGTCCGTCGACGACCCGCTTGCGGGGGCACGCATCACGGCGAACCCGCGCGCGTCGAGTTCGTTGACGAGTTCCCGCTCCATCCGGTCGCCCTTCCTGTTGCCCGGCATGGTGTGCGCTCTCGCCCGGAGACGCTTAAGCGATTGGAGAGCCGGGTGAAACTGAACGACGGCGCGGCGACCGTCCCCTCAGGCGACGCCTACTCCTCCCCGTGACGTCGCCCCGGCGCCCAGTGACAGGTCCGGGTCCCGGACATCGCTGCCCTGCGGCGTCGTCTGCTGGTAGTCGACGAACTGCACCTGTACGGTGACGCCTCTCGGCGTGTCAGCGGCGATTTCACGCTGGAGCGCCCGCGAGAGGTCCGGGTACTCCTCGCCCGCGCTCCGACTGACGACGACGCGAACGGTCTCGCTCTCGCTCGACGGGTAGAGGAACTCCGCGCCGTAGTCGGTCTGCACGTCGACGAGTTCGAGGTCCTCGTACTGGCCCTCGCCGAGGACCGCCTCGACGTTGTGGTTGGTCGTCTCGACGAACACGAGATACTGGTAAGTGCTGACTACCGAGACGACGAGGGCGACGAGGACGACGACGCCGACGACGGCGTACCCCACCGACCGGAGGTCGAACGTGACGTACTCCCGCAGGGCGACGTTCGCCGACCCGCGGTAGCCGAAGAGGGTCAGCGCGACGAACGCCGAGACGTTGATGAGCAGGAGGTTCATCAGGAGGAGGACGATGGCCCCGAGTGCGAGCAACGGCTTCACCCAGACAACGCCGAGGCCGACGGCGGCCGCCGCGGGGACGATGGCCGCGGCGACGGCGACGCCCGCGAGCGACACCGAGAGGTCCGTCGCCAGCGCCAGCGCGCCCGCCGCCCCCGCGAAGATGGCGATGAAGAACGTGAGGACGATGGGGATGGAGAAGGCGCTCACCTGCGCGATGTTCTCGATGGCCAGCGAGGGGGGCACGAGGTAGCTCCACTTGATGAGTGCCGCGGCGGCAGTCGCACTCCCGACGGCGACGACCAGCCCCAGCAGTTGGGACTTGAAGCTGTCCAGCATCGACCGGTAGTCGCCGATGACCGCCCCGACGCTGGCCGACAGCGAGGACCCGGCGAACGGTGAGATGACCATCGCCCCGACGATGACGATGGCGGAGTTGAGCAACAGGCCGGCCGCGGCGAGCACCGCGCTGAGCGCGGCGAACATGACGAACATGGGGCGTCCGGGCGTCACCTCCCGCGCGTTCGAGCGCAGGGCGGCGTGCGAGAGGCCCACCTCGTCGTCCGGTCCCTGCGTGTACTTGCTTTCCAGGTCCTTCAGCGTCGGCGTGGTGGCCGACTCGATGTCCGTGATGACGGTGTAGGCGTCCTCCTCCAGGCCCTCCTCGTGCAGTCGGTCGAGGACCTTCTCGACGGCGCCGTCCGGGACGGGGAAGTAGAGCACCATCGCGTCGCTGTCGCCGCCCTCGTCGGCGACGATGTGCTCGATGTTCTCCTCGTCGAGCGTCGCGAGGACGTTCTCGCGGGCGTCCGCCGGGACGCGCGTCTGGATGAGCCGCACTGCTCGAACAGTTGCGGATGGGCGTAAAGAAGACTCCCCCCTACTATGCAAGGTGGACACACTTTTGCGCCGGGTCTGTAACAGCACGGTGTGTCACTGCTGGACGACGTCGAGAACGTCATCCCCGATCGGTTCACCCGACTGGAGCGGGCCGCCCTCGAACTGCTCGAACCCGTCGAGGAGCGCCCGACGACGGCCGACGCGCTTCGCACGACTGCGCGGGTCTGCGCCCTCCTGTCGAGTCTCGCGGTCGTGGCGCTGGTGACCGGTCAGCCCTACCTCTTCCCGAGCCTCGGGCCCTCGGCGTACGCGATGGCGGTGAGTCCGTCCGCGGCGACCAGCCAGTCCCAGCGGGTGTTCGGCGGCCACCTCTTCGGCGTCCTCGGGGGGCTCGTCGCCTACCACTTGCTCGCGCCCGGCCTGTCGGTCACGCAACTCCCGCCCGCGATGTCGATAGACAGCCTCCGACTGGCCGCGAGCGCCCTCGTCGCCCTCGGCCTGACCAGCGTCTCGATGCTCACGACGGACCTCCGCCACGCCCCGGCGTGCGCGACGACGCTCATCGTCTCGCTCGGCCTCCTCACAACGCTGGTCGAGGCGGGCATCATCCTCTCGGCCATCCTCGTGCTGGCCGCCGTCGACTTCGTCCTGCCGGGGTTCGGCGGCATCGAGGACCCGCCGAAGTAGACGGAGCGCCGCTGGTCGGTTGGCGTGGAAAGAAGGGTCGGTTGGAACGCTCGCTTACGTCCCGTGCTGCCAGTCGTCCATGTACTCGCGCTGGACGTCGGTCAGGTCGTCGATGGCGATGCCCTCCGCCTCCAGTTTGATGCGCGCCACCTCGCGGTCCAGCGCGTCGGGCACCTCGTGGACGCCCGCCTCGTAGTTCCGGCTTCCGGCGGGTGCGAGGGTGTTCGACCGGCCGAGACGCTCGCGGATGCGTTCGGCGATGCGGTCGCCTAATCCACCAGTATCGGCGGCGACGAGTTCGCGCACGCAGACTGCCTGCACGCCGAAGCTCTGGTCCATGACCTCCACCGGGTGTCCCAGCGCGAGGGGCCCGGCGAGGTTGACGAGGCGGCCCTCGGCGAGGACGTTCAGGCGGCGGCCGTCTTCCATCTCGTACTCGCGGACGCCGTCGCGCACCTCGCGGACCTCCGTGGCGAGGTCCGACAGGTCGTCGAGGTTGACCTCGATGTCGAAGTGGCCCGCGTTGGCGAGGAGGACGCCGTCCTGCATCTCCTCGAAGTCCTCCGCGGTGATGACGTCGCGGTTTCCGGTGGTGGTGATGAACACGTCGCCTTTCTTCGCCGCCTCGTTCATCGGCAGGACCTCGTAGCCCTCCATGTGGGCTTCGAGGGCACGTCGGGAGTCCACCTCGGTGACGACGACGTGGGCGTTCTGCCCGCTGGCCTTCTTCGCGACGCCGCGGCCACAGTCGCCGTAGCCCGCGACGACGACCGTCTTCCCGGCGAAGGAGAGGTTCGTCGTCATGGCGATGTTGGCGAGCGAGGACTCGCCGGTGCCGTGGACGTTGTCGAACAGGCGCTTCATCGGCGTGTCGTTGACCGCGAAGACGGGGTAGTCGAGTGCGCCGTCGGCGTCCATCGCGCGCAGGCGGTGCACGCCGGTGGTCGTCTCCTCACACCCGCCGATGATGCCGTCGATGAGGTCCTCGTGGCGCTCGTGGATGCGCAGGACGAGGTCGCCGCCGTCGTCGACCGTGACGGTGGGTTCGTGGGCGATGACGGCCTCGATGGCCTCGTAGTACTCCTCGTCGTCGACGCCGCGCTTGGCGTAGGAGGTGACGTTCTCGTGGGCGTCGAGGGCGGCGCTCACGTCGTCGTGCGTCGAGAGGGGGTTGCAGCCGGTGATGGCGACTTCGGCACCGCCGTCGGCGATGGTCTCGGCGAGGTTCGCGGTCTTCGCCTCGACGTGCATCGCCATGGCCACGCGCTGGCCCTCGAACGGTTTGTGCTCCTCGAACTCCTCGCGCAGGGCCGTCAGGATGGGCATGTGCTGGCGCGCCCAGTCCATCTTGCGGCGGCCCTCCTCGCGAGCGGTCTCGACGTCGTCGAGTTGCTCGCTGATTGGGGGGTACGTCATGGTCGGACCGAAGCCCAGGCGGGGCAAAACCCTACCGGGTCGCTCCCGGCGAGCAGAAGGAGTCCGTCGTTACTCGGGCGTCGCCGACCCGCTGGCGTCGTCCTCGTCGTCTTCGCTCTCCTCGTCGTCTTCGCTCTCCTCGTCGTCTTCACTCTCTTCCGCATCCTCGCTCTCTTCGTCGTCTTCATCCTCCTGTCCGGGGTCCTCCGGCGGCCCCGCGTGCTCGGGCGGACCGCGGCGGTCGGATTCGTCCTCCTCGTCCGCTTCACGCTCGCTTTCCTCGCCCGCGTCTTCTTCGTCCTGTGGTCCACGGTCCTCGGGCGGTCCGCGGCGCTCGTCGTCCTCACCCTCGTCGTCCTCATCCTCCGGTCCGTGGTTCTCGGGCGGCCCCACGTCGTCGGGGCGGTTCTCCGCGCCGGGGTTGTTGGCGACGACGAACTCCGAGATGAGCTGTCCCAGCGACGTGTCCTCACCGACGCCCTCGGCGGCCAGCAGCGAGTGGACGAACCGGGACACCTCCTGTCCGAACGTGTCGTCCGCGGCCTCGCCCTCGTCGGCGTAGAGCGCGACGACTTCGCTCACCTGCTCGTCACCGTCGGTGACTTCGATGCTCACGGTGACGTTCTCCTCCGGCGTGGGGAGCGCGACGGTGCCGTTGTCGTCCGTCAGGTAGTCACCATCACCCGCGTACGTCGAGTTGTTCTGTGCGACGACCGCAACCGAGGCGTTCGCCACGCCGGTCCCGTTGTCCGTGACGACGACGCTGACGCCGTCGTCCTGTGTGACGCCGAGCGAGAGGCCGGTGTTTCCGGCCCCGGCGACGTCGTCGTTTCCGGCCACGCCCGCCCCGGCGGCGAGCGCAGTCGTCGCGAAGGGCGACAGGCCCAGCAGGACGACCGATGCGAGTGCGAACAGTGCGTGTCTGGTCTTCATCACATATTCTAACAAGACAGTATCTAAGTTAAGATAGTCTGTTTGTTCGAGTGAGTTCGGGATCGTAGACGGTTCCTGATATCGGCCGAGAACGGCTTAGAACGTTTATCGAGACTGCTGGTCGTTCAGTTCGCCCGTTCGACCAGCGCCGACGCGCGCTCCGTCGCCTCGGCCTGTACCGCACCGGCGTCCATCGTCAGCACCTCCCGGTCGCGCATCAACACTCGCCCGTCACAGACCGTGTGACGAACGTCGGCCCCCCGCGCGGCGTACGCGACGTGGCTCACGGCGTCGTGGACCGGCGTGAGGTGCGGCGCGTCGAGCGAGACCACCGCGAGGTCCGCCGCCGCGCCGGGTTCGAGTCGCCCGCCCGGCAGGCCCGCCACGCTTGCGCTCCCCGCAGTCGCCATCCGCACGGCGTCGGGTGCGGCGACGGCGCTCGCGTCCCCGGCGGCGAGTTTGCCCAGCATCGCCGCGTCGCGCGCCTCGTCGAACATGTCGAGGTCGTTGTTCGACGCCGCGCCGTCCGTCCCGATGCCCACCTCGACGCCCGCGTCGAGCATCGACTGGACGGGGGCCATCCCGCTGGCGAGTTTCATGTTCGAGGCCGGGCAGTGGACGACGCCCGCGCCCGTCTCCGCCAGCAGGTCGATCTCCGTCTCGTCCGTGTGGACGCCGTGCGCGACGAAGTCCTCGGGTTCGAGCAGGCCCACCTCACGGGCGTACTCCAGTGGTCGCACCCCCCGTTCCTCCACGATGGGGTCGACCTCGCCGCGCGTCTCGTTGGCGTGGATGTGGACCGGGATATCGGACGCGCGGGCCTGCGGAACGTACTCCTCGAAGAACTCCGTCCCCACCGTCGTCAGCGAGTGGGGCATGAACGCCGTCCTGACGCGTCCGTCGGCCGCGCCGTCGTACTCGCGGGCCACCGCGATGGACTCGCGGGCGTCGTCGTGTGCCGCCTCGTCGTCTTTCGCCACCGTCACGACGCCGTGGCCCAGTCGGGCGCGCATCCCCGCGTCGGCCACCGCGTCCACGATGCGGGGCACCTCGAAGTACATATCCACGAACCCGGTCGTCCCCGAGCGTATCATCTCCAGCATCCCGAGGCGCGTCCCGGCGACGATGTCCTCCGGGGTCAGTTCGGCCTCGGCGGGCCAGACGTCCTCGCGGAGCCACGATTCGAGGGGCTTGTCGTCGGCGTACCCCCGCAAAAGGGTCATCGCGGCGTGCGTGTGGGCGTTGACGAACCCCGGCGTGACCAGCGAGTCCGTCGCGTCGAGAGTCTCGTCCGCTGCCGCACCCGCCTCGGGTTCGACGTCGAGGATTTCGCCTGCGTCGGTGTCCACGAGGACGTCCGCCTCGACGACGTCCATGCTGGGCAGGAGGACGCGCCCGCCGGTGATTCCGAGCGTGTTCATGGGGGCGGTTTTCGTGGGTGGGGCGTCAATCCATCGCTAGCATCTGCGGTAGTGGTCCGATGACTCTACGTAGTGAAGAACGGAGTGACCTCGAAAGCCCTCACGCGCTCGACTCGGGCGGTCCACGCTTCGCTCCGACACGCGCGGCCCCTCACCTCCCCGCGACTCGCGCGACGGAACGCGCTTGTGGCGGTCCTGACCCCCGTGGCCGGGAGCGCGTGCCCGAACGGAGTGAGGGCCGCGCGACCCGGGGAAGGGCAGGGCGGGGCAGAGCCTGGCGGACTCGAAGGGCGAGGCACAAGGACGACGCCCGACCCGCCAAGCACCGCAGCGAAGCGAGGAGCGCAGGTGTGGTCGCGCGAGTCGTTGTGCCGAGGGCTTCGGTGGTGTTCCTACTTGCTCCGCAACTGTCCCCCGACCCACCACCAACGAATACTAGCGCCGAAAGGCACAACCCCTCCCGACGAGTCTCCCCACCAATGCGCATCGCCGTGCCCAACAAGGGACGTCTCCACGAGCCGACCATCGAACTCCTCGAACGGGCCGGCCTGCACCTCATCGACGGGGCCGACCGGAAACTGTACGCCGACACCGTCGACCCGGACGTCACCGTCCTGTTCGCCCGCGCCGCCGACATCCCCGAGTACGTCGCCGACGGCGCGGCCGCCATCGGCATCACCGGCCTCGACCAGCAACGCGAGTCCGGGACGGACCTCGTCGACCTCCTCGACCTGGAGTTCGGACGCTGTCGCCTCGTCCTCGCGGCCCCCGAAGAGGGGGAAATCGAGGCCGTCGAGGACCTCAGGGGGGGTACCGTCGCCACCGAGTTCCCGCGTATCACCCGCGAGTTCTTCGAGGAACGGGGCGTCGAGGTGGACGTCGCGGAGGTGTCGGGCGCGACGGAACTCACCCCGCACGTGGACATCGCGGACGCCATCGTGGACATCACCTCCACGGGGACCACGCTCCGGATGAACCGCCTCGCCATCGTCGAGGAGGTGATGGCCTCCTCGGTGCGCCTGTTCGCCCACCCCGACCGGGTGGACGACGAGAAGGTGAGCCAGATTCGCACCGCGCTCGAATCCGTCCTCGCCGCCTCGGGCAAGCGCTACCTGATGATGAACGTCCCCGAGGAGCGACTGGACGCGGTGCGAGACGTCATCCCCGGTCTCGGCGGTCCGACCGTCATGGACATCGCGGGCGAGGGGATGGTCGCCGTCCACGCCGTCGTCGACGAGGAACGGGTCTTCGAGACCATCGCCAGCCTGCGCGAGGAGGGCGCGAGCGGCATCCTCGTCACCGAAATCGAGCGGCTCGTCGAGTAGTCAGTCCCACCAGCGGAGGCGGGGCGTCGTCACCCGGTCGTGGATTCGCACCGCACCCTCCGCCCGCCGGACGTACCAGAGCGTACTCACGAGACCGACCAGCGTGGCGAGCACCCCGAGGAGGCCCGCCTCGGGGCCGAACGACCCGCCCGTCAGGAGGTCCGGCCCCTGTTCGCGGGTGGCGAGCAGGGTGGTCCCGACGGTCAGGCCGCTCACCGGGAAGCCGAAGACGAGGCCCTGAAAGACGTTCCACGTCACGTGGAGGCCGATGGGGAGGGCGAGTTCCCCCGTGAAGACGAACCCGGCGGCGAGCATCACCCCGGCGAGCGTGATGCCGAGGGCACTCACGAGCGTCGCGTTGGGGTTGCCGAGGTGGAGCGCACCGAACACAGCCGAACTGAACAGCACGCTCGCGCCGACGGCCCACTGCTCGCTGACGTAGCCCGCCAGCCCCTCCGCGAGGTTGCGCAGGAGGTACCCCCGGACGAGCAGTTCCTCGTAGAGGCCCACGAGACAGAACACGAGGACGTTGCCCGCCAGCGCGGGCAGGAACGCTCCCGGCGCGCGGAACGTCCCCACGACGGCGACCCACCCGGCGGCGAGGGCGACGAGGAAGACGAGCGTGAGGAGCACCCCGCCGAGGGCCAGTCCGACCGCGAGGTCGGCGCCCCACCGCCTGCCGAGGTGGAAGCCGTAGTCCGCGAGGGGCCGCCGGTCGAGGAGGACGGCGCTGGCGAACACGGCGAACACGGCCCCCACGGCGGTGACGACGGCGGTCCCGGCCGTCCCGACCGACTCGAACGCGAACGGGAGCGCCAGCGCGTACACCAGCGCCCCGGTCCCGACGGTGGCGACGGCGAGGAACACGAGCGTTCCGAGCAGCCTGAGTGGGGCGCGCGGCCGGCGCTCGACCCGGTTCCAGCCGAGGTCACGAACGCTCATGTGGCCTCGCCTCGCGATTCCGGGTCATGCGATACGCCTCACTGGTTCACGCACGGTTCCCGTCCCGAAATAGCGACCGGTTCGTCGGTCGGGCGATACCTACAAGCAGAAGACGTAGGCGTCTCGAGTGTCGCCACCGCGTTCAGGAGGCGGTGGCGCCCAGTCCCCGCGAACCAGCCGGTCTCTCAACAGTCTTGAATCTGGTGGCCGAGCACGCTTGGATTCCGCCTTCAACGCTCGTCCAGTCGATGCAAGCCCCAGCCATAATGGATTTATCTTCGTCTCCGAACGTGTGTCGACGCTACCAACTCCATCGAAACGGACGATACTCGTCTGTCTCCTCGTCGTACTGGTCGGTATCGCCGGTTGCTCGGGACCGGATGCCGGCGACGGGACCAACGATACCACCGAGACCGACGGGGGAACCGAAACGACCGAAATGGCCAACGAGACCGCGGAGAACGGCACCGTGACCAACGGTACCGCCGCCAACGACGACGACGCGTTCCTGTTCAACGGGACCGCCGTCAACGTAAGCGGCGCGAGCGGTGACGTCTTCTTCGACAATCAGGACGATTCGATAGCCAACGTCACCATCATCGAGGACACCCAAGGTGACGGCCCCGGCTTCGAGAACGTCCGAATCTACGAGAACGGCACCGTCATCAACGAGAGCGGTGACGTCGTCGGTCGCGTGGAGGTCAACGATACGACCGGTACGCCCGGCACCGAGGCCAGCGGCGACTTCGTGTTCGTCGCGAACAACGTAACGAGCGCCGAGAGCGGTGCGTACGTGAACGTGAGCGCCAACGGGACGGTGTTCGACGAGGACGATGCCGTCGTCGGGAACGTCTCCATCGTCGACGACAACCAGGCGGGCGGCGATGGATTCTTCGACGTGAACATCTACGAGAACGGCACCGTCGTCGACCGCAACGGAAGCACCGTCGGTGAGGTCGAGATCGGCGAGGTCTGTCCGACCGCCACCGACGACGGTCTGCTCTTCGAGGGGAACTACGTGAACGTAAGCGGTGCGAGCGGTGACGTCTTCTTCGACAACCAGGACGACACGTTCGTCGACCTCCGGATCGTCGACGACTCGCAGGGCGCCAGCGACGACGGGTTCCAGAACGTCCGTATCTACGAGAACGGTACCGTCGTCAGCCAGAACGGAACCGAGGTCGGCCAGGTCGAGTACAGCCAGTCCTGCTCGACTGCGGAGGCCTGAATCGGTCGAGCGGACCGCGTTGTGGTCTTTTTCAGAGGAAGGTGATGATGTTGTACAGCGCGAGTCCGAGCGCCAGCGCGAACGCGAAGTGCAGGAGGCCGAGCAGTCCCGCCGTCACCCACCGGACGCGGTAGACGACGTGGATGGCGGCGACGACGCTGGCGAGCGTGAAGAGGGCGAACAGGGCGATGGCGTCGTTCAGCGAGCCGAGCTGGAACAGCATGGAGACGACGGCGGGGGCGAGCGCCGCCGTCGCCGCGCGCTGTGACGGCACGTCGCCGATGAAGAACGTCGCGGCGAGGTGGAGCGTGACGGCGTAGAACAGCCACGCCACGAGGAACGTGACGACGATGGCGAGCAGGCCACCGCCCGTGACGTCCGCCTGTGCCGGAATCATACGTCTCCTACGACGGCCCCCGGTTTGTAGCTGTCCGATTCGAGGAGTCTACGACTCGAGGAGGCCGAGTTCCTCGAGGCGGGAGACGATCTTGTCGACGGCGTGTTCGGCGTCGACGGGCTGCTTGCCGCCCGTGATGACGAGTTTCCCGGAGCCGAACAGCAGCGCGACCACGTCAGGGTCGTCGAGACGGTAGACGAGACCGGGGAACTGCTCGGGTTCGTACTCGATGTTCTCCAGCCCGAGGCCGATGGCGATGGCGTTCAGGTTGAGCGTCCGCCCGAGGTCCGCGGAGGTGACGATGTTCTGGACAACGATCTCGGGGTCCTCGTCGACCTGAATCTCGAGGTCGCGGAGCTTGTCGAAGACGATGCGGAGGCTCTCGTGGACGTCGTCGGTGGACTTCGCACCGGTACAGACGATCTTCCCGGAGCGGAAGATGAGCGCGGCGGACTTCGGGTTCTGGGTCCGGTAGACGAGGCCGGGGAACTGCTCGGGGTCGTAGTCGGCCCCCTCCAGGTCCATCGCGACACTCTGGAGGTCCAGCTCCTGGCCGATGCCCGTCGACGCAACAACGTTCTCGATGTTGATGGTTTCCTTGGGGTCGGTCATTGACACGACTTAAAACACGTATTTAACCTTTATAAAGGTAGGGGGGAATACCTGACAGGTCCTCCGCCGGGGGTATCGGCATCCTCTTGCCGGTTCGCGGGTGAGTCGGGGGCGTGTACGTGCTGGAACTGGGCGGCGAGGACGACGCCTTCGCGCGCTGTGAGGCCGCGAGCGCCTGTACGGACGTGCGCCCCCTCGCGGCCGGCCTCGCGACCGCCCGCGGCGTCTCCGACCGGGTGCACGGCCTCGCCTACACCCACCGAGCGAGCGCCCTCCTCGGACACACCGACGCCAGCGTCGAGAGCGCCCGCGCCCTCCTCGACGCCGCCTCCTTCGACCGCGAGGGGTCCGTCGCCGTCCGCGCCCGCGACGTCAAGCGCACCACGGGCGTCGACACCCAGCGTGCCGAACGCGAACTCGGGAGCGTCCTCGTCGACCGCGGGTTCTCCGTCGACCTCGACGACCCGGACCACGAACTCCGGGCGCTGTTCAGCGTCCCCGGGAACGAAGCGGAGGACGACGCCCGGGACGCTGAACCCGTCTGGCGCGGCGGCGACGGGACCCCCGACGAGGGGTCGAATTCCGCCGACCCGCTCGCGCCCGCCCCGGACGGCGAGGGGGTCTGTGCGCTCGGGTGGCTCGAAGTCGAGAGCGTCCGCGACTACGGCGACCGCCGACCCACCGACCGCCCGTTCTTCCAACCGGGGAGCATGGGGCCGCTGTTCGCCCGTGCGCTGGTCAACGTCGCCGGGGCGCGCCCCGGCGCGCGCGTCCTCGACCCGATGTGCGGCACCGGGGGCGTCCTCGTCGAGGCGGGTCTCGTCGGGGGGGACGTGGTGGGTGCCGACGCGCAGGCGAAGATGGTCCGGGGCGCACGCGAGAACCTCGCGCACTTCCTCGAGGACTTCGACGTCTGCCGGGGCGACGCTACCCACCTCCCCTTCCGGGACGCGAGCGTCGACGCCGTCGTCTTCGACGCGCCCTACGGCCGCCAGTCGAAGGTCGTCGGCGACCTCGCCGAACTGGTCGAAGACGCCCTCCGGGAAGCCCGACGGGTCGCCCCGTCCTGTGTCGTCGTGGCCGACCGCTCCTGGCGCGAGGCCGCGGAGCGCGCCGGGTGGACCGTCGAGGCGACCTTCGAACGGCGCGTCCACCGGTCGCTCGACAGACACGTTCTCGTGCTGCGGTGACCCGACGGACACCTGTCGGGAACGCACCCACTGGTGACGCACTGTCCGCAAGCGCACGACTCGCGAGCCCTCAACGTCGTTCTCGCTCCCTCGACACTCTGTGTGGTGTGTGGTAACTCTTATCAACTCGTACCGCGCTATGAGGGGCATGAAGGCAGAAACGTCTCAGAGAGGTCTGTACGAGTGTCTCGACTGCGGTCGGCGCGTCGAATCCCTCGAGGGGAGTCGCCTCTGTTCGAAGTGCGGCGGCTATCTGATGGACATCAGCGTCCCGCGACACCAGTAGTCCCGTAGACGACGCGCTCAGCGCCCGAGTTCCGCGAGCAACCGCCCCAGATGGATGCGGTCGCTCGTCCCCTCCGCGAGGTCGAGGTCCACCTCCCCAGCGAGTCGGTGGAGCGCCGTGAGTTCGCGCCCCGAGCGACGCGATCGGGAGACCGCGAGGATGTCCGCGAGTATTTCCTGTCCGCTGTAGCCCTCGTCGACCAGCAGGTCGTCCAGCGTGTTCCGGGCGTCGGAGAACTCGCCGGCCTCCGCAGCGGTCAGCATCTCCTCGACGCGTTCGGTGAGGCCGACCTCGCCGAGGGCCTCGTAGGCCGCCTGCATCGTCACCTCGTCGGCGTCCTCGGCGGTGGTCTGTGCCCCCAGAATCGCCCGCCGGAGGTCGCCGTCGGCGTACCCCGCCACGTACTCCAGTCCGTCGGCGTCGTACTCGACGCCCTCGGCCTCCACGACGCGTTCGAGGACCGCGACGGTCTCGCCGTGTGTCGGTTCCCGGACGGGGACGTTGAAACACCGCGAGCGGATGGGCGGGATGAGTTTCGAGGGCTGGCGGGTGGCGATGACGAACTGCGTCGTCCGGTGGTGGCGCTCCATCACCCGCCGGAGCGCCTGCTGGAAGTCCTCGCGGATGGCCTCCGCGTTGTCCAGCAGGACGGTCTTGTACTCCCCGGAGACGGGGGCGTAGCTCGCGGACTCCTTCAGGACGCGGTTGATCATGTCCCGCTTGGACATCCGGGAACGGCCGACGAGAAACGACTCGAAGCGCGGGTCGTTCTTTATCTCCGTCTTCGTCCGCGAGAAGAAGTCGTCCACGTTGAGTTCGACGAGGTCGGTCTCGTCGTCGTGTGCCTCGCGGGCCAGCGCCCGCACCGCGGCGGTCTTGCCGACCCCCTGTGGCCCGTACAGCACGAGGTTCATGGGCTGGTCGACGGCGCGCGTCAGGGCGTCGCGCACCGACGGCTGTGGCAACTCACTCAGCGACGGCGCGTGGGTCTCGGTCCACAGCGGGCCCTCCATACCCGAAGGTGCCGCCGGACGGCCATGAATCGGTCGGTCTCAGCCGTTCGCTCTCGCCCCAACGGTCGCGTTCACCCCGCCGCCTGCGGTCGTGTTCCCGACAGTCGAGGCAGTCTCACCCGTTGCGTTCACCGAGACTCCCGTGGACGCGTTGGTCCCCACGGTGGCGTTCGCGTTCGTCCCGACGGACGCGTTCGCTCCGGCTCCGACCGATGCGTTCCCACCGCGGGTCGTCCCGTCGTTGACGAGGCGGATGGGCTGGTCGGTGCCCGACTCGCCCGCCACGGGCTTCAGGACGTACTTGCCGCTCTTGCCCGCCTCGAACACCGTGATGTCGAAGACGAAGTCCGTCGCCGTCGCGCCGACGGTGAATTCGTGTCTGACGCGGAGTCGGTCGCTCGGGAGTTTCACCGTCACCCGCTCGCCCGTCTTCAGCGTCGCCTCGATGTCGCTGATCCGGACGGCGACGCCTTCGTACTGCCCGGTCGGCACCGTCAGGTTCCCCAGTCGCGTCGCGTTCTCGCCCTGGAGTTCGGTGAGGTCCACCGTGCGCTCCTCGACGGCGTAGGTCCGCCACTCGCCGTCGGCGTCAGCGCTCGCGTTCACCGTTGCATTCGCCGTCGCGTTCGCCGCTGTCGCGTTCGTCACCGTCGCGTTCGTCGCCGATGCGTTCGCGTCGAGTTCACCGGTGACGTTCGCCTCTCCGGAGACGTTCCCGTCGGCAGTCGCCTCCCCCGCCGGTCGGAGACGCACCTCCGTGATGGTCACGTTGAGGTGTTCGAACTGTCCGATGGCGTTGCGCTCGTCGCTCACGTACATCCGGACGGTGCCGTCGCCCGTCGTGCCGTCCCCCGCTTCGGTCATCGTCCCGTCCGGTGACCCGTCCATCGAACCGGTCGGCTGGCCAGCACACCCTGCCAGCACGACCAGCACCGCTACCAGTACGGCCACTCCTGTTCTCATCTGTACACAGAACGTTCTCCACTTCGAATATAAATCGGTCGGCCGTTCGGGACGGTTCGACACCGCCGCAGTCGCGCGATTGAACGGTCACGAACGGTCGAACGGTCCGGCTCAGCGCTCGAACTCGTGTTCTCGTTCCCGCCTGCGCTCCCGTTCCTCGCGCCGCCAGTCGGCGGCGTTCTCCGGCGTGTCCGTCTCTAGCAACCGGTCGAGCTTTCGCTCGAACTGCTCGTCGGTCAACTCGCCGCGCGCGTAGCGGTCGCGCAGGGTCGCCAGCGCGTCCGCACGGGGGACCGGGTCGGGGTCGCTCCGCCGGTCGCGTCGGTCGCTCCGGACCGGTTCTGCCGTCCCCGTCTCCAGTGCCCTGATGCCGCTGGCCAGTCGCTCGGCTCCGCGGTAGATCTCCTCGAAGAACGCGTCGCGTTTCTCGGCCTCGCGCTCCTCGTCCTCGAACAGCATGGCGACGATGGGGACGACGACCGTGAACCCCAGTATCCAGACGAGGAAGAAGTACTCGAACCCGCTGAACAGGGCGACGAAGCCGAGGCCGAGGACGAGCATGGCGGCGATGCCGGCGGCGTTCTCGCGAGCGCGGCGAGCGAGAGCATGCGGCGACTCTGTGGACGCTTCGTTCTCGCGAGCGCGGCGAGCGAGAGCATGCGGCGACTCTGTGGACGCTTCGTTCTCGCGAGCGCGATCGGCGACGGTCGTGGGTCGACCTGACTCCCCGGACTGGCGAGTAGACGGAGAGGACATGAGCCCTACTGGTCGGGAGAGAGGATAACTTCGCGCTCCGGGCGGGGAGTCGAGGCGAGTCGAAGCGGCTATCCGACCGCACCGGCCAGTTCCGGTATGCACGTGACGTTCCTCGGGACCAGCGGGGCCGTCCCGACGACCGAGCGCAACACCTCCGCGCTGATGGTCCGCCGGGAGGGCGACCGGTTCCTCTTCGACGTCGGCGAGGGCACCCAGCGCCAGATGATGCGCTTCGGGACCGGCTTCGACGTCTCGCACGTCTTCCTCACGCACCTCCACGGCGACCACGTCCTCGGCCTCCCCGGCCTCTGTCAGACGTGGGACTTCAACGACCGCGAGGACACCCTCGCCATCCACACGCCCCCCGGGACCCGGCGGGACGTCGAGGAACTCCTCGGCGCGACGGGCGCGCGCCCCGGTTTCCCCGTCCGGGTCAACGAGGTCCGCCCCGGCGACGTCGCCCTGCGCGGCGAGGAGTTCGAGGTCCGGGCGTTCGAGACCCAGCACCGCACCTCCTCGGTGGGCTACGCCATCGTCGAGGACGACCGGAAGGGCCGCTTCGACCGGGAACGCGCCGAGGAACTCGGGGTGCCCGTCGGCCCGAAGTTCTCGCAACTCCACCGCGGGGAGTCCGTCGAACTGGACGACGGCACCGTAATCGACCCCGAACAGGTCGTCGGCGCCCCCCGGCCCGGCCGCCGGGTGATCTACACCGGCGATACGCGCCCCGTCCAGGCGACGAAGGACGTCTCGGCGGACGCGGACCTGCTCGTCCACGACGCGACGTTCGCCAGCGACCACGCCGACCGCGCGCCCGCGACGGGCCACTCCACCGCCCGCGAGGCGGCCCGCGTCGCCCGCGACGCCGGCGTGAAGCGACTCGCCCTCACGCACATCTCCTCGCGCTACCCGAACCCCTCGCCGTTGCAGAAGGAAGCCCGCGAGGTGTTCTCCGGGCGGTGTTTCGTCCCCGACGATGGGCAGGAACTCGACGTACCGTTCCCCGACTCGGAGTAGACGCCCGCCCCCGCCCACGACGGGACGGCGGCTTTTCCCCTCGCGGTACTTCCTAGAGCTATGACCGACTGCACCTACTGCGGCAGCGACCTCTCGCACTACGACCCGGTCTGGGTGAGCGAGGGCGACGCCGACGACCGGACGCCCGTGGGCGGGTTCTGTAACTACGCCTGCCTCCACGAACACATCGTGGCGGAAGAACTGGTGTACGGCACGTCCTGTGCGTGGTCGCCGGAGGCGTGAAACCCACTCACGGCACGGAGTTTAAGAATGCGCTCCACCTACGCGTGGTGTGAGTACTCGCACGAGTGCCCTCGACGCGGTCGTGTTCGGGGTGGACGTGCAGAGCGGTGACGTCCGCGGGGACGCCCCCCAGTACGCCGTCGTCGCCTTCGACGCTCGCGGGGTCCGGGGGACCCCACGAGCCAACCAGAACGCGGCGCAGTCCGGTGACGAGGAACACCTCGACCGCGACGTCGTCTCCCTTCGCAAACTCCGGCGCCTCATCGACCGCGAGAAGCCGTCGATGGTGGCGACGGACAACATGTACGAACTCGCGGCCGACAAGGACGCCCTCGTCCACCTCCTGCGCTCGCTGCCCGCCGAGACGAAACTGGTGCAGGTGACGGGCGCGGAGCGGCCCGAACCCCTCTCGCGGGTCGCCTCCCGCCACGGCGTTCCGTACGGGAAGAAACCGATGGAGGAGGCGGAGGCCGCCGCCCGCCTCGCGGCCGCGAACGTCGGCTACGAGGTGACCGCGTTCACCGACACGACCACCGTGAAGGTCTCCCGCGGTCGCTCGACCGGCAAGGGCGGGTGGAGCGAGGACCGCTACACGCGGCGCATCCACGGCCACGTCCAGAACAAGGCCCGCGACGTCGAACGGACCCTCGACGAGGCGGGCTTGGAGTACGAGGTCGACCGTGTCGAGAAGTACGGCGGCCTCTCGCGGGCCGTCTTCACGGTGAAAGCCCGCCCGGAGGACATCCCGGTGAAGGCGGCGCGGTCGGGCGACGTGCGCGTCGAAATCGAACGCGAACGGCGCGACGGCATCGAGTTCGAACCGCTGGCCAAGCGCCGCGACCACGTCATCGTCGGCATCGACCCGGGGACGACCACCGCCGTCGCCATCGTCGGCCTCGGGGGGGAGGTGCTGGACGTCCTCTCGACGCGCACCGCCGACACCGCGGCCGTCATCGAGTGGATCATCGAACGCGGCCGGCCGCTGATGGTCGCGGCGGACGTGACGCCGATGCCCGAGACGGTCGAGAAGATCCGCCGGAGCTTCGACGCCGCCGCGTGGACGCCCGACCGGGACCTGCTGGTGGACTCGAAACAGCACCGCACGCGGGAGGTGGGCTACGACAACGACCACGAACGCGACGCGATGGCCGCCGCGCTGTTCGCCTTCGACGCCCACGAGGACCAGTTCGACCGCATCGCCCGGAAGATTCCGGCGCAACTCGACCGGGGGGAGGTGACCGCGCGCGTCCTCACGGGCGAGGAGTCCGTCGAGTCCGTCATCGCCGACCTGACGGAGACGGAAGAGCGCGAGGAGGAATCGACCGAACACACGCCCCGCGAACTCACCGCCGAGGAGAAGCGCATCAAGCGACTGGAGGCGCGCAACGACCGCCTCGAATCGCACGTCGAGGACCTGAAGGAGACCATCGGACGGAAGGACGACCGCATCGCGGAGTACGAGGACGAACTGAGCGAGGCCCGCCGCGAGGAGCGCCGGGAGGCCAGAGAGCGCCGGGAGGTAACCCGCCTCGAACGCGAGACCGAACGGTTGAAGCGAGAACTCGCCGAGGAGCGCGACCGCGTCGAGTCGTTGGAGGGGAAACTCGAGCGCCTGAAGACCCTCTGGAAGCTCGACCACTCGAACTTCGCGGACGTCGCCGAGGAGCGCGCCGGGCTGGTCCCGGTGAAGGTCGTCGAGCAGTTCACGAAGGGGGCCATCGAGGACGCCCACGAGCGCTTCGGCCTCGCGTCGGGCGACGTGGTCTTCCTCCGGGACGCCTCGGGTGCCGGGCGCTCGACGGCGGAACTCCTCGCGGAGCGCGACCCCCGCGTCGTCCTCCGGCAGGGCGGCCTCTCGGACGTCGCCGACGAGGTGCTGTTCGACCACGGTGTCCCCGTCGCGCCCGCCGAGGACGTGACCATCCAGGAGATAGACGAACTCGCCATCGCCCGCGAGAGCGAGGTGGCGGCCGCCATCGAGGACTGGGAGGCTCGCGCCGAACAGCGCCGGAAAGACCGGAAGGGCGAGATGGTCGACCGCCTCATCAGCGAACACCGCGCCGGGATGAACGAGTCGAGCGAGGGGACGGGCGACTGATTAGAACTCGAACATCCCGCCCATCCCGAACGATTCGAGGAGACCGCTCATCAATCCCTTGGCGACCAGCAGGAGGCCGACGAGGACGAGGGCCATCCCGAGGGCGACGATGGGTGCGGTGTAGGCGATGACGGCGAGGCCGCCGACGAGCAACAGGACACCGGCGATGCCGGTCGTGCCGAGTTTCCCGAGCATGTCCGTCCGTCGGACCCCCCGACACATAAACTGCCGCGAAGTCGGTCGAGACGGCGTATCCCGGCCGTCGGTCGCTCTCGCCGGCGCTCGGACCGTTGCAAGCTTTAATTGTACCCCGCTCGAACATCTCCCTATGAGCGACAGCGACAGCAGGAACGACCTGCGTATGCCCGACGACGACGAGGTGTTCGCCGTCGTGACCGACATGCTCGGGGCCAACCGCATCAAGGTGCGGTGCATGGACGGGACCGAGCGCACGGCCCGCATCCCGGGTCGCATGCAAAAGCGCATCTGGATCCGCGAGGACGACGTGGTGCTGGTGGACCCGTGGGACTGGCAGGACGAGAAGGCTGACGTCACGTGGCGCTACGAGAAACAGGAGGCCGACCAGTTGCGCCGGGAGGGACACATCCAGTGACCCGCGTATGACCTACCCTGCCGCGGTGCGGACGCTGTGCGACCGACTCCCCGAGGACCTCCCGTGGGCGATTACCGCCAGCGCGAACCTCGCGCTCCGCGGCCTCCCGGTCGACCCGGGCGACGTGGACGTCGTGACGGACGCCGAGGGTGTCCACCGTATCGCCGACTGCTTCTCCGACGCCGTCGTCAGACCGCTCGTGCCCCCCGAAGCGGCCGGTAGCCCGACCATCCGCTCGCACTTCGGCGCGCTGTCGCTCGACGGGTGCGAGGTGGAACTGATGGGCGACGTGGAACACCGCGTCGACGGCGAGTGGGTCCCCGCCCCCGACGTGGGGGCGGTCCGTGAGTTCGTCACGATGGGCGAGTACGCCGTACCCGTGATGCCACTCGACTTCGAGGCGTTCGGCTACCGCGCCCGGGGTGACAACGAACGGGCGGCACTCGTGGCGAAGCACGCCGAGGGTGCGGCCGCGGAGGCCCGACGATGAGCGGGAACCGCGAGGAGTACGGCCTGCTGGACTTCGAGAACACCGACGGCGTCGGCGACGAGTGGGAGGAGGTCGACGTCTCGGACACCGAGGCCGACCGCATCGCCCGCAAGCGCGACCGGAAGTTCCTGGAGTTCCGCAAACGCCTGAAGGACAACGAGCAGTTCAAAGTCGAGGAGTCGGTGTTCGACGACGCCACCTTCGCGGCCATCTACAAACTCGTTCAGGACGGCTACATCGAGGCGTTCGGCGGCCCCCTCTCGACGGGCAAGGAGGCCTCGGTGTACGAGGCGCTCGGTCCCGAGGGCACCGTCGCCGCCAAGGTGTACCGCATCTCGGCGAGCGACTTCAAGCAGATGCGCGACTACCTCGACGGCGACCCGCGCTTCGAGGGCATCGGGAGCGACAAGGCGAAGGTCGTCCTCGCGTGGGTCCGCAAGGAGTACGCCAACCTCAAGCGCGCGCAGGCGGCCGGCGTGCGGGTCCCCGACCCCATCGCCGTCGAACGAAACGTCCTCCTCATGGAGTACATCGGCGTCGAGGACCAGCGCGCCCGCCGCCTCGCGGAGGTGACCATCGAGAACCCGCAGACGGCCTTCGAGGTGGTCCGCGAGTACACCCGCCGACTGTACGACGCCGGCCTCGTCCACGGCGACCTGAGCGAGTACAACATCGTCGTCCACGACGGCGAACTCGTCGTCATCGACCTCGGGCAGGCGGTGACCGTCCACCACCCCAACGCGCGCGACTTCCTCGAACGCGACTGCCGGAACGTGGCGAAGTTCTTCGCCCGGCAGGGCGTCGAGGTGACCGGCGACGAACTCCTCGAGTACGTCACGCGGGCCGACGAGGAGGAAGGGGGAGAGTGAGATTCGGCGCCGCGCGGGACGGCTCGGTCGTCCCGCTGGACCCCCGGCGATTTCGTCGCCGGTGACGCTCGGAGGGCACGAGAATCTCCGACCCCGAGCCGAGCAGGACCCCCCGACCCGTCGACTCGCCGACCCCTTCGTTTCCACTGCACGTTCGTGACTATCACACACCCGTAGTGGCGTGAGGTCACATTCCGTCGTCGCTCTGCCCGCCAGCGGTCGGCTATCTCCTCCACACGAAATACACGAAGTTGGATTGTAGGGTTCTGTCCGGTTCGTCACGGACGAGTCGCGCGACGTGAGAGCAACGCTTTTCCGAGCCAGCCGTCTCCCCTCGGGTATGGACGCTGTCCGCTGGCGCTGGCACGCCCCCTCGCCAGCGGACAGTCCCGTCGTTGCTCCGGTCGCGGCCTAACCCGGTCGGGGGGCGACGGGCGCTCCCTCGCTGTTCTCGCCGCCCGCTCTCCGACCACCAGTACCCACGCGACCAGATGCACGACGACACCGACACGACCACGAACGAACCGACCGATTCGACCACCTCCGCCGAAACCTCCACGGACGCGCCCGACGAGTACGAACGACTCGTCCGCGAGTTCGGTGCCGACCCGCTGACCGACGACCAGCGGGGACGGTTCCCCGACGCGCCGCCACTCGTCCGGCGGGGCCTCGCCTACGCTGGGCGTGACCTCGACCGTTTCCTCGCGGCCGCAGAACGGGGCGAGCGCGTCTCCGTGGTCACGGGCGTCGGCCCCTCCGGGCCGATGCACCTCGGCCACACCGTCGCCTTCTCGCTGGCGAAGTACCTGCAGGAGGCCTTCGGCGCGTTCGTCTACGTCCCGCTCTCGGACGACGAGAAGTACTGCACCCGCGAGCAGTCGCTGGCAGAGACGCGAGCGTACACCCGCGACAACCTGCGGGACGTCCTCGCGTTCGGCTTCGACCCCGACCTGACGCGCATCGTCGTGGACACCGCCGACGCGGACGTCCTCTACCCCCTCGCGACGGCCCTCGCGAAGGACGTGACCCCCGCGACGTACGAGGCGGTGTACGGCGAGGCGCGGAACGTCGGGGAGTCGTTCTACCCGGCGATGCAGGCCGCCCACCTCCTCCTCCCCGAGTTCGTCGACGGTCCCCACCCGACGACGGTGCCCATCGCCGTCGATCAGGACCCGCACGTCCGCCTCGCCCGTGACCTCGCCGCCAAGGAGCGCTTCCCCGTCTCGAAACCGGGCGCACTGCTGGCGAAGTTCCTCCCGGCGCTCTCGGGACCGGGCAAGATGAGTTCCTCCGACGACGTCCCCCGCATCGACCTGACCGCCGACCGCGAGACGGTCCGAGACACCATCGCCCGCCACGCCTACTCCGGCGGGCGCGACAGCCTCGACGCGCACCGCGAACACGGTGGCGACCCCGAGGTGGACGTCGCCTTCCAGTACCTCCGTGCGCAGTTCGAACCCGACGACGAGGTGCTGGCACGACTCGACCGGGAGTACCGGTCGGGCGACCTGCTGACGGGCGAACTCAAGGACCACGCCGCCGACCGCATCGCCCGGTTCCTCGACGCCCACCGGTCGCGTCGTCCGACCGACGACGAACTGGACGCCGCCCTCGAACCGTACCGCCTCACCCGCGAGGAACGCGACCGGGCGCTGGCGGCGGTCGGCCTCGGCCCCGACGTGCGGGTGAACCCCACGCAGGAGCAAGGCTGAACAGCTACCCCTGCCACCCTCCGTCCGTAACCGAGGTGACCGTGCGCGAGGCGACAGTCGAGGACGTGCCCGCCGTCCGCGCGGTGGCCGACCGGGCGTGGCGGGTCGCGTACGCGTCGGTTCTCCGCGAGCGAGCCGTCGTGCGGGTCGAGACCACCGTCCTCGCGGGCAACGACGTGGGCCGGTCGTTCTACGAGTCCCGCGGGTTCGCCGTGAGCGAGGCGTACGACGACGACCTGTTCGGCGAGACGGTGCGGGCGCTGACCTACGCATGGACCGTGTGAGCGGCCCCCGGACCGTCCCCTCGTTGGCAGGGTGAACGCGTATCCGGCGCGACGGTGACGTTCCCCACATGACATCCGCCACTCCTCTGGCCGCCGACATCAGGCAGGCGTCGGCGGCGGACGTCCCCGCGATTCAGCGGGTCGCCCGCCGGTCGCTCGCGGACTCGTGTTCGTTTCTCGGCCAGTCGCTGCTCGACCGCATCGTCGAGGAGTGGTACACGGACGCAGCGGTCAACGCCGCCATCGAACGTCCCGACGTGACCTACGTCGTCGCCTGCACGCCCGAGACTCCGGACGGTGCGGACGAGGGCGGCGAACTGGTCGGCTACGCGACGGCCGTCCAGACGACCGCCACCGAGGGCGCGGTCCCGTCGCTCGCGGTCGACCCCGACCACTGGGGGGAGGGCATCGGGACCGCGCTGATAGAACGGCTCATCACGACGCTCCACCGACGGGGGGTCAGCCGGGTCGAGACGACCGTCTTCGCGGACAGCGAGGTGGGCGTCGATTTCTGTGAGTCCCGTGGGTTCGAGCGCGCGGGAGAACGGGAGGCCGACCTCCCGGAGGGGTCGCCCAGCCACCGCGAGTACGTCTACACGAGCGACCTGTCCGCCAGTGCGAAGCCTTGAAACGGCGCGGTCCGCTACGGCAGTTATATGCAGCACGTGACGATTCCGCAGGACCGCATCGGCGCCCTCATCGGCGAAGGTGGGGCGACGATGCGCGAGATCGAGTCCCGTGCCGAGGTCCGCCTCGACATCGACTCGGAGACGGGGTCGGTCGCGGTCGAGACGGTCGGTGACCCCCTCACGGGCCTGAAGGGGCCGGACATCGTCCGGGCCATCGGTCGCGGGTTCAAGCCCGAGGAGGCGCTCTCCCTTCTCGACGACGACCTCCGGATGTTCGAACTCGTGGACCTCGACGCGGCGACGCGCAACCGCAACGACCTCCGTAGACAGAAGGGTCGGCTCATCGGCGAGAACGGCCGGACCCGACAGCTGATGGAGGAACTCACCGGCGCCTCGGTGGTCATCTACGGCTCGACGCTGGGCATCATCGGCGGCCCCGAACAGGTCGAGTCCGTCCGGAGCGCCACCGAGATGATTCTCGACGGCGCGCCCCACGGCGCGGTGTACTCCTATCTCGAACGCCGCCGCTCCGAGTTGAACGAGGGCGGTCTGAACTACCACGAGTTCACGGGGTAGGCGGCGAGACGAGCGGACGGGAGACGGCGAGGCGGCGGTATCGCGGGGCCCGAAGCGTCGAGGCCCGCAGACTTTTCGCGGCGGGGCGCGAGCGACCGGCATGGTCTGGAACGACATCGAGACGACCTCCCGGGACGACCTGCGCCAGTTGCAGGACAAGCGCCTGCAGGATGTCGTCACCCGCGTCTACGAGAACGTCCCCTTCTACGCCGACCGCCTGAAGGAGGCGGGCATCACCCCCGGCGACGTGACGGGGGTTGCCGACCTCCCCGCCATCCCGACGACGACGAAGGAGGACCTCAGGGACCACTACCCGGACGGCCTGTTCGCCGTCCCGGACGAACAGCTCCGGTGTATCCACGCCTCCTCCGGGACGACGGGCAAGCCGAAGGTGGTTGGCTACACCCGGGGCGACCTCGACACCTGGCGGGAGGTGATGGCCCGGTCACTCGTCGCCGCGGGCGTCACCGAGGACCAGACGGTCCAGAACGCCTACGGCTACGGCCTGTTCACCGGCGGTCTCGGCGTCCACCACGGCTGTGACGAACTGAGGGCGACGGTCGTCCCCATCGGCGGCGGGCAGACCCACCGCCAACTGGAGTTCCTGCAGGACCTCGGCAGCGAGACGCTCACCTGCACCCCCTCCTACGCGCTCTATCTCGCGGAACGGGCCGAGGAGCGCGGCATCGACCTGAAGGACCTCCCCCTCTCTACCGTCGTCTTCGGCGCGGAACCCTGTACGGACCCCATGCGCGAGGCCATCGAGGAGCGACTGGGCGTCACCGGCGTCGACATCTACGGCCTCTCGGAGGTCATCGGGCCGGGTGTCGCCATCGAGTGCGCCGAGGCGCAGGACGGCCTCCACGTCTGGGAGGACCAGTTCTACCCGGAGATCATCGACCCGGAGACCGAGGAGGTCCTCCCCGACGGCGAGGAGGGCGAACTCGTGTTGACGACGCTCACGAAGGAGGGGATGCCCGTCCTGCGCTACCGGACGGGCGACATGACGACGCTGTACCGCGACTCCTGCGAGTGCGGGCGCACCACCGTCCGCATGGACAACGTCACCGGGCGGACCGACGACCTCCTCGTCGTTCGGGGCGTGAACCTCTACCCGAGCGAGATCGAAGCCACGATTCTCGACATCGAGGGCGTCGAACCGCAGTACCGAATCGACCTCCACCGGGCCGCCGAACTCGACGAAATCGAGATAACCGTCGAACAGGCCGCCGACTACGACGGCGACCCCGAGGATCTGCGCGACCGGGTCCGAAAGCGACTGGACTCCCGTCTCGCGTTCAGCCCCGACGACGTTCGGGTGGTCGAACCGGGCGGCATCGAACGACAGGAGACGGGGAAGGTCAAGCGCGTCTTCGACCACCGGCAGTAACCGGCGACACAGCTATCCCGACCGTTCGCCGAGGCCGGTAACGTCAGGTGAACCGATCGACCGGACTGCAGCCACCTGCGCCGTTCACGAACGCGGATGTGTGGCGGTATTGACTGCTCTCGCGGGTTGTCGCCGCCGTGCGAACTTCCACAATGTTTATTACCTGCAAAATGGAGGGGTGCTTGGAACGCGAGCTTGTACGTGCGTTCGTTTCCTCGGCCCCCGAGACGGACAATATCGGCGCGAGTCGGTATCCGCGTGAGAAACGCGGTTGCACCGTGTGACGTTCCGCGAGGCACACAATGGCCGCAGACACCTACAGTGACAACGACAGCACCGACACGAGGCGAGCGTTCCCGGACGGCCCGTGGGCCGACGCCGAGGGCTTCGACGTCGACCGGGCGTTCGAGACGCTCGCCAGTGCCCCCCGGCGGGCCGTCCTCGGTCACCTCGCCGCGGTCGAGTGGGAGGACGTCGACGCACTCGTCGACCGCGTCGCCGCCCGCCTCCCGGCCGACCGGGAGACGCTCGCCGTCGCCCTCGAACACGTCCACCTGCCCTACCTCGACGCGGTCGGCTACGTCGCGTACGACCACCCGTGGGTGGAGTACGCCGCGCCCCGCGAACTCGACGCCCTCCGCGAAGCCGTCGAGAACCGGAGCGAGGCGGGAAGCGTCTCCGAGGACGCCCTCGACGTCATCTGTGGCCTCCTCGCGGACCCGCTTCGCCGCGGGACCCTGCTCGCACTCGACCGCCACGGGACGCTCAACGTCCGCGACGTCGCGGCCCACGTCGCCGTCGACCACCCCGAGCTGACGGCCGACGACGTCGCGCTCAGACTCCACCACATCCACCTCCCACGCCTCGCGGACGCCGGCGCCATCGAGTACGACCCCGAGACGACCCTCGCCACGCCGGTCCTCCCCGAGTAGTCGGGGGTGTGGCAAATGTTGACACGATAGTTACTTGCCGTCACCTCCGGAGTGAGGACTATGCCGTACAGTTACGAACCTCACTACTTCGAGGACATGGAGGAGGGGAAGACGTTCCTCAGCGCCGGTCGCACCATCACGGAGTCGGACTTCGTCATGCACTCGATGTTCACCGGCGACTGGACGGAACTTCACACGAACACGGAGTACTCCGACGACGGCCCGTACGGCGCCCGCATCGCGCAGGGTCCGATGACGTTCATCGTCGCCACGGGTCTACTCCAGCGGACGGGCATCGTCGAACGCACCGTCTTCGCCTTCCTCGGGATGAACTACATGGACCTCAAGCAGGCCGTCTACATCGGCGACACCCTGCAGGCGGAGTACGAGTGCACCGAGAAGCGGGAACTCTCCTCGCGCGACGACGCGGGCGTCGTCGTCATCGACACGCACGTCCACAACCAGGACGACGAGGAGGTGTTCGCGGGCGACATGAAGTTCATGTGGCGGAAACGGAGCCACTACGGGGAGAGCGAGGCCGAGTGAAACGAGGCCTCGAAAATCCGAGTAGCGCGGGACTCCGTCCCGCGGACAGTCACGCGGCGAAGCCGCGCGACGACGGGGAGCAGCGCGACCCGCGAGCAGTGGGCCGGTTCGGAGGGCGCGGTAGCGAACGAGAACCACCGGAAGCGAGCGGTGAGTGAAGCGAGCGCCCCCGGGATTCCGAAGCGGCGACCGGCGGGGGCAGCCTCTCAGAGCGGCTTTCGCATGGGGACGGCGCTCGCGGGGCACAGCGCCTCGAACTCGGGGGACCCCCGGACGGTGTCGGGGACGTCGTCCCTGTCGGTCCGGACGTAACCCCGGGCGGCGAAGAACTCGGCCGCGGTGGTGGTGAGCAGGTACAGCGTCTCCACGCCCGCGTCGCGGGCCGTCGCCTCCAGCGCATCGCACAGCGCCGCCCCGACCCCACCTCCCCGCACTCGCTCCTCGACGACGACGGAGCGCAGGAGGGCGTCGGGCCCGTATCGCTCGACGCCGCCGACGCCCACCGGGTCGCCGTCGACGAGGCCGACGTAGAACTGCGCGGGTGCCGTCCGCACGTCGGCCGTCGGCAGGTCGTTTCGCTCGAGGAGGGTCTCGACGTACGCGAGGCCGTCGGCCGGCCGGAGGGTCACGGTCGGGTCACCCATGGGGAACGTGACGGCGAGGCGGACGATACGTCTTCGGTGGGTCGGGGTCGCTACGCTCCGAGGTGGTCCAGCGTCTCCTCCATCGCCGACAGCAGGTAGTGGACGTTCTTCGGCCGCGCGGAGTGGCCCATACAGCCGATGCGGAGTACCTCGCCCGAGAGGTCGCCGAGGCCGGCGGCGACTTCGAGGTCGAACTCCTCCAGCAGGTGGTCGATTATCTCCGAGTCGTCGACGCCGCCGGGGACGCGGACGGTGTTGAGACTGGGGAGCCAGTAGTCCTCGTCGGCGTAGCGTTCGAGGCCGAGGTCGGCGAGGCCGTCGACGAGGGTGCCGGCCACGTCGCGGTGGCGCGCCCAGCGCTCCTCGATGCCTTCCTCGGCGACGAGACGGAGCGACTCCCGGAGGGCGTAGACGTTCGTGATGGGCGCGGTGTGGTGGTACGAGCGGTCCTCGCCCCAGTAGCCCTCGAGCATCGAGAGGTCGAGGTACCACGAGCGCACGTCGGACTCGCGCGCGAGCACCTTCTCCATCGCCCGGTCGTTGAGCGTGAGGGGGCTCGCGCCGGGGGGACAGGAGAGGCACTTCTGGCCCGCCGAGTAGGCGGCGTCGATGCCCCACTCGTCTACCCGCAACTCCACGCCGCCGAGCGAGGTGACGGTGTCCGCGATCACGAGGGCGTCGTGCTCGTGGGCGATGCTCGTCAGTTCCGGCACGTCGGGCTGGAGCACGCCGGTCGACGTCTCGGCGTGGACGAAGCCGAACACGTCCGGCTGGTGTTCGTCGAAGGCGTCGGCCACGTCCGCCGTGTCGAGGGGTTCGCCCCACGGCGCGTCGACGCGCACGGCGTCGCCTCCCGCGCGGTCGACCATCGAGGCCATCCGGTCGCCGAAGTAGCCGTTCGCGGGGACGAGGACGGTGTCGCCGGGCTCAACGAGGTTGGCGACCGCCGCCTCCATGGCGGCCGACCCGGTCCCGCTGATGGGCAGGGTCCACTGATTGTCGGTCCGGAAGACGTACCGCAGGAGCTCCTGGACCTCGCTCATCACGTCCACGAACGACGGGTCGAGGTGGCCCACGAGGGGCGTCGCCATCGCCCGGAGGACGCGCGGATGGACCTCGCTCGGGCCGGGACCCATCAGCGTCCGGGTGGGTGGTGCCAGTTCGTCGACGTCGGGTGCCTCGGTCATTATCGACTCCTCTCGCTTGAACGCCGAAAACACACCGATGTGTCCCCGAGACAGGCTTTTGTCCACGAACGACCATCCAATACGGTGGTGACTCCAATGGCAGTCTCTACCATCGACCAGCAAAAAGCGCACGTCCGCGAGTTCAACGAAGCGGTGTTCAACGGGCGGGACTACGACGCCCTCGACGCCCTCGTGGCCGACGACGTCGTCCAGCACGGCGGGCCGGGCGGCGAGGAGGTCCGCGGCATCGGCGGGATGCGCGCGTACTTCCGGATGCTCCACACCGCGTTCCCGGACCTCGAGGCGACCATCGAGGACCAGGTGGCGGAGGGCGACCTCGTCGCCACGCGCTACACGTACCGCGGGACCCACGACGGGGCGTTCGTAGGGATCCCGGCGACCCACAAGCCCGTGACCATCACCGGCACCGTCTTCACCCGCATCGAGGACGGCAAGACGGTCGAGACGTGGGTCAACGCCGACGTGCTCGGCCTGATGCGACAGGTCGGCGTGTTCTCGCCGGATCTCCTCGGCGGGCCGTCCGCCTGAGCCACCCTCCGTCCCCGGCTGACGCCCGGTCGACGACACAGGGTCCGCCGACCGCCTTTTTGCCTCTGCGTGTGTACTGATTGACATGCTCGACGTACTCGAAGCCGAGGACGGCCCGCGGGCCATCGACACCCACGCCCACCAGCCGACGGCGGAGTTCCTGGAGGTGGCGGGCGGCGAGATGATGGCCGATGCCGCCCGCAAGTTCGGGACCGGGGTGGAGACGTGGGACTACGACGAGATGGTCGAGGAGTACCACGCCGCGGGCGTCGGCCGGGCGGTCATGCTCGGGTGGGACGCCGAGACGAACACCGGCAACCCGCCGGTGCCGAACGACTACGTCGCCGAGGTGCGCGACGACTACCCCGACTTCCTCGTCGGGTTCGGGAGCGTCGACCCCCTGAAGGACGACTGCGTGGCGGAGGCCCGACGGTGCGTCGAGGACCTCGACCTCTCGGGGTTCAAGTTCCAGCAGATCGCACAGGGCTTCGACCCGAGCGACCCCGTCCACGATGACCTGTGGACCGCCATCGAGGACCTCGGGGTGCCCGTCGTCTTCCACGGCGGGTCCTCGACGCTCGGGGCCGGCGCGCCCGGCGGCCGGGGGCTGAAACTGAAGTACGGGGACCCAATGCTCGTCGACGACGTGGCCGCGGACCACCCCGAGATGGATATCCTCCTCGCGCACCCCGCCTTCCCGTGGGAGAAGGAGCAACTCGCCATCTGCCAGCAGAAGGGCAACGTCCACATGGACCTCTCGGGGTGGCTCCCGAAGTACATCGACGACCAGGTGCTCCACTACGCGGGGACGGTTCTGCAGGACAAGGTGATGTTCGGCACGGACTACCCGATGATTCGCCCGGGACGGTGGCTGGAGCAGTTCGAGGCGTACACCGACTTCCCGGAGGACGTCCAGCGGAAGCTCCTCTGGGAGAACGCCGAGGCGTTCCTCGGACTCTGACCCGCACGCGTGGCTTGCCTGAGCAACCCACGGTAATATGTCCGTTTCGTCTGCACAGCAAAGAGCATGGACGACTCAAACGACGACAAGCGCGTGGACTCGACGGAGAATGACGCGGTCCTCCTCACCGACGGCGGAGAAGAGGAGGAGGAGGAAGAAGAGGAGGAGGAGGAAGAAGAAGAGGAAGAGGAACAGCAGGGAGGGGACGAGCAGGAAGGGGACGAGCAGGGTGACGACGAGAGCCGGCGGACCGAGGACATGTCGGCCGGGGCCATCGCGAACGAACAGGAAGGAACCGGCGTCCTCTTTCTCGACCTGCACGGGTTGGAGGTCGACCTTCTGGGCCTCGACGTCGACGTGAGCGAACTCGTTCTGGACATCGAGGCGGTCGAGGGGGACGGCAACCTCCTCGGCAACCTCCTGTCGTCGGTCGCCGGCCTGCTCGACGGCGGCCTCGGAAGCCTCCTCGACGGTCTCGGCATGGACTTCGACGTCGGCGAGAAGCTCTCTTCCGCGTTCGACAGCGCCACGAGCAGGCTCAGCGACGCGCTTGAGGACGTCCCGGTCGGCGACATCATCACGCAGGTGCTCATCGGCGTCCTCTCGCAGGCGCTCGGACTCGACAACCTGACTGACGAAGACAAGGACGGCGCGGACGAGGGTGAGAACGGGGACGAGGAGGACGAGGAGTAGGGATGGGTGACGACCAGTCGCTCGCCGACCGTATCGATTACGTCGAGTTGCTCCGGGGGGTCGACTTCGGAGATGCGTTCGAGGGAACCGCCCTCGGCGACCTCCTCGACGACGAGTCGGCGGACGGCGACGGTGTCGGCGAGACCATCGGTGCTCGCGTCGGGGAACTGTTGGGCGGACTCGTCGGGGGAGCGCTCGGCCGCACGGTCGGGACGTCGCTCCTCCATCGTCTCCTCGACGTCGGAGGTGACGATGGCGGACAGTAGCTCCCTCAGCAACGCCATCGCGGACAAGGTTCAGGAGAAGTTGACCGACGAGGAGGTCGCCGCGGAGGTCGGGCGGAGCATCGGTGCCACGGCGGGACGGACCATCGGCCGACAGGCCGGCGGTGCCGCCGAGGACGCCGTCCGGGAGGGTCTCGACGAGGGCCAATCGCTCCGCGAACTGGTCCAGTCAGCCATCGACGCCGTCGTGGAGTCCCTCCGGGGACTGCTGACCGACCGGGAGGCCCTGTCGTCACTCGTCGACGACCTGAAGGAAGTCGGCGCAGAGGAGGCGATACAGCAGGTCGTCGACGGCGGCTCGGACGACGACTCGGACTCTGCCGTCGAGGAGGCGACCAGCGGGGCGGTCGAGTCCGCAGAGGAGGCCGCCGATTCCGCTGGCGAGACTGCGGAGGAGGCTGCCGACACCGCCGGCGAATCCGCGGATGCCGCCGCAGATGCCGCCGGCGAGGCGACCGACACCGCGACCGAGGCAGTCGAGGAAGCGACCGACTCCGCCACCGACGCGGTCCCCGACGTGACCGAGGAAGGTGAGGAATCCGAGAAGGAAACGTCGGAGAGCGACGAGTCGGAAGGTGACGAGTCGGAAGGTGACGAGTCGGAAGGTGACGAGTCGGAAGGTGACGAGTCGGAAGGTGACGAGTCGGAGGACGGTGAACCCGAGGGTGACGTCGAGGAACTCGACGAGAACGAGGACCTCGAGGTTCCCCTCCCGTCGAACGCCGACGACCTCCGCGCCGAGACCTACCGGGAACTGCTCGGGGCGATGTCCTACCGCGAACTCCAGGCGGTCGCGAAGGAGGTCGGCGTGAAGGCTAACCTCTCGCGCGACGAGATGACGAACGAGATCATGGACGAGTTCGAGGAACGGACGGACGGCGAGAGCGACGACGGGGAGTGAGATGACTGATACGGACCTGCGCGACCGCATCGACGCCGTCCTCGCCGACGCGGCCGACGCCATCGAGGCGGACGACGACGAGACCCTCGACGCGGTCGCGGCGGCCGCCAGCGGTATCGTCGAGGGCCACGACTCCGCGGACCTCCTCGGCGCCGTCGGCCTCGCGGACGAGGACGACGAGGACGCGAGCATCCCCGAGGCACTCGCGGAGGGCGACTCGCGACGGGTCCTCGAACTCGAACGCCTGTTGAAGCTCTCGCGGTTCGCGGACCGCGAGGAGGACGAGGACGCCGACGGACACCGCGCGGACCTCCTCGACCTCTTCGAGGACGGCGAGAACGAAGGCGAAACGGCGGACGGCGAGGCCGACCCCGACGGAGCCGAAGAGGGGGCACCCGACGACGAGGAGTCGGTGGCGGAGTCGGTCCAGTCGGCCGCCGAGACAGTGGCGGACGCCGTCACGGACACCGACGATGACGAATCCGGGGACGACGGGGACGGCGACGAGGAGTCGGTGGCGGAATCGGTCCAGTCGGCCGTCGAGACGGCGGCGGACGCCGTTGCCGACCCCGAAGACGAGGGAGACGGTGACCCCGACGACGAGTCGGAATCGGACGGTATCGACGTGTCGGTCCCGGCCGTCGGCCCCCTCGACGACGACGAGGGCGGGTCCGACGACAGCGAGGACGACTCCGGGCTCGTCGAGTCGGAACTCCGGGAACGACTGCGCGAGGGCCTCTCGTCGTTCCGCGAGGGCATCGACCGCGCGCAGGGGGACCTGGACGCGTTCGCGTCCTCGGCGGAAGAGCGGGTCGAGGAGGCGAGCGACGACCGCCGATCGGGGTCGGGCCGCGGCCGTTCCGGGCGCCACTCGACGGTACCGGGACGCAAGCGGGCCTCGCTCCGTTACTCCACCGTCACCGGGCGCTCGCACCTCTCGACGGTGCCGGACCGCGACGACGATTAGCCGAACAACTGGGCGAACAGCGCGCGCTCCCCGCGGCGGAGTCGTTCGAGGAACGCCGACTTGCTGATGCCGAGTTCCGCCGCCACGCCCGCGGCGTCCACCTCGCGCGGGACGGCGTAGTAGCCCATCGCGAGGGCGGTGCGGATGGCCGCCTCCTGTCGCGGCGTGACGTTCCAGCGCTGGGCGACCGACCGGTCCTCGTCGGCACCGAGGGGGTGAACCCGTTCGAGGCGCACGCCCACGGTCTCGCCGGCGCGGTTCATCACGCCCTCCAGCACGTCGTATCCGACGACCGCGCCGGTAAAGCGGGCGTTCCCGTCGCGGTAGGAGAGGGACTCCGCGACGAACCCCGCGCTGACGAGTTCGTGGACGACGCAGGGGTGTTTCGACAGACAACGGAAGTTCGCGCGGCCGTCCTTGCGCGCGCGGTGGAGGTAGCGAATCCTCGGGTCGGCGTCGAGGACCTGCGCGAGTCGGTCGTCGTCGGGCGCGCCGAACTGCAGGAGGGCGTTGCCGTCGGCTCTGAGCTGTGGGGGCTGGGCGTCGACGGTCACGCCAACGGCCCGCGAGGCGTCCGCCAGCGGGCAGTCGTCGCCGGAGACGGCGAACTCCACGACGAGACACTCCGCAATCATGCACCAAGTTGGCACGAACGATATATAAAACGCGTTCATACGCGGGCTAACCTGCATGCGGGTTCGTGACAAATGGCCGCGCATGGACCTCGAGGAAGTGAAAGCGCGCGCCGGCCCGCGGGAGTTCGGGCCGACCGACGATATGCCCGAGGAGTACCGCAAGGCGGCCACGCGGATGATCCAGTTCCACGCGAACAGCGAGATCATGGGCGCGTACATCGAACGCCCGTTCATCCGGCAGGCACCCAGTCTGGACCGGAAGCTCGCCGTCTCCGCGCAGGTGCAAGACGAGATCGGCCACGGACAGTTGCTGTACCGGGCCGCCGAGAACCTCGGCATCAAGACCCGAGAGCAGATGCTTGACGAACTGGCGAACGGGCAGGGGAAGTTCCTCAACTGCTTTCACTACCCGCTCGACGACTGGTACGAACTGCCGATGATCATGTTCTTCGTCGACGGGGCGGCGATGCGCCGGCAGGCCACCCTCAAGCGCACCTCGTGGGAGCCGTACGCCCACGCCATCGACAAGATCTGCTTCGAGGAGGGCTTCCACATCAAACACGGCGAGGACATCCTGAAGGAACTCGGCACGGGCACCCGCCGCGATCAGGAGCGCCTCCAGCAGGCCTTCGAGAAGTGGTGGCCGCGCATCCTGCAGTTCTTCGGGCCGACCGACGACAAGTCGACGCACAACGACTTCTCGACGGCGGTGGGCCTGAAGACGATGAGCAACGACGCCCTCCGCACCGCGTTCCTCAACGTCTATCTCCCGAAGGCCGAGAAGTACGGCCTCGAGATTCCCGACTCGCCGCGCGTCGAGTTCAACGAGGAGACGGAGCGCTACGAGGTGGAAGAAGACGACCTGGACTGGGACGAGTTCATGCAGATCGCGAGAAACGAGTACCCGCAGGGGAAGGGTCAGATAGCCAAGCGCCACCGCACTCAGGAGGCCGTCGAGTGGGTGCGTGAGACCATCGAGAACCCCCGAACCGCCCCGTCGGCGGCCGACTGACCATGATATTCGAAGTCTTCAGACAGGAGAAGCGCAAGGACTACCACGTTCACGTGGGCAACGTCCACGCTCCCGACCGGGAGATGGCGCAACTGTTCGCGCAGGTGATGCACGCCCGCCGGAAGCCCGCCCACTCGCTGTGGGTCGTCCCGAAGGAGGAGATAACGGAGGTCGACTCCGACGACGAGGGCATCGCCATGGGCGGCCTCACCCAGAAGCAGTACCGCTGGGCGACGAACTACAACACCGACGAGACGTTCGCACAGGAGATAGAGGACTCCCAGCGCGAACAGGAGGTCGCAGAGCGTGGCCGCGAGGAAGCCGCGGAGGGCAACTGATGGCGGTGCTGGGTACCCCGGGCGAACTCTCGGAACGTGAGCGCGAGGCCGTCCAGTCGCTCCTCTTCGCCCTCGCGGACGACGAGTTCGTCCTCGCGGACCGCTACACCGAGTGGCAGTGTCAGGGGCCGACGCTGGAGGCCGACATCGCCATCGCGAACATCGCGCAGGACGAACTCGGGCACGCCCGCCTCTGGTACGACTTGCTTCAGGACTTCGGTCCCTCGGAGTCCGAACTCATCTGGGAGCGCGACCCGGAGGCGTTCCGCCACTCGACGCTCGTCGAACGCCCCTTCGCCGCAGGCGACTGGGCTGACGCCGTCGTCCGCAGTTACCTCTACGACGTGGCGGAGTTCCTCCAGTTGGAGGCGCTGACCGAGACGACGTACCCCCGCATCGCCGACCGGGTGGGGAAGGTCAGAGGCGAGGAGCACTACCACCGCGAACACGCCCAGAACTGGCTCGAACGGCTCTGCGAGGACGAGGCGGGGCGGAGACGGGTGCAGGACGCGGTGGACGAGTTGTTCCCCCACGCGCTGACGCTGTTCGTCCCCACCGAGCACGAGGCCGACATCGTGGAACTGGCGATTCGCCCGACGCCCATCGACCAGCTGCGCGACGAGTGGCTCAGCATCGTCGGGACGTTCCTCGACGGCCTCGGCGTCTCCCTCCCGATGGACCCCGACGACGACCCGGACGAGTTCCTGCCCGGCGCGCGCGGGCGCGACGGGAGCCACACCGACCCGTGGTTCCGCCAGTTCAACGAACTCACCTACACGTACCGCATGCTCGACCGCACCGAGGCGCCCCGCCTCATGCCGGACCCCGACGATGTCTGAGTACGACACCTCGGAGGCGGAGTTCGACGACCTCGACGCCACGCTCGACGGCGAGGGCCCCACCTACTGTGCGTACACCGACTACACGCCGGGGAAACCCGCCGCCGAACAGGGTATCCCCGCGACGGGTGAGGGGTCCGAAGGGCTGGAACACGCCGTTTGGGACGCCCTCTACGAGGTGGAGGACCCGGAGATGCCCGTCTCCGTCGTCGATTTGGGCCTCATCTACGGCGTCCTCGTGGAGGAAGTGGGCGAAGAGACCGTCGCGCGCGTCCGGATGACGCTCACCTACACCGGGTGTCCGGCCCGGTCGATGCTGATGGGCGACATCGAGGAGGCGGCGGCCTCGCCGGAGGGAGTTGACCGGAGCGAGGTCGAACTCGTCTGGAGTCCCGAGTGGTCCATCGAGTTCGTCACCGAGGCGGGAAGAGAGGACCTGCGGGAGTTCGGGGTGTCGATATGAGACGCCTCGACCCCTCGGTCGAGGCCGGCGGCGACAGCGAACCGGCGGCCTGTCCCTACTGCGGCGGGACGAACACCGAACGCGAACACCCGAAGGGGCCGTCGCTCTGTCGGTCCATCCACTACTGCAACGACTGCCTCGAACCGTTCGAGGCGGTGGGCTGACCCGGCGTCGGCTAGCTTTACTTTCCGTCAGGTGCTATCGTGGATCATGGACGTACGCGAAGCGACGCCGGCGGACGTGTCGGCGCTCCGGTCGGTCGCACGCCGGTCGTGGGAGCGCGACCCGGTATTGACACGGGAGACGGCCACCGAAACCGTCGACGAGTGGTACGGCGAGGAGCAACTCGCCGCGGACGTGGAAGCCAGCGACGTGCGCGTCCTCGTCGCCGTCGCGGAGGACGTGGTGGGGTTCTCCCACGGTATCGTCGACGGCGACGTGGGGACGGTGATGCGCCTCTACGTGGACCCGGACTACCGCCGGGAGGGCATCGGGTCGCACCTGCTCGAGGCGGCCTGCCGAGACATGGCGAAGCGGGGCGTCGAACGCGTACAGGCGATGACCCTCGCCGCGAACGACCCCGGCAACGAGTTCTACCGCGCCAACGGGTTCGAACGCGTCTCGACGGGCCGGACCGTCATCGGTGGGGAGTCCTACCCCGAACACGTCTACGTACGGGCCGTGGCGTGACCAGCGGACGGGTCGAACCGCACTTAAGGGCGTGTGACACGAGGCACCACGAAGCGTGACACGCCGCCGTGGGGCGGTCACCCGATCAGGTTCGTAGCTTTTATATAGAACCGCAGACAACGGTTCGACCGACTATGGCTCAACAGATGGGCAACCAGCCCCTCATCGTACTGTCGGAGGACAGCCAGCGGACCTCCGGGCGAGATGCCCAGTCGATGAACATCACGGCCGGGAAAGCGGTCGCCGAAGCGGTTCGGACGACACTCGGCCCGAAGGGGATGGACAAGATGCTCGTGGACAACTCGGGCAACGTCGTCGTCACGAACGACGGCGTGACCATCCTCGACGAGATGGACATCGAGCACCCCGCGGCGAACATGATCGTCGAGGTCGCCCAGACCCAGGAGGACGAGGTCGGCGACGGCACCACGACGGCCGTCGTCATCACGGGCGAACTCCTCGCGAAGGCCGAGGACCTCCTCGAACAGGACATCCACGCCACCATCCTCGCACAGGGCTACCGCCAGGCCTCCCAGAAGGCCAAGGAAGTCCTCGAGGACATGGCCATCGAGGTCGGCGCCGACGACACCGAGATCCTCGAACAGATCGCTTCGACCGCGATGACCGGCAAGGGCGCGGAGACCGCGAAGGACACGCTCTCGACGCTCGTCGTCAGCGCCGTGCAGGCCGTCGCCGACGACGAGGGTATCGACACGGACAACGTCAAAGTCGAGAAGGTCGTCGGTGGCTCCGTCGACGAGTCCGAACTCGTCGAGGGCGTCATCATCGGCAAGGAGCGCGTCCACGACAACATGCCCTACGCCGCCGAGGACGCCAACATCGCGCTCCTCGACACGGCAATCGAGGTCAAGGAGACCGAGATCGACGCCGAGGTCAACGTCACGGACCCCGACCAGCTCCAGCAGTTCCTCGACCAGGAGGAAAAACAGCTGAAGGAGATGGTCGACAAACTGAAATCGGTCGGTGCCGACGTCGTCTTCTGTCAGAAGGGCATCGACGACATGGCCCAGCACTACCTCGCACAGGAGGGCATCATCGCCGTCCGCCGGGCCAAGAAGAGCGACATGAAGCGCCTCGCCCGCGCGACGGGCGGTCGCCTCGTCTCCAACGTCGACGATATCACCGAGGACGACCTCGGCTTCGCCGGCAGCGTCGCCCAGAAGGACATCGGCGGCGACGAGCGCATCTTCGTCGAGGACGTCGAGGAGGCCAAGTCCGTCACGCTCATCCTCCGCGGCGGCACGGAGCACGTCGTCGACGAGGTCGAACGCGCCATCGACGACTCGCTCGGCGTGGTGCGCGTCACGCTGGAGGACGGCAAGGTCCTCCCCGGCGGCGGCGCTCCGGAGACGGAACTCGCCCTCGAACTGCGCGAGTACGCCGACAGCGTCGGCGGGCGCGAGCAGCTCGCCATCGAGGCGTTCGCGGACGCCATCGACGTCATCCCCCGCACGCTCGCGGAGAACGCCGGGCTCGATCCCATCGACTCGCTGGTCGACCTGCGCTCGAAGCACTCGGCCGGCGAGCAGACCTCGGGGCTGGACGCCTACACGGGTGACGTCGTGAACATGCAGGACGACGGCGTCGTCGAACCCCTGCGTGTCAAGACGCAGGCCGTCGAGAGCGCCACCGAGGCCGCCGTGATGATCCTCCGCATCGACGACGTCATCGCGGCCGGCGACCTCAAGGGCGGCGGCAGCAGCGACGACGACGAGGACGAGATGCCGCCCGGCGGTGGCGGTATGGGCGGCGGCATGGGCGGTATGGGCGGCGGCATGGGCGGCATGATGTAAGCCCACGTTTTGCTGCGCTCACTCGCGGCCTGACGGCCGCTCGTTCACTGGCAAAACCTGGACTAAAATCGCCGCTCGCTCCCGTCGAACTGCCTTCGGCAGTTCGGTGGTCACTCACGGCGGACCCTCGCGCTCCGGCGCTCGGGGTCCTCCGACTGTCTACCACTCGCACCGTCTTCAGACCACTTCTCTCGTTTATCGCCCGGCCAGCGGCGGCGCTGTCACCGTCGCGGGCGACTCGGCCGGTTCCGCTCAGCGCTCGCCCGCCAGTTCCGCCTCGAACTCCGCGACGAACTCCTCGACCACCGAGTGGCGGTGAGCCGCGAGTTCCCGGCCCCGCTCGGTGTACATCCGGTCGCGCAGCGAGAGCAGTTTCCCCTTCGCGTGGGCGAGTTGGCTCGCCTCGTCGCCGTGCATCGGGTGACCGAGCGTCCCGCCGTGGGCGAACGCCCGCCCGATACCCACCGCGCCCATCGCGTCGAGGTTGTCCGCGTCACAGAGGACGCGCGCCTCGCGCGTCTCCGGTTCGACGCTCCCGGAGTACCGGTGGGCGCGCACGCAGTGGGCGACGTGGTCCGTCGTGTCCTCGTCCGCCCCCACGTCGGGCAGAATCTCGCGGGCACGCTCCGCCCCCCAGACGGCGTGGTCCTCGACTTCCCCGCGTGCCTCCCGTTCGCGTCCCACGTCGTGGAGGTAGACGGCGGCGAGGAGGACCGTCTCGTCGTCGTCGAGACGGGCGAGCGTCCGGGCGAGGCGTCCGACCCGTTCGACGTGGTGCCAGTCGTGAGCGGGGGCCGCCCCCTCGAAGAACGGGCGGGCGCGGTCGCGGACGGCGTCGAGCATGGCCGCATCCTGCCCCGATTGCGGGATAGGCTTTCCTATCTCCCCTCCGTCTGTCACGTACCACATGGTGGATTCCGTCGGCGTGGTGGTCGACGTCGTGGTGCTGGTGGCGTCGGTCGGCGCGCTGTGGCTCGGGGCGACGCTGTTCGTCGACCACGCGACCCGACTGGCCCGTCGCGCCGGCGTCTCGGACCTCGTCGTCGGTCTCACCGTCGTCTCGGTCGGCACGTCGGCACCGGAGTTCGCGGTGGCGGTCGACGCGGCCCTCGTCGGCCGGCCGGACCTCGCCGTGGGCGGCGTCGTCGGGTCGAACCTGTTCAACTTCGGCATCCTCGGCGGTGTCGTCCTTCTCGCGGGCACGAGCGTCGCGGTGCCCCGGGAACTGGTGCGCCGCGACGGCCCGATGGTCCTCCTCGCGACGGCACTCGTACTCTGGTTCGTCCGCGACCTGCGCTTCTCGTCCGTCGAGGGCGGCGTCCTCCTGGTCCTGTTCGTCGTCTACCTCGTCGTCCTGTTCGTCCGCGGGGCCGACCTGCCCCCGGAGTCCGCGGCGGCCCCCGCCCGGTGGTTCTCCCCTCTGCTCGCCGTCGCAGGCATCGTCGCCATCGCCGCGGGCGCGAACGGTGTCGTCTCGGCCGCGAGCGACCTCGCGCGCCTGCTCGGCGTCTCGGAGTGGGTCATCGGCGTCACCGTCGTCGCCATCGGGACCTCCTCGCCCGAAATCGCGGCGAGCGTCGTCGCCGCCCGGCGCGGGTTCGCTACCATCGCCGTCGGCAACGTACTGGGGAGCAACCTGTTCAACCTGCTCGGCGTCCTCGGCGTGGCCGCCGTCGTTGCCCCCCTCCCGGTCGCGGACGAAGCGGTCGGGCAGACGGCGTGGCTCCTCGGTCTCTCGGTCGTCGCCGTCGGCCTCGTCGCCAGCGGCCGCCGACTCTCCCGGCCGGAGGGGTCCCTACTCCTCGGTGCCGTCCTCGTCCGGTGGGCGCTCGACCTCCTCTGACTCGACGTGCACCCGGCGGACGCGGTTGCCCGCGACGCGTTCGACGGTGAGCGCCACGCCGTCGACGCGCACCGTCTCGCCCTCCTCGGCGGGCCGTCCGAGGCGGTCGGCGAGCAGTCCCGCGACGGTCTGCAGGTCGTCGTCGCCGAAGGGGGTCCCGAGCGCGGTCGCCACGTCCCCGACGGCGGCCTTCCCGCGGGCGCGCACGCCCCCGGCGTCGAGGGGGACGACTGTCCGTCGCTCGCCCACGTCGTACAGTTCGCCGACCACGGCCTCCGCGAGGTCCTCCAGCGTCAGCAGTCCCTCCGCCGCGCCGAACTGGTCGAAGACGACGGCGAGTTCGACGCCCTCCGCCCGGAGGTCCTCGAGCACCTCGTCGAGCGCGCGCCCCTCGAAGACGTGGAGGACGGGGTTGAGCACGTCCGTGAGCGCCTCGCCGCGCGCCTCGGCGCCCAGCAGGTCCCGGACGTCGACGTAGCCGACGACGCTGTCGAGGTCCGTCTCGAACACGGGCAGGCGCGTCCGACGCTCGCGCGCGCAGGTCGCGAGCGCCTCGTCGACGGGGGTGTCCGCGGCGACGGCGACCACGTCGGCCCGGGGGGTCATCACCTCGCCCGCGGTTATCTCCGCGAACTCGAAGACGCCCTGGAGCATCCGCTCTTCCTCGTCGTCGATGACGCCCTGTTCCTCGGCCGTCCCGACCAGCGCTGAGAGTTCCTCGCGGGTGACGTAGGGGCGTTCGAGGTCACGCTCTCCGCCGACGAGTCGCGCGAGGGCGGCCGTCCCCCGGTCGAAGGCGGCGACGATGGGGTAGAGGACCCACTGGAGCGTCGCGAGCGACCCCGCCGAGCGGACCGCCCACGACTCGGCGTTGGCGACGCCGTAGGACTTCGGGACGATCTCGCCGAAGACGAGCACCACCGTGCTCACGCCGAGCGTGGAGGCGACGACGGCGTACTCGGCGGGGAGCGCATCCGCGAGGAGCACGGTGGCGATGCTGGCGATGGCGATGTTGACGACGTTGTTGCCGACGAGGATGGTGACGAGCAGGCGGTGCGGGTCGGCCTTGAGGCGTCTGAGCGTTCCGACCCGGCGGGAGTCGGGCATGCCGTCGAGGCGGTGGGCGGGCAGCGAGAAGACGGCGATCTCGCTGCTGGAGAAGTAGGCACTGGCGAGGGTGAGCGCGAGGATGGCGAGGCCACCGAGGAGTGCGGCCGTCGTCGTGAGCATGTGGAGGTCCCTTGGCGGGACGGCCACCTAAGACCCCTACTCCTCGACGTCGAGCGGGAACTGCTCGTGTTCGGTAACGGCGTTCAGCACCACGCTGGTGTTCGACTCCTTGATGTTCGTGTCCCGCAGGAGCTGTTTGATCTGCTCGTTCATGCCGTCCGTGTCGCGGAACTTGCCGATGGCGATGATGTCGTGGTCGCCGGTCACCTCGTAGACGGAGATCATCTGCTTGGCCTCGCGGAGCGCGTCCGCGACCTCCTGGATGGCGTTGCCCTCCACCTTCAGCTGGATGACGGCGGTCACGTCGTAGCCTAGCGCGTCGTAGTCCACGATGGGGGTGTAGCCGCGGATGACCCCCTTCGATTCGAGGTCCTTCAGGTGGTTCGAGACGGTCGTGACGGAGACGTCGAGTTCCTCCGCGAGGCTCCGGAGACTGGCTCGCCCGTCCTGCAGGAGGGCGTTGACGAGCTTCTCGTCTAGATTTTCGTACGTCATCACACCTACCCAGTCTGTGGGGGGACTATAATTTTACGAATATCCATTTCCTCGCGGAGAAGGGCGAGGGTTGCGCTGACCAGTACCGCTTTATAGGAATAGGCGGATGTATGGACAACGCGCAAGATGACAAACCCAAACGTAACTCCCGACGGTGGGTTGACGACGGCAGCCCAGTCGGTCGTCGACGAGATCGAATCGAAGGAAGTCGACTTCCTGCGCCTCCAGTTCACCGACATCCTCGGGACGGTGAAGAACGTCGCCGTCCCGGCCTCGCAGGCCGAGAAGGCGTTCACCGAGGGCATCTACTTCGACGGCTCCTCCATCGAGGGGTTCGTCCGCATCCAGGAGAGCGACATGCGCCTCATGCCCGACCCGGCGACGTTCGCCGTCCTGCCGTGGCGCGACGGGAAGTCCGCCCGCCTCATGTGCGACGTCGTCGACACCTCGACGGCCGAACCGTTCGAGGGCGACCCCCGGTACGTCCTCCGGCAGGCGCTCGCACGCGCCGACGAGATGGGCTACCAGGTCAACGCCGCGCCCGAACCCGAGTTCTTCCTGTTCGAGGAGGACGAGGACGGGACCGCGACGACGAAGACCAACGACGCCGGCGGCTACTTCGACGTCGCCCCCAAGGACCTCGCCTCCGATGTCCGCCGTGACATCATCTACGGCCTCGAACAGATGGACTTCGAGATCGAGGCCAGCCACCACGAGGTCGCGGAGGGGCAACACGAGATCAACTTCAAGTACGACGACGCGCTGTCGACGGCCGACAACGTCGCCACCTTCCGCATGGTCGTCCGCGCCATCGCCGCCGAACACGGCTACCACGCGACGTTCATGCCCAAGCCCATCGCCCGGATCAACGGGTCGGGGATGCACACCCACGTCTCGCTGTTCACCGAGGACGGCGAGAACGCGTTCCACGACGACGACGACGAGTTCAACCTCTCGGCGACGGCCCACTCGTTCCTCGCGGGCGTCCTCGAACACGCCCCGGCCATCACGGCCATCTGCAACCCGACGGTCAACAGTTACAAGCGCCTCGTCCCCGGCTACGAGGCACCCGTCTACGTAGCGTGGTCCGACCGCAACCGCTCGGCGCTCATCCGCAAGCCTGCGGCCCGCGTCCCGGCCGCCTCGCGCATCGAACTGCGCTCGCCGGACCCGTCGTGTAACCCCTACCTCGCGCTCGCGGTCATCATCCACGCCGGTCTCGACGGCATCGAACGCGACCTCGAGGCCCCCGACCCGGTCCGCGAGAACATCTACGAGTTCGACGAGGAGAAACGCGAGGAGTACGGCATCGACACGCTCCCCGCCAACCTCGGGCAGGCGCTCACGGCCCTCGAGAGCGACGAAGTCGTCCGCGAGGCCATCGGCGACCACGTCTACGAGAAGTTCGTCGCCGCGAAAACCCAGGAGTACGACGACTACCGCGTCGACGTCTCCCAGTGGGAACTCGACCGCTACCTCGAGACGTTCTGAGCCAGCGCGCGCGAACCACACGCGACACCCTCCTTTCGACGCCCGAACGTTCATCCCGGAAGCCGCGGCCATCGCCCCCGTGACCTGAGTCGCGTCGCGGAGCGCGACGGGGACCACGTCCCGACCCGCGCCCGGACGGACGCGGGAGTGCGGCACCACGCTCCGCGAGTCCGGAGCCGTGCCGCCTGCCCGCCCCGTCCGTCCTCTCGTCCCTACACCCCCACGTTCGCCTCGCGGCCGTCCGGCTCGTCGGCTTCGTCGGCCAGCAACGGCGTCATCAGTACCCCCACGACGACCAGTACGCCGCCGACGAACGCCACGGCCGGACTCGGCAGGTACGTGTAGAGGACGGCGAAGCCGACGCCGAGCGTACCGAGCATCGTCGCTCCGATGGCCCACTCCCGGCGGGTGAGGCGACGGCCGACGACATGGTCGTCGGCGTAATGCCACGCGACCATCCCCCCCGTCGTCGCGCCGAGCGCCGCGGCCGTCTCGAAGGTGAGGCCCCGCGTGACGACGCTCACCACCGCCAGCGCGACGGCGAGGGCGAACGCGCGCTTCGGTCGCTCGCCCCGTTCGGCCAGCAGGTACACGACGGCGAGAAACGCCGCGCCGACGACCGCTCCGGCGAGGACGTCGACGAGGTAGTGGACGCCGAGGACGAGTCGCGAGAGCGCGACGAGGCCCGCGACCAGCGCCGCGGCCAGCAGTCGCCGCGGGAGCGTCGAGACCCGGAGGACGAGCGCCACGCCCCCCCAGATGGCGGCGGTGCCGAGGGCGTGGCCGCTCGGGAACGCGAAGCCGTCGGCGGTGGCGACGCTCAGATACAGCGGGTGTAGCGCCGGCGGTACCACCTCGATTCCCGGAACCACCTCCGGGACCGGCGGGCGCGGGAGGCCGAAGTATCCCTTCAGCGTGCTCGTGAGCGCGACGACGCCGAGCGCCAGCGCGACGAGGAACGCCGCCCGTCGCCGGTCGAGCGGAGCCACGTCGTCGGCGACGAGGTACAGGCCCGTGAGGACGACGAAGTAGAACCACGGGTCGCCGAGTTGCGTCACGAGCGCGAACACGACGAAGAGGGGGTCTCCGAGCAGCGACTGGAGCGCGTCGACGACGTCGACTCCCCGCTCCGGTATCGGCGAGGACTGGAACAGGGTCATCGGGGAGAACTACGGTCGGCGAGAACTTACCGCTTGGCCGCGGCACGCGGTCGCGAGCGGACTGACTCGCTCACCCGCGCTTGCTCCTGACGAAGTCGAGGAGGCGACCGGGGACGCCGACGAAGTTGAGCGCCGCGCCCATCGCCAGGAAGACGAAGTAGAGGCCGAGCGTCGACAGCCAGATGACGAACATCGCCATGACGGCCCAGAGGCCGCTCTCGATGAGCGTGAAGGCGGCGATGGTCATGGCCGTCCCGTAGAGGAGCACGAGGTACGGTCCCCACCCGCGGGCTTTCCCGCGCCGCATCCGCTTGCGGACGTACCGGCGCATGTCGCTCTCCAGTTCGTCGCGGTGGACGGTCCGGTCCTCGATCTCGTCCTCGAAGGTGCGAAGCTGTCTGCGCAGCCTGCGGACCTCCGATTCGAGGTCGTCCTCGTCGAGGTCCTCCGCGCCGAAGTCGTCGTCCGCCGGTTCCGTCTCGAAGGTAGTGTCGTCGTTCATGAACTGAGTGGTGTCTCCGCGTGCCGCCTTCTTCCCGTTGAAGTCCGTCGCCTGGTCGATGCGCCCCGCGAGGACGGCGTTCAGGACGACGCCGGTCAGCAGGACGAGGCCGCCGAAGTAGAGGAACGTGACGAGCAACAGCGCGCCCGCGAGGACGCCGTAGGCCTCGTAGCCGCTCGATACCTCCGTGTAGAGGCGAAAGCCCGTCTGGAGGGCGGTCCAGCCAACGGCGGCGAACGCCGCCCCCGGAATCGCCTCGGTGATGGAGATGTCGGCCGTCGGGAGGACGTAGTACAGCGGGAGGAACGTGACCGTCAACCCGCAGAGCAGGAGGACCGTCCCGAGGAGGTCGAGGAGGTCGACGCCGGCGACGACGAGTTCGAACGAGGGTATCGCGAGGAGGGCACCGATGGCGATGGTGAAGGCGATGCCGCCGCCGACGGCGACGAGCGTCACGAAGCCGTCGCGCAGTTGGTCGACGAACCCACCGATGGGGCCGCCGTAGACCGTCGAGAACCCCACGTCCATCCCGCGGAACAGTTTGAGGGCACTCCAGAGGAGCGTCACGAGCGCCACGATGGACGCGCCCGCCTGTCCCTGCTGGTTCCTGAGCGCTCCGCCGATCTCCTCGCCGGCCGCGGCTCCGAGCTGGGCCTCGACGATGCCGATGACCTCCGTCCGGAACGCCTCACCGCCGACGACGTTCGCCACGACGAGCCCGAGCAACAGCAGCGGGACGAGCGAGATGAACGCGTAGTAGGCGAGACTCGCCGCGACGAACGTGATGCGGTCCGACCGAACGCCGTGTATCACCCCCTTGAGGATGTCGACCGGTCGGGATGCGGTGTGGCTCACGGGACGGGATTCACGCGAGGATTACATATAATCAGGGGGACCCCGCTCGCGCCTCAGGTCGTCGCGCGGCGAATCTCGCCGACGTCTGCGTCCGTCTTGAACGTCGTCCCTCCGAAGTGGGTCCGCGAAGCCGCAAAGCCCGCCTCTCGCAGGCGGTCGAGGAACTCGTCCATCCCGATTGCCGAGATGTTCCACTCCTTCGAGAGGCGGTGCTGGTCGTAGTGGGTCGGCTCGTGGAGTTCACCCTCGAGTCGTTCACAGAGGCGGCCGGCACGCTTCGCGGTCCCCATCTCGTCGGTGATTCGCCCGCGGACCGCCTCGACGAACGCCGGGTCGTGGGCCGCACCGAGCCAGAGGGGTCCCGCCGCCTGCACCCGCGTCCCCTCGCAGAGCGGGCAGGTGTCGACGGGGTTGGCGACGAGGCCGAACGCGTGTTCGCGGTAGAGGCAGTCCTCGCAGTGGTAGACGTAGCCCAGTTCGTCGAGTGCGTCGTTCGCATCGGTCGCCCGATTGTGTACGCGCAGGTACGTCCGGACGTAGTGGCGCGTCGCGTGGCTGAAGACGGGTTCGGCGCCCACGTCGTACCGGGCGGCGGTTCGCACGAGTGCCGAGAGGAGGACCCGGAGGCCCATCTCGGCGTGGAAGTCGGTGTTCCGGGGTATCGCGCCGTACTTCCGGACGCCGCTCTCGAAGTGCGCCCCACAGAGGGGTGCGGTGTCCGTCGCGGTGATACAGACCAGTTCCCGCCCGCTCCGGAAGGCGGCGTCCGCGAAGGGGATGGGCGTTCCGAAGGGATCGACGTCCACCACGTCGAACCGGTGTTCGTACATGAGGGCGTTCGCGTTCCGATGGACAACCTCGCCGGCGAGGTCGTTGCGCGCGAGGTTCTCGCGGGCGAGTTCGACGGCCTCCTCGTCCACGTCACAGCAGGTGACGTCCCAGCCCTCGCTCGCGGCCCGCACCCCCCGGATACCGCTGGCGGCGGTGGCGTCGAGGTACTCGCCCGGCCGGCCGTCGTGTCTGCGGGTGGCGTGTTCGCGCAGGACGGCGACGGTCAGGTCGCGGTTCAACTCCTGATCGGGGTTGAAGAAGACCCCCTCGCCCGCCCCCGCCTCCGGTTGCTCGGGCACCTCCACCGTGACGTTCCCCTCGCGCACTTCCATACACGGGCCACCCCCTCGGGGGCGAAAAGGGCCACTATCTCCGGCGAAACCCGAGAGGCTCCGCTATCGTGACGCGGCCGTCCCCCGAGACACGATCCCGACTGGGTCGCCGTCCACTGCGAGGGCTTTCGCGCCGACGTGGTAGACGACGGGGCACTCCCGTGCTCCTTCCACTCTGAGTCGACTCGTTCGCCGTGACCCCACTCGCTCGCGCTCCTTGCTCCCGACTCGCTTCGTCACCGGAACGCTCCGCGTTCCGGTTTCCATCGGGACCGAAGGTCCCGCGCGGCTCGTCGGGACTACAGTCGCTACCGCTCCCTAGTCACGGCTCACTGGCGTTCGCCGTGACCCGAACCTGTTTTGCCCCCCCCCGGCTACCCATGGTGTGACATCGGCCGACGAGTGGCGGGCGACGCTGGCCGAGACGGGCGAACTCGACGCCCGCGTCGCCCGTCAACTCCTCGACGCCCACGGCTCCCGGGGGTCCCGTGCCATCGAGGCCGTCGCCGAGCGACGGGTGAAGGAGTACCTCGATTTCACTGTCGTCGTCGGCCACGCCGAGGAGTACGTCGTCGAGGACGGCGGCTGTGGCTGCAAGGACAGCCAGTACAACCTCGACCCCGAGGACCCCGACGAGCGCTGCTGGCACGTCATCGCCGTCGACCTCGCGCGCGGTCTCGACGCCGTCGACCACCACGACATGTGGTACTCGGAAGTCCGAGAGTTCCTATAGCACCGTTTTCTTCGTCGGGTGCGCCTGCGGCGCACCGCTCCTCGAAAACCCTCTCCCAGCAAGCGCGCGGGACCGCCGGTCCCGCTGGCAACCAGAACGCAGAGCGTTCTGGTAACGAAGTTTCTGGGAGCCTGCGAGACGCCGAGCGTCTCGCAATGGCACGAAAAAGTGCGGGCGCTCGCTCCACTCGCGCCCGAGAATCGCGCTCGGGGTGACACCCTCGCGCGAACGCTGGTCATCTACCGCACTTTCGCGTTTCGACTACTTCTCGGCGCACATCTCTACGAAGTTCCGGAGGATGCGCAGGCCCGTCTCGCCCGACTTCTCGGGGTGGAACTGGGTCCCGAAGACGTTACCCCGGTCGTTGGCGACGATGGAGGCGAACTCGCGCCCGTAGTCCGTGGTGGCGACGGTGGCGCTCTCGTCGTCAGGGACCGCGTAGTACGAGTGGACGAAGTAGGCGTGCTGTCCGTCGACACCCTCGACGAGGGGGTGGTCGCGCTTCACGTCGAGTTCGTTCCAGCCCATGTGGGGCACCTTCTGCCCCTCGGCGAACCGCACGTTCCGGCCGGGAACGAGGTCCAGCCCCTCCACGTCGCCCTGTCCCGCGTGGGTGGCCTCCTCGCTCGTCGTCAGGAGCATCTGCATCCCGAGACAGATGCCGAACAGGGGCGTGCCCTCCGCGGCGAGGTCGAGGAGGACGTCGCGGAACGGGCCGGCGTTCTCCATGCCCTCGCTGAACGCTCCGACGCCGGGGAGGACCACGCCGTCGGCACGGTCGAGAACGGCCGGGTCGGCGCTGACTTCCACTCCGGCCCCGGCGCGTTCGAGGCCCCGGGTGACACTCCGGAGGTTCCCGAGGCCGTAGTCCACGACGACCACGTCGGCGGTGACCTGCATGCTCATGGGTGCGCTACGGCCGACGCCGGCAAGTCAGTTCCGTCGTCCGAGTTGTGTCCGCGGACGACATGATGGACATATATAGGTGTCACTCCTCGTCGTGATATTCCGGCTGAAGTAGAAAGACTTAGAATCATCCATCGGAATGTGGAGATGTTCGCACAATGTCCAAACGACGCGACTTCCTGAAGACGGCAGGTGCACTCGGCAGCGCGGGGCTCCTCGCGGGATGCCTCGGCGGCGGCGACGGCGGCGACGGCGACAACGGGTCGGGCGGCGGTAGCACGAACGACACGACGGACGGGGAGGGCTCCCCGTCGGGCAACGGGTCGGGCGAGTCCACGTCCGACTCGGGGGAGAAGTTCCGCGACGGCACGCTGAACTTCATCATGTCGCCCTCCGAGCCACAGGAGCAGATGATGGCGCAGTACGCGCCGGTCAAGAGCTACCTCAACGAGGCGCTCTCGGTCCCCACGGAACTCACGTACGGGAACAACTACAGCGCGGTCATGTCCGCGCTCGACTCCGGGACGGCCGACGTCGCGGAGATGGGGCCGTTCGCGGCCGCACTCGGCGTCAAGGCCGAGAAGGTCAACATCGTCCTCCAGCGCAAGGGCTACGGCTCGTACACCTACGTCAGCACCATCGTCACCAGCGCCGACAGCGACGTCAGTTCGCTCTCGGACCTCAAGGGCAAGACCATCGCCTTCGCGGACCGTCTCAGCGCCAGCGGCGCGCTGTTCCCGCTGTACATGCTCAAGCAGGCGGGCCTCAGCATCGGCGAACTGCCCCAGAGCGACGGCGGCGCCGACTTCACCGCCCAGTTCGCCGGCGGTCACGACAAGGCGCTGGCCGCGGTCAACACCGGACAGGCCGACGCCGCCGGCGTCGGCGAGTTCATCACGCTCAACGACAACCGCGAGCAGAAGGAAGGTATCGAGTACGTGAAGAAGTACGAGGGTATCCCGCGCGCCCCCATCGCGGTCAGCCCCCTGCTCCCCGAGGAACAGCAGTCCTCGGTCACGCAGGCACTCCTCGACTCCCCCGAGTCGATGTACCTTGGCGAGGACGGCGAGGCCGACACGGACGACGACCTCTGGTTCTCCGACGTGCGCGAGGCCGACGCCGAGACCTACCAGCCCGTCATCGACGTGGCCAAGCAACTCGGTATCGACATCGGCTTCCTCGAAGGGTAGTCCGAACGCGGGACGTAACGCCTTTCAAATCCCTCACGATTACCACACTCAATGCCCGCAGTCTCACTCGAAAACGTCACCAAACGCTACGGCGAGGACACCGTCGCACTCGACGACGTCTCCGTCCACATCCCCGAAGGGGAGTTCGTCGTCGTCCTCGGCCCTTCGGGCGCGGGCAAGTCCACCCTCTTGCGCGTGCTCAACGGTCTCACCCAACCGACCGAAGGCGAGGTGCGCATCGGCGACAGCACGGTCGGCGGCGCGCGCAGCGAGGTCGGGATGGTCTTCCAGATGCACTACCTCATCGAGAGCATGAGCGCCTACCGGAACGCGCTCACGGGTGCGCTCGGCCGCACCGGCTACGCCCGCAGTCTCGTCTCCGCGTACACCGACGACGACAAGCGCGCCGCCCTCGAAGCTCTCGACACCGTCGGCCTGCTCTCGGAGGCCCAGCAACGCGCCGGGTCGATGAGCGGGGGACAGAAACAGCGCGTCGGCATCGCCCGCGCCCTCGTCCAGAACCCGGACCTCCTGCTCGCAGACGAACCCGTCGCCAGCCTCGACCCGAAGGCCGCCAGCGACGTCATGGGCTACATGAAGAGCGCCGCCAAGGAGCGCGAACTGACCACCATCGCGAGCCTCCACCAGGTGAACCTCGCCCGCGAGTTCGGCGACCGCTTCATCGGCATCCGCGACGGGCGCGTCGTCTTCGACGGCACCCGCGAGGAACTCACGATGGACGAGGTCGACGACATCTACTACGGGCCGGGCGGCGACAGCGCCCCCCACCTCGCGACTGACGAGTCGGGCGAGGAGGTGGTCCAGTGAGCAACGAGCGTCGGACCATCGACGAGGCTCTCCAGTCCATCGAACGGAGCCAGCAGGCCAGGCGAGTCCTCATGCTGGTCGGCCTCGCCGTCGTCGTCGGCCTCACCTCCCTCGGACTGGAGGTGCTCCAGTTCTCCATCAGCAGTCTCGTCGGCCAGTGGCCGCAGTTCACCGAGGCCGTCTCCGAGTTCGTCCCGCCGAAGTTCGAGGAGTTCACGCTCTACTCGAAGAACAACGAGGTGGGCGCGGACGCGGAGGGAATCGGTCGACTCGCCGGCCTCTGGGAGTCGTTCCTCCACCCGGGGACGTTCGTCGAGACGCTCACCACCGAGGCCGGCCGCGGCCGGACCATCGTCGGCCTGAGCCTCATCACCATCGTCATCGGGTTCGTCGGGACCGTGCTCGGCTTCCCCCTCGCGCTGATCTTCGGCATCCTCGGGAGCGAGCGCGTCGTCCCGTTCCCGTTCAACTTCCTCTTCCGCGGGACGATGTCCACCATCCGCGCCATCCCGGCGCTCGTCTGGATCCTCATCTACATCCCGCTGGCGGGCATCACGCCGCTGTCGGCCATGCTCGCCGTCGCCACCGACACCATTGGGAACCTCGGGCGACTGTTCACCGACGAACTGGAGGAGATCGACGAGGGGCCCATCGAGGCCATTCGGTCGACGGGCGCGAACCGCCCGCAGATCATCTCGTTCGGGATGCTGAGTCAGGTGTCTACCTCGTTCGTCGCGTGGACGCTCTACATCCTCGAGATCAACACCCGCATCGCCATCAGCCTCGGCGTCTACGGTGCGGGCGGCATCGGGTCGTACATCAACACCCGCATCGCACTCGGCGCGTACAGCCGTGCCGCGGCGGGCATCGCGATGGTCATCTTCATCGTCCTGTCCGTCGAACTCGTCTCCTCGCGCATCCGCGCGCGCCTGCGTCCGGGTGAACACGAGGGCAAGAGCGTCATCGACGCCCTGCGCGACCTCGGCACCCCCGGGAAGTGGCTCGGGATGGGCGGCGGCAGCAAGAACTAGGCCGTCGGTCTTCGCGCGCGCTCTTAGCCGCTCGTCAGTAGTCGCCCAGTCGCGACTGGTCGGACTCCCCCGCACCCACGAGCGCCGCCGCCTCGTCCAGCGCCGCCTCGAACGTCTCCTGCTGGCTCCGGTCGTACAGCGTCGCGGCGGGGTGGAGACTCACCAGCACGCGGCGGGTCGTCTCTCCGATGCGGACCTCGTGGACGCTCCCGGCTTCCTTCGTGACGGCCACGTCCCGCCCGAGGAGGTGCTGGCTCGGCACCTTCCCCAGCGTGACGACGAGGTCGGGGTCCACGAGGTCGAGTTCGCGTTCGAGGTAGTCCCGGCAGTTGGCGAGTTCGTCCGTGTGCGGGTCGCGGTTGTCCGGCGGGCGACAACGCACGCAGTTGGTGATGCGCACCTCGTCGCGCGAGAGGCCGCGTTCGTCGAGGGCTGCGTCGAGGACGCTCCCCGAGCGTCCGACGAACGGTTCGCCCTGTTCGTCCTCCTGTGCGCCGGGGCCCTCGCCGACGAACACGAGGGCCGCGTCCTCGGCGCCCGCGCCGTTGACGATGCGCGACCGGGACTCACAGAGCGCCGGACAGCGGGTACAGCCCTCCACGACGAGGCCGTCCATGTGTTCGAGGTCCATACCGTGGGCGCGCGCGGCAGCGACTAATCAGGTGCGGTCGCCCACGCAGGCCGTGCCGTCCTACCGGGTGTCGTCCGCCCGTCCGAAGTCACTCGTCCGCCGGAAGTCGTCGCCGGCCCGCGCCGCGAGACGGGCGACTCGGAGCGGTTCCGGCCGGCCCCCCTCGGGGGTGAACGCGCGGACGACGGCCACCGCCTCGCCGTCGTCGAGGCCGACGCTCCGGACGTACACCGTCTCGCCGTTCACCTCGACCGGCCGTCGAGGTGGCTGGCGCTCGTAGACGGCGCGTCGGGCGTCGAGGGCCGCCCCGGAAAACTGCTCGCGGAGGGCGTCCCCGAGGCCCGGACTCGCCTCGAAGGACACCGAGAGGACGGGTCGCTCCACGGCGTCGTGGAGGGCGAGCAGGTCGAGGAGGTTGAACCACGCGGGGGCGATGCCCGCGACGAGGAGGTAGCGGACGTCCTCGCGGCCGAGCGAGTCGTACAGGTCGGCGACGCGGTCGGTCGCGTCGCTGCCGCCGACGGTTATCGAAGAGAAGGCGAGTCCGTCGAGGGCGCGGTCGGCGCGCAGGACCGCGCCGGCGACGGTGCTCCGGTCGGCGTCGGCGTAGGACTCGGCGACACCGAGTGCCCGCCCGCGGGGCGACACGGCTCAGTCTTTCATCTCTTCGAGTCGGTTGAGGAGTTCGTCGTTGGACTCCTCGAACTCGAAGTTCACTTCGCCTCTGTGGGCCTCACCGGTCGCGAGGCTCTCGTCCTCGTCGAAGTCGGTGTCGATTTCCTGATTGTCCTGCTCGGACTCATCGTAGCTCCCGAAGCCCATAGTGAGTCAGACTTAGGAATTGCCCGGGAAAAGTGTTGGGTGGGTTGCAGACCGATACTGTTGCTCCTGTAGGTAGGCTGAAGTGGCAGCCACTCCCGTGTGGGCGTATGGATGTCCACAACGTCACGGCCGACGCCGAGGCGTTCACCTGCAACGCCTACCTCGCACTGGGCGACAGTCCGACGCTCGTCGACGCCGGTGCGATGCCGGGCGTCGTGGACGTCGTCCGGGACCACACGGACCACCTCGACCGGGTCGTCCTCACCCACCAGCACGGGGACCACGTCTCGGAACTCGACGCCGTCCTCGACGCCTTCGAGTGTGACTGCTACGCCTACGGCGACCACCCGCGGCGCACCCACGCGATCGAGGACGGTGACACCGCCACCATCGGCGACGAGGAGTTCGAGGCCGTCTACACCCCCGGCCACGCGGGCGACCACCTCGCGTTCGTGAGCGAGACGACCCTGTTCAGCGGCGACGTCGTCGTCCACGACGACGGCGCGTTCGACTACGGCAGTTTCGGACGCACGGACATGCCCGGCCAGTCCCGCGAGCGCCTCATCCAGTCCATCGAGGACCTCCTCGACCGGATGCCCGACGGCGTCGAGCACATGTACTCGGGCCACGGCGGCATCTTCCACGGCGACGTCCGCGACGTGGTGGAGACGTCGCTCGAACGCGCTTCGAAGCGCGACCCGAAGTATCCGGACGACGACTGACGCCGCCCGAGTCAGGGGTTCTCACGGCCCCCGAAACGGCTTTACCTCTCACGCGGAGGTCAACCTATGCCCGGACCCGTCTTCATCGAGGGCGACGCGGTGACGCTTCGGACCATCGAGGAGGAGGACCTCGGCTTCCTCCAGCGGACGGTCAACGCGCCGAACGTGCGCCGCTACCTCGGCGCGCGCGACCCCATCAACGGCAAGCAGGAACGCGAGTGGTTCGAGGAGCGCGCCTCCGACGACGGCCACGCGAGCCTCCTCGTCTGTCGCGGCGAGGAGCCGATGGGCTCCGTCGGCGTCCACCCCCGCGGGAACAGCGGCGTCAACGCCGAACTCGGCATCCTGCTCGCCGAGGAATTCTGGGGCCACGGCTACGGCACCGAGGCCAGTCGGCTCGCCACGGAGTACGCCTTCCGCGAGAAGCGCTTCCACCGCGTGTTCGCCCGCGTCTTCGAGGGCAACGTCGGCTCCCGGCGCATCTGGGAGAAGCTGGGATTCCGCCACGAGGCGGCGTTCGAGGAAGCCGAGTTCATCGACGGCGAGTACGTCACCGTCCACTACTACGCCGCCCTCGCGGACGAGTGGCTGGACGAGGGGTAGCGAACAGGCGACGCCGCGCGGCGAACGCCGGGGCTGGCGTCACACACCCGCGCACTCCCCGGAGCGACCCGTCAGACCACGGGATGGGTGGTCCCTCCATCGCGGACGAACGTCCGGAGCGGGAGTCGATAGCGGCCGGTTCGGTACGGACGACAGGAGTTAAGGATGGGTATCTACCAGTGACCGTGTGAGCGCGTTCGCTTCCTATCCCCAACTCGACGGCGACCTCTTCGAAACCGTCCAGCTCTCGGGCGCGTTCGACGACTCGAAGACGTTCGTCGACGCCGTCCCCGAGTGGGACACCGCGGAGCTGAGGGCGCGCTTCGAACGTGAACGCGAGCGCTCCGGATCGGACTTCGACGTCGAGGCGTTCGTCGCCGAGGCGTTCTCCCTCCCCGAGGACCCCGTCGTCGCCGCCGACCCCTCGACGGTCTCGATGGAGTGGTACATCGACGAACTCTGGCCGTTCCTCATCAGACACCCGCGCGAGGACCGCGAGCGGGGGACCTTCCTCCCCGTCCCCAACCGGTACGTCGTCCCCGGCGGGCGGTTCCGGGAGAGCTACTACTGGGACACCTACTTCACCGCGGTCGGACTGGCAGTCACGGGCCGCATCGACCTCATCGACGAACTCGCCGAGAACTGCGCGGCGCTCATCGACGAGTACGGCTGCGTCCCGAACGGCAACCGCCTCTACTACACGACCCGCTCGCACCCCCCGATGTTCTGTCACCTCCTCGACGTCCTCGAGAGCGAACGCGGGTTCGACGGCGTCCGGGAGTACCTCCCCGCCCTCCGGCGAGAACACGAGTTCTGGATGGACGGCGCGGAGGGGACGACCGGGGACGACCCGGCCGCCCGCCGCGCCGTCCGGACCGACGACGGCGTCCTCAACCGGTACTGGGACGACCGGTCGGGGCCGCGCGAGGAGTCCTACCGCGAGGACGTGGCCCTCGCGGCGGACGCAGACCGCCCCGACCGGCGAGTCTACCGTGACGTCCGGGCGGCCTGCGAATCGGGCTGGGACTTCAGCAGTCGGTGGCTCGCGGCCGACGACGAGTTGACGACGATTCGCACGACTGACCTCCTCCCGGTCGACCTGAACGCGTTCTGCTACGCCATGGAGTCGAAGCTCTCGGAGTGGGAGCGAGCCAGCGGGAACCCCGAACGCGCCGACCAGTACGCCCGCGCCGCCGAGCGACGACGGGACGCGGTCGACGCCCTGTGCTGGGACGAGGAAGCGGGCTTCTACTTCGACTACTGCTGGTCCGAGGGCAACCGGACCGACACCTGGTCGCTCGCGGCCGTCGTCCCCCTGTTCTGCGGGATGGCGACGGACGAACAGGCGGCGTCGGTCGCGGCCCACCTCGACGAGCACTTCCTCCACCCCGGCGGGCTGGTGACGACGCTGACGGAGTCGGGCGAGCAGTGGGACTACCCCAACGGCTGGGCACCGCTCCACTGGATGGCGGCCGTTGGGCTCCGGGAGTACGGCCACGACCGACTCGCGGAACTCGTCGCCGGCAGGTGGCTCGACCTCAACCGCGACGTGTTCGACCGCGAGGGACTACTGCTCGAGAAGTACGACGTCACCGGGGGCACCGGCGCGGGCGGCGGCGGAGAGTACCCCCTCCAGTTCGGCTTCGGCTGGACGAACGGCGTCGCACTCGCGCTGCCCGCGCTGTTCTACTGACCTACCCTGCCGTACTCGGCGGCCCGGTCCGATTTGGGAGGCTCAGCTCCCACCCGTCGCCGTGTAATCGGTTCTCGCCCTGCCACGAGCGAACGAGCAACGCGAACGAGCGGGCCGAGGAGCCCGTGAGCGGACCGAACGGGTGAACGGAGGCTTCGGTGGAGGTTCTGCCAGCGAGTGGCGCGTGAAGCGCGCCGCCGACCGCAGCAAACCGCCCTACATGAAATCAGCGATGCCAGACTGCTTGTTCTTGTCATTTTCGAACACGCTCTCCAGGCTCTTCTCCAGCACTTCGAGGCGCTGTTTCGTGTAGTCGCGGCAGCCGAACTCCTCGGCGACGTGGATGGCGGTGTCCATGTACTTGTTCACGGACCCCTGATGGACGGTGAGGTTCACCCGGCCGCCGCACTCCCGACAGTCGCCGGTGAGGGGCATCCGCCGGTACTTCTCGCCGCAGTCGAGACAGCGCGTCTCCTGTCGGGAGAACGCCCGGAGGTTCCCGATGAGGTCCGGCAGGAAGTGGTACTCGATGACGCGTTCGGCGACGTCCGTCTCGTCGACTGCCCGCAGTTTCCGTGCGAGGGCCAACTGAGCGTCCATCTTGTCCATCATGCTCCCGAGCGTCTTGTACGCCGAGAGGTCCGGCCCCAGCGCGATGTTCGACGTATCGTGGGTGTGGTGGAAGTCGGTGTACTCGCGGTCCGTCCCGAGGTTGACCTCCGCAATCTGCACCAGGTCCTCCACCTCGCCGGGGTCGGCCATCTCGCGGGTCGCCTCGTAGAACTCGCGGGGGTACTCCCGGACGACGTCCATGTTGTGCGCCTCGTCGTCGATTTCTGCGGGATCGATGCGCGAGGACATCACCAGCGGGGCGTCCATCCGCCCGCCGCGCTTGTCCGGCAGGAAGGACTTCGAGAAGTTGAGCAGACCGTCCATGAGGAGCATGACGCAGTCTTCGTCGCCGTCGCAGTTCGCGGCCTGTAGCCCTTCTACCGCTACATTGTGGGTATCCGCGACCGTGAGGCAGTAGGTGTTCTCGACGTCGGACCGGACGAACTCGACGCCAGTCACCTCGGCGCGTGCGACACCGCCGTCCGCAGCGACTGGTTCGACGGATGAGGGTCGGGTTTCGGGGTCCCGCGCCAGCACCTCCATCCCCCGAGTCACTTCGCTCGCTGCGACACGCGTCACCCCGCCCTCCCAGACGAGCAGTTCGTGGTCGGGTGTGACCGTGAGCGACCGACCGTCCGCCGTTTTGATTTCGACCAAGTGGTCCGGTGCGACGTGCTTCGAGACGGCCTCGACCGGCTTCAGAACTGGCTCCCCCGAGTCCGTGACGGACCGAACTCGGACTTCTTCGTCCAGTTCGGACACCAGCGTCCCGAAGTCGTCCGTCTCGGGGTCGTCCAGTCGCCCCTCGACGAACGAATCGATGCTCCCGTGACGCCACTCCCCGCTTTCGTCCTCGTACCACAGCTTCGTCTCCGGGTGGAAGCAGTTCCGCCGTTTCGCCGCGTGGAAGTACGGGTGTGCGTACCCCACCGCCGCCGAGGTGAACCCGACGACCCGGCCGACGACGGCCGCGCTGGTGTGGGGTGCCATCCCGAAGACCAGTTCGCCGACGAGGTCCTGTCGCTCGTCGACGTCGTAGAACGGTTCGAGGCCGTAGTACTGCTCGAGGAGGGCGTCGACGAAGTCAGCTGTCTTGAGCATGTGTTCGGCCGCGCCGTCCGAGAGGACGATGTCCTGCACCCGGAGTTCGACCAGTTGGTCGTCGTGTTCGAGGGGTTCGCCGTCGATGTCCGTCTCGTACCCGAGGTCACGCAACTGGCCGGCGGAGACGTCCAGTTCCTCCGCGCGAACCGAGGTGACCGGCAGGTCGGTCATGTCGTAGCGGACCGTGCCGTCCTTGAACGAACTGACGCCGTGTTTCGCCCGGAGGACGCCCTTCTCGATGGGTTCGGGTATCTTGTACGTCGAGGACAGCCCCTTCACGCCTTTCAGAATCTCGAAGGCGGTGGGTCGCTCCCCCACGCTGGCGAGGGCGTCGCGGTACTCGCCGGCCACGTCCACGACCCGCCGTTCGACGGGTTCGGCCTCGCGGCCACACCGGGGGCACTCCGCGCGTCCGGCCTCGTCGGGTTCGGTCTCGGTGCCACAGGACCAGCACTCGAAGACCGGGTTCGTCCGTCCGTCGCACGTCGGACAGCGGGCCTTGAACGTCCGCTCGCCGCACTCGCCACAGTCCCGGCGGGCGACTTCGACCTCTATCTGCCCGGCCTTCCCGCGCATCGAGTCGGTGTGGGAGGCGGCCCTGCTCACGTCGCGCTGACTCCCGCCGGCCTCGCCGATGGGGAACAACGTGTGGACGGCGGGGCTCATCTCGCGGCTCTCCGATTTCTCGGGGCGACCCATCCGGTTGCCGATGCGCGTCGGGGCGCGCTCCTGCACCCGGAAGGGGGCGACGGCCTCCACCGCCTTCATCGCGTTCTCGCCGTCGGCCCACTCGCGGGCCTCGGGGGGAACCTCCGTCGCGTCCCACGGTTTCTCGAGGTCGTCAGTGAGGCCGAGGGTGCGAACGAGGGGCCGGGCGTCGGGGACGGTCACTCGCTCGCTCCCCTGATTGTGCTGGACGATGAGCGTCTCGAGTGCGTTACAGACCGCGTCGGTCCGGGGGAGGACGAGGGTGTCGCCGTCCCACTCGCCCGCCTCGGCCACCGCCGTCGCGAGATCCTCGTAGTCGTCGACCGAGAGGTCGTGCCAGAGGTAGGTGTAGGTGGGGTGGAGGGGGGCGTCGTACTCCTCGGCCCACGTGAGGACCGCCTCGGCGTCCGGGTGTTCGAGTTCGACGTGCGGGTCGTCGCGCAACGCCTGCACGTCACAGCCCGCCTCTTCGAGGTCCTGCACCCACCACTCGACGGTGTAGGAGGCGGGCGCGAGGGGGTGGTTGTTCTCGACGAACTCCCCGAAGTTGACGAGGTACTCGCCGAGGTCCAAAATCTTCACGACGCCGTTTCGCACTTCGAGTGCCTCCTCGGGGTCGTCGACGCGCCTGACGTCCCCGTTGGCGAGTTTCACGGTAGGTCCCTCGATGGTGTCGACGGGGACGACGCCCGCCGCCTTCCCCGGTCGTTCGGTCTTTATCTGCGTCCCGGTGGCGAGGAAGTCGTCCACGAGGTGCATCGTCGCGGGGTGGACGCCCGCCGTCGCGAACCCGTGGTTGCGCGCCCGGCCGTAGCGCAGGCGGAAGCCTCCCTCCTCGCTCGGGTGGCCGAAGACGGGCCGGCCCGCGATGAGGTCTCGGAGGAACTTCGTGGCCGGTTCGACGCGCGGCGGCCCGGTCGGTTCGGGGTCGGGCGCCTCGTCTCCGGTCGTCGCACCGTCGCCCTCCGCGTCCGCCTCGTCGTCCCCGGCGTCCTCCTCTCCCCCGTCGCCGCTCTCGTAGTAGGTGCCGTCGATGAGGTCCTGAAGCCACGGCCAGTCCACCTCGTCGAGTTGGCGGGTGTAGCGCTGAATCTTGGGGGCCTTGAGCGCGATCCCCTCGGCCATGACGAGACACATCCCGCCGCGCGCGGAGTTGGTGTCGACCCGTTCGAGGTCACGGAACCCCGACACCTCCTCGTCACCCGTCGCCTCCCCGTCCAGCATGATGGGCATGTTCCGGGCGATGAACTTCGTCTCCTCGTCCTTCGGGGAGTACTGCAGGCCCGTCTCCTTGTCGTAGAGGGCCACCTCCTCGGCGTAGCGTTCGACCTCCACGTCCCGCGGCTTGTACTCGTCGATGCCGATGAGCGCGCGGGTGTAGTCGGCGACGAGGACGGAGAGGGCCTGTGCGGTCCCGCCCGCCGAGCGAATCGGGCCGGCGTAGTAGACGTTGACGAACTCCGTCCCGTCGTCGTTGTCCAGAATCTCGACGCGGTCGATGCCCTCGATGGGGGCGGCGACCACCCCCTCGGTCAGGAGGGCCACCGCGGTCCGGACCGCACCCTCCACTTTCCCCGCACGGGTGTCGTAGTCCCCGACGCGGCCCTCCGCGAAGTCCTCCGCGAGTTCGAGGGCCGCCTCCTCGCGGGACATCTCGCCTTCGAGTTCCCGCACCCGTTCGGCGACGCCCTCGATGCCGAGGATGTTCTCGACGCGGTCGGCCATGTCCTTCGCGACGGGTATCTCGACTTCGGGTTCCGGGTCGCCGCCACGTTTCTTCGCCTCCTCCGCGACGGCGAACGCCTCGTCCAGTCGCGACTCCAGACGCTCGAAGTACGCCTCGTCGCTCGGTCTCATCGTGCCCTCGCGCGCGTCGTGGGTCCCCTGAACTCGCGTGCGGGGCGGACGCGAGCGTCCCCTTCGTGCATACAGTGGGGTGCGACGACGCGGGCAAAAGTCTTCACTTCCACCCCACGGGCGGGGGCCTCGGCGTACCACGTACCAACACTTTTGGGAGCGTGCCACGCGCTCCCGTGCATGGCAGACACGGAGACGACAGTCGGATTCGTCGGTCTCGGCATCATGGGCCTCCCGATGGCGAAGAACCTCCTCGACGCGGGGTACGACGTGGTGGGGTACAACCGCTCGTCGGACCCGGTCGATGAACTGGTCGAGTACGGCGGGCAAGCGGGCGACTCCCCGCGCGACGTGGCCGAACGGGTCGACGTCGTGATTACCTGCCTCCCCGACTCGCCGGACGTGGAGAAGGTGGTCCTCGGGAACGAGGAGGAGGCGAACCCCGTCGTCGACGGCGTGAGCGAGGGGATGACCGTCGTCGACACGTCGACCATCTCGCCGACCGTCACCGAGGAACTCGCCGCGGAACTGAACGACCGCGGCGTCTCGATGCTCGACGCGCCCATTAGCGGCGGCGAGGAGGGGGCCATCGAGGGCACCCTCTCGATAATGGTCGGCGGCGACGCCGAGGTACTGGACGACCACCGCCACCTGCTGGACGTGATGGGCGCGACGGTCACCCACTGCGGGCCGAACGGCGCGGGGCAGGTGACGAAGGCGTGCAACCAGATCGTGGTCGCCACCACGAACGTCGCCGTCAGCGAGGCACTCGTCTTCGCCGAGAAGGCGGGCGCGGACCTCGAAGCCGTCGTCGACGCCATCAGCGGCGGCGCGGCGGGGTGCTGGACGCTCGACAACCGCGCGCCCAGCATGATTCGCGGCGACTTCGACCCCGGCTTCTTCGCGGAGTACCAGTACAAGGACCTCCGCATCGCCACCGACGCGGGCGAGGCCTTCGAGTCACCCATGCCCGCGACCGAACTCGTCCACGAACTCTACAAGTCGATGGTCGCGAACGGGATGGGCCGGGACGACAACTCCGGGGTCATGCAGGTCGTGGAGTTGCTGGCGGGGACGGAGGCAAGAATCGACAGCGCCGACGAGTAGGCGTCAGCGCCGCGCGTCCCGCAGGACTCGCTCCACGAACCCGCTCTTCGCCTCGGTGTAGGCCGCCCGGTCCGTACACCGCACGGCGAGTTCGCGTTTGACCCGTTCGTAGCGCCGTCGGGTTTCGGGGTGCTCCCGGAGGTGGTCGCGGAAGGCGAGGTGGTCGCACCACGTCCCGCTCCCGAGTGGCGTCAGCGTGAGGTAGTGCGTGCGGGAATCCTGCGACCCGCGCGCGAGGAACTCCCGGTCCGGGACGGGGTCGTCCGGGCGGTGGTCGTAGCCCGCGGGTTCGAGGAGGGGGACACAGTCGCGGGCGACGGCGAGGGAGCCGACCGCCACCGAGAGGTCGAGTATCGGCTTGGCGGCGAGCTCCCGGACCGCGGTGGACCCGACGTGTCCTATCGCCAGCGCACGCTCGCCGAGCAAGTCACGCAGGCGGTCGGCCTCGCGGTCTGCGGCGTCGTGCCACGACTCGCGGTGGTCGACGAGTTCGACCGTCCCGCGGGCGAGGCCGAGCTGGGGTTCGGACCCGCCGTCCGTCATCTACCGTTCGCGGACGACGACGAACTCTGCTAAATCGCGGAGGTACTCCATCGCCTGTCCCTGCCGGCTGCTCTCGGGGATGTGGGCGGTATCGAGGGCGTCGAGCGCGGCGTCGGCCTGGTCGCGGGCGCGCTGGTCCGCCTCCTCGGGCGTGATGTCCGTTATCTGGACGAGCGAGGGCCGTTCCATCACCTCGTCCTGCCCGGCGGGTTTGCCCAGCAGGGCGGCGTCCGCCGTGGCGTCCAGCACGTCGTCGCGAATCTGGAAGGCGATGCCGACGCGTTCGGCGTACTGGCCGAACGCCTCGACGGTGTAGGCGTCGGCGTCGGCGGCGATGGCACCCAGTTCGGCGGCGGCGCGGAACAGCGCCCCCGTCTTCCGGCGTGCGAGGGTCATGTACTCCTGTTCGGTGGTGGGCTGGGCGACGAGTTCCGTCGCCTCCCCCTCGCCGAGTTCGACCATCGCCTCCGCGACCACCTGCATGGCCTCCTCGTCGCTGGAGAACAGCGCGAACGCTTCGCCGAGCAGGCCGTCTGAGGCGACGAGCGCCGGGCCGTAGCCGTAGCGGGTCCACGCCGCGTCCACCCCCCGCCGGAGTTCGGACTCGTCGATGATGTCGTCGATGACCAGCGAGGCGTTGTGGACGAGTTCGATGCCCACCGCGAAGTCGAGGGCGTCCTCGGTGGTCCCGCCCGCCACCTCACACGAGAGGACGGCCACCGTCGGGCGCACGCGCTTGCCCCCCGACAGCGAGACGTGGCGCACCTGCTCGGCGAGTTCCGACGGTTCGACCCCGTCGAGGACCTCCTCCAGTCGGTCCTCGACGCGTCCGCGCCGGGACTCCAGATACTCCATCGCGTATAAAGAGGAGATGACGTGGTTTGTAGGTGACGAAACCGGGGACGGTCGAACCTACGCCAGTCGCGCCCGCAGAGCGAGGAACGTCGGTTCCGTCGAGACGCGGTCGTAGGACTTCGGGTCGGCCTCGCGGAACGCCGCCGTCGGTTCGCACTCGTCGAAGCGCTCGAACCGGAAGCCCGCCTCCAGCAACCCGTTCAAGAGCGCGCCCATCGGGCGGCGGAAGAAGGGCACCTCGACGGGGCCGCCGAAGCCGTCCCACGTCTCGACGATTCGCTCCCGCGCGAAGTAGTCCCCGCCAACCCGGTCGAAGTCGGCGAAAGCGTGCTGGACCGAACAGACCAGCCACCCGCCGGGCCGGAGCACGCGCGCGAGTTCGGCGAACAGGGCCGGCCAGTCGGCGACGTAGTGGAAGGCCAGCGAACTGTGGACGCCGTCGAAGGTGTCGTCGGGGAAGGGGAGCGGCGACCCGAGGTCCGCGCGGACGACGTGCCCGCCGACCCGCCCTCGCGCGTGGCCGAGCATCCGGGGGCTCACGTCCACGCCCACGACCTCGGCACCCGCCTCGCGCAGTTCGCTCGTCGTCACGCCCGGGCCACATCCGGCGTCGAGGACACGCTCGACGTCGAGTTCCGGGAGCAGGTCCCGCGTCGCGGGTCGTTCGAGGAGGGCGTTGAACGGGGCCTCGCCGACCCGGTCGCTGTAGGCGTCGGCCATCGTCTCGTAGGCGTCGAGGGCGATGGGGGATGGGGCGTCCTCGGGCATGGTCTCCGTCTCCCCCGCGGGTGAGGAAAGCGCCGTCGATGCGCTCCGACCCGTCCCTCCTCGTATATAGTTCTACCTCGGATACACTTTTGCCGGTCGATCCGTCAGTTCGGGGCCGTGCAGGTAGCACTCGTCTCCGACACGCACGTCCCCGAACGCGCCGACGCCATCACCGATCCGTTCCGCGAGCGAATCGCGGCCGCGGACCACACCATCCACGCCGGCGACTTCGAGGCGCCCGAGGTACTGGCCGACGTCCGCGAACTCGCCGCGGACCTCACGGCGGTCAACGGGAACGTCGACCCGGTCGGCATCGGCCTGCCCGACGTCGATGCGGTCACCGTGGGCGGCGTCACCTTCGTCGTCACCCACGGCACGCTCAACCCCGTCGAACGGGCCGTCTTCCCGACCGACGGGATGGTCATGACGCGGGAGGACTGGCTGAACGCCGTCGCGGACACGGCCCGCGCACGGGTGCGCGGGTGGGCGAACGACGACCCCGTCGTCGGCGTTGGCGGTCACTCCCATCAGGTAGTCGACGACGTCCACGAGGGCATCCGCGTGCTCAACCCGGGGTCGGCGACGGGCGCGGACCCCGCCGACGTGGCGACGATGATGACCGTGGAAGTGGAAAACGGGACGTTCGAGGTGACGCTCCACGAACTGGCGGAGTAGGGTGTCCCGGCTCTGGTGGACTCGAAGTTCTCGTGAGCCTAGCGAGCGACCGAGGCGCGCGGCGTGTGGTTCCCGACCCAAGGGCCCGAGGGCTTCGTCGCTCGCGGTCGCTGTTCGCTCTTCCGCTTCGGCCGATAAAGGTGCGAAGTCGGATCTTCCGAACGTCTACGGCGCTTCGCCGCCGAACTCCTCGATGAGTTCGGGCACCACGTCGAACAGGTCGTCGACGATGGCGTAGTCGGCGATGTCCATGATGGGCGCGTTCGGGTCGGTGTTGATGGCGACGATGGTCTCCGAGCCCTTCATCCCGGCGACGTGCTGGACGGCCCCGGAGATGCCGACCGCGATGTACACCTTCGGCGTGACGACCTTGCCGGACTGGCCGACCTGCCGGTTCTTCGGCAGCCACCCGGAGTCGACGATAGGCCGGGACGAGGAGAGCGTCGCGCCGAGGGCGTCCGCGAGCGCCTCGACGAGTTCGATGTTCTCCTCCTCCTCGATGCCGCGACCCACGCTCACGAGGACGTCGGCGTCGCTGATGTCGACGTCGCCGCCGCCGACCTCCTCGAAGCCGGTGACCGTCGAACGGACCTGCGACTCGTCGATGTCGGCGTCGAACGACTGGATCTCCGCACTCCCCTCGCCTTCGGCCTGCGGCCACTCGGCGGGGCGGACCGTCACGACGACCTCGTCGGCGTCGACTTCCACGGTCGTCGCCACCTTCGAGCCGTACATCTCGCGGGTCACTTCCAGCGCGCCGTTCCGGTCGAGACCGACGGCGTCGGTGACCAGCGGCACGTCCAGTCGCTCGGCGACGGCCGGCGCGTAGTCCAGCCCGTTGACCGAGTTGGGAATCAGGAGCGCCGTCGGCGCGACCTCCGCGTAGAGCTGTTCGATGGCCTGCACGTACACGTCGTGGTTGAACTCCTCGCCCTCCGCGACGGTGTGGATTGCGTCCACGCCCTCGCGGTTCAGGTCGTCGGCGAATGAGTCCACGTCGCCGCCGATGACGGCGAGGTGCAGGTCGCCGCCCTGTGCGTCGGCGAGTTCGCGACCCGCCGAGATCATCTCGAAGGAGACGTCACGCAGGGAGCCACGGCGGTGTTCGGCGAGTGCGAGGACATCCGTCATCCCTCGACCACCCCCTTGTCCCGGAGCAGTTCGGCCAGTTGCCCGGCCTCCTCGCCGGCGTCACCCTCGAAGGTGACGACGTCGCTCTCGCTCTCGGGTTCGAACATCGCGGTGCGCTCGACGGGCGACTCGACGACGCTCGCGTCGAGACCGAGGTCCTCCAGCCCCTGTACGTCGAGGGGCTTCGACTGCGCCTGCCGGATGCCGCGGAGGCTGGCGTAGCGGGGTTCGTTGATACCCGTCTGGATGGTCAGCACGGCGGGCAGGTCGACGTCGGTGAGTTCCTCGACGCCGCCCTCCAGTTCGCGTCGGACGTGGGCGGTGTCGTCGTCGAGTTCGAGTTCGTTGACGACCGCGGCCCACTCGTAGCCGACGACCTCGGCGACGGAGACGCCGGTCGCGCCGTAGCCGTCGTCGTTGGCCTGCACGCCGGTCAGGACGAGGTCGGGGTCCTCGGCCTCGACGACCGCCGCGAGGATGTCGGCCTTCGCGCTCACGTCGAGGCTGTCCGCGCCCGCGAGGGTGTCGTCCCAGACGCGGATGGCGCGGTCGACGCCCTTCGCGAGGGCCATGCGGATGGTCTCCTCGGTCCGCTCCTCGCCGACGGTGACGGAGACGACCTCCACGTCGTCGCCCGCCTCGGCGATCTGGACCGCCTCCTCGATGGCGTAGTCGTCCCACTCGTTGAGGTCGTACTCGAGGTACCGTTCGTCGATGTCGAGACCGTCGATTTCGAACTCGTCTTCGGCCTCGGCCACCTCCTTTACGGCGACCAGTATTTTCATGCGGTCGCTAGTCACGACCCTGCCGGGTTAAACGTTTAGAAACCGTCAGCGGGCCGTGTCACTCGTCGTTGACGCCGATTCCCGTCTCGACGCCCGGCAGGCTGATGAGGTTCTCGCGGCCGATTCGGAGTTTGTCCACCCGGTCTTCCTCGTCCATCGCCGAGAGCAGTTGGGAGACCTTCGCGTTCGACCACCCCGTCTCGATGACGATGTCGGCCTGCCGCATCCGCCCGCCGTTCGACCGGAGCAGGCGTTCGACGCGCTCCTCGTCGCTCAGCAGTTCCTCGTCGATGCCGTCGTCCGGCGGCGGTGCGACGGCCCCGTCGGCCTCCTCGACCGCGCCGGCACCGACGGCGGCCGGCCCGTTCGCCCCGGGGGCGGTCCCGGAGTCCCCGCCACCACCGTCGAGGTCGGCGGTCGCGGCGGGCGACGGCAGGTCGTCGTCGCGCGAGGACAGCGCGTACGCCCCGAGGGCGACGGTGCCGACGACGAGTGCGACACTCCCGAACAGCGGTGCCGTGAGGCCCTCGGGGTCCTCGCCGGGCGGGTCGGTCCCGTTCGGTCCCGACGCGTCGGTCCCGTTCGGTCCCGGCGTCGGCGTGGTGGTGGTCTGGCCGCGTTCGAGGACCACGTCCAGGTCGTCGTCGTCGAAGTCGGTCGGGCCGCGCCAGACCAGCGCCCCGTCCTCGATGGGGGCGTCGGCGTCGAGCAGGGTGTACCCCTCCGGGACCTCGACGACGAGTCGCTGGTCGGCGGTGAGTCCGGGGAGCCACGTCCCGTTCGGCGTCTCGAAGGCGTCGCCGAGGCGCACGGTGTCCCCGTCGACGACCGAGAAGTTCTGCCACTCGAAGGAGAGCGCGAGGCGGCCGGTCGCGTTGCCCGGGGTCGTCCCGTTCTCGACGCTCGCCTCGTAGCGCACGTCGGTCACGGTCATCTGCCGTCCCGTCGCCTCGCTGGCGGCGGCGGCGGCACGCTCGAACGGGGCGATGGAGTAGCCGGCCCGCCCATCGCCCCGTTCGAAGTCCTCGGCGAGGTCGGCGAACGCGCTCGTCTCGTTGGAGCCGTTGAGCGCGAAGGCGGTCGAGACGGTGACCCGCGCGTCGCCGCCCGGGCGCACCTCGATGGTGATGGTGGTACCGGTGGCGTCGGAGGCGCCGTCGGTCGGCGCTGTCTGTGCCGCCAGCCCCGGTCCGGCGAGCACGAGCAGACAAACGGCGATGTGGAGGGCGGCGTGCGTCCCGGACCGCATACGTAGGCGACTCTTCACCCGGACAGGAAAACGCTTTCCATCGTCGTGACCTGTGAACGAATCTCTCGGAGGGGCGTCTTTTTATATTTCCGGTCGCATTCACGTAGCAAATGCGTCGCGTCCTCCTGTCGTTGCTGGCGGTCTGCTGTGTCCTCTCGGTCGGGGTCGCGGCGGTCCCGCTGTCCCCGAACGCGGCCGGCCAGCCGACGCCGGGGACCGCCCCGCCTGCACACTCCGCCCCCGCCGACGCCGGGTCGCCCCGCCCGGGTCCCGACTCGCCCTCGACCGCCCCGCTCACCGCCTTCCGCCGCTCGGACGACTGCAGCGACGACACGTTCGTCGTCTGCGTCACGGACACGACGAACTACCTCGCGCCCCCGCGGGGCGAGGTCGTCGTGACCGCCTACAACGACTCCTCGCTCGACCTCTCGGCGACGCTCGCCGCGGAGTCGGCGACCCTCGACGGTCGGCTCCACGCCGAGACGCTCCGGGCGGCGTTCTCCGCCGCCGAGTCGGACGCGGGTCGACGGGCGGTCCTCGAACGCTACACCCGCCTGACCGAGAACCGGACAGAGGCGCTCCGCCAGCGGGAACGGGAGGCGCTCCGCGAGTACAACGACGGCGACCTCTCGACGGGGGCGTTCGTCCGGACGCTCACGGAGGTCAGCGCCGCGGCCGACCGACTGGGCACGACCGTCGACCGCCTCGACAGCTACCGCCTGCGCACGCCGGGGTCCGACGTGACCGCGGAGCGACTCGGCCGCATCCGCGCCGACCTCGTCCCGCTGACCGGCCCCGTCCGGGACCACCTCCAGTCCGTCCACGCCGGGCGCGTCCCGCCGGCCCGCGTGTTCGTCGAGACGACCGAGCGCTCGGTCGTCCTGAGCGGGGTCGTCGAGCGCAACGGCCGGCGGTTGTTCCTTCGCGAGGCGTACGTCGACGGCCTCCGGGACCCCGACGCTCCCAACCGGTACCGCGGCGAGAGCGGCAACCACCAGATAAACCAGGTCATCTCGCGGGCGAGCGAACTCTACCCGTGGGCCACCTCGTTCATCGGGGTGGAGATACCCACCAGCAGCAGCACGCTCAGCAACGCCGGCATCTACCAGGTGGTGATGGACCACCCGCACGGGACCTTGACCACGTTCCTCGACGGCGGGAGCGACCGGGTGTTCGCGGAGTACCAGGCGAAGGACCTCTCGCTCGTCCCCACGACGACCAAGGCGAAGACCAACGAGACGGCGGGGCTGACGCTCACGCTCGGGCGGACCCACGAGAGCGGCCCCCTCAACGTCACCGTCACCGACGCGGCGGGCGAGCGCCTCGACGCCGAGATATCGGTCAACAACGAGAGCATCGGGCGCACGGGGACGGACGGGTCCCTCTGGACCGTGACGCCCCGGTCGGTGCTCGTGACCGTCACGGCCGAGTACCGCGGCCAGCGGGTGACGGCGACCGTCTTCGCCCGCGAACAGCAGTCCATCCAGCGGTCCTGACGTTCTTGTAGGATGCCAGGGCCAGTCCCCCCCGTGTCACGCCCGTCCCCGACCGCTGCGCCCGACGCCGGCGACCGAGCGTCCGCACCGCTCGCGAGCGTCCTCCTCGTCGCGCTGGTCGTCCTCCTCGCGGCGGGCGTCGGTACCACGACGCTGGCCGTCGAACCGCCCGACCCGCCGCCCGCCGCCGCGTTCGACGTCGACGCCGACGCCTCGGGGCGAATCGCTGTGACCTACCTCGCAGGCGACCCGCTCCCGGTCGAGGACCTGTCGGTGCGGGTGCGGGTCGACGGGTCGCCCATCGCCCACCAGCCCCCGGTTCCGTTCTTCGCGGCGCGGGGGTTCGAGAGCGGTCCCACCGGGCCGTTCAACAGCGCGTGGGGTGGCTCGTGGGAGCCGGGTGCGACGGGGGCCTTCAGCATCGCGGGGACGAACACGCCGCTCTCCGAGGGGTCCGTCGTCGAGGTGAGAATCGTCGTCGACGGGTCGGTGGTCGCCACGAGCGAGGTGCGCGTCTAGGCCGTGGACTCGACTTCCGCCTCGTCAGTGTCCGCCTCGGGGGTGCGTGCGACGGTCGTGATGGCGATTTCGGGGCTGTAGTCCGGCCCCTGGAAGTGGTGGTCGAACTCCTCGAAGCCCGCCTCGCGGAACATCCGGTCTGCCTCCTCGGCGTCGTAGAACAGCATGATGGCGTCGGCGAGCTTCTGGAACACGCCTGACCGAGGGTAGTTCGGGCCGACGACGAGGACGGGCCCGCCGGGCTTGACGACGCGGCGGAACTCCGCGAGCGTCGCGACCGGGTCGGGCCAGTACTCGATGGACCCCGACGACCAGACGGCGTCGAAGGAGTCGTCGGCGAACGGCAGGCGTTCGGCGTCCCCGAGGTGGAACTGGACGGGGCCGCGCTTGCCGAACTTCTCGTAGGCCTTCTCCAGTTGGTGGGGGCTCTGGTCGAGACCGTAGAGGTCCTCGGTGACCTCCAGCAGGCCCTCGGTGGCGAAGCCGGTGCCACAGCCCACGTCGAGGACCCTGTCGCCGGCCTCGACGCCGAAGAGGTCGATGGCCTCCGTGCGCATCTCCTCGTTCCAGATGAACGGGTTCACCTGGTCGTACACCTTCGAGAGGTACTTGTAGAACAGCCGTGCGCGGGCCTTGTTCTCGAGGACTCCCATTGCTCGTAATTGGTCGCAGGGCGGCATAGTTCTGCGGATTCGCGGACGCGACGACGGAGGAAGGCCTCCGCGCTCGCAACGTGCGCGCGCTTCGCAACTACCAAATAGCCGCTCTGGTTATCTCCCCACATCATTATGGCCAGACCCGAGGTCCTTGACCGCATCAAGGAGGCCGAGCGCGAGGCCGACGAGATCGTCGCCGAGGCGGAGGCGGACCGCGACGAGCGCATCTCCGAGGCCCGCGAACGTGCCGACGACATCCGCGAACAGGCCCGCGCGGAGGCCGACGAGATGGAAGAGGAGCGTCTCGCCGAGGCCCGCGCGGGAATCGAGGAGGAACGCGAGTCCATCCTCGAGGCGGGCCGCACCGAGCGGGCCGAACTCGAAGCACAGGCGCGCGAGCGCGAACCCGAGGTCGTAGCGGAGGTGCTCGACCGCTTCAAGGAGGCCGTCCATGCTCAGACCTGAACGGATGAGCCGGGTGTCGGTCACCGGCTCCAAGCAGGTGCTCGACGAGGCCATCGAGACGGTCCACGAGCTCCGCCTGCTGCACATGACCGACTACGACGGCTCCTACGAGGGCTTCACCCCCGGCGACCCCATCGAGGGCGCCGACGAGGCCTCCGAGATGCTCGTCACCGTCCGCTCGCTCCAGTCCATCCTCGACGTCACCGGCGAGGAGGCGACCGACGCCCGCATCCTCGACGACGACGAACTCGCGGCCGAACTGGAGTCGGTCCGCGAGGAGGTCAACGAACTCGACGACCGGCGCGACGAACTCAAAGACGAGCTTCGCGCGGTCGAGGACCGCATCTCCGCGGTCGAGCCGTTCGCGAGACTCGGCATCGACCTCGACCTGCTCCGGGACTACGACACGCTCTCGGTCGCGGTCGGTGACGGCGACGCCGACCGCGTCCGGGAGGTGCTGGCGCGCTCCGACGTCGGCGCCTACGAGGTGTACGAGGAGGAGGGCGTCGTCGCCATCTTCGCGCGGACCGACGACCTCTCGGACGTGCTCGTCGAGGCGGAGTTCACCGCCTACGACGTGCCCGAGGCCGACTCCAGCCCCGAGGAGTACCTCGCACAGCTCCGCAACGAACGCGAGGACCTCCGCTCGCGTCTGGAGACGGTCCAGAACGAACTCGGCGAGATGCGCTCCGAGGTCGGCGGCTTCCTGCTGGCGGCCGAGGAGAAACTCGTCATCCAGGTCCAGCGTCAGGAGGCCCCGCTCTCGTTCGCGACGACGGAGAACGCCTTCGTCGCCGAGGGCTGGATTCCCACCAAGCGGTTCGTGGACCTCGCCGAGGGCCTCCATCAGGAGGTCGGCGACCACGTCGAGGTGGACGAACTCGAACGCGCCCAGTACGACGGCGAAGGGCGCGTCGTCGACCGCGAGGACGTCGGCGGCGCCCCCGGCACGCCCGAACCGACCGCGGCGGACGGCGGCGAAGTCGTCGCGGACGGGGGGCACCGGAGTGATGCGGTTGACGCGACCGGCAGCGGTCACGACGAGCGACACGGCGGGAGCGTCGCGCCGCCCGTCATCCAGGACAACCCCGACGCCGTCCGGCCGTTCGAGGCGCTGGTGGAGGTCATCAACCGCCCGAAGTACTCCGAACTGGACCCCACCGTGGTCCTGTTCCTCACGTTCCCGCTGTTCTTCGGGTTCATGATCGGTGACCTCGGCTACGGGTTGCTGTACATGGGACTCGGCTACTTCCTCATGCAGCGCTTCGAGGGCGACGTCGTCCGCAGCCTCGGCGCCATCGGCCTGTGGGCCGGCGGGTTCACCGCCCTCTTCGGTATCCTGTACGGCGAGTTCTTCGGCCTGCATCAGCTCGGCGACATCCTGTGGAACGGCCACCCGCCCATCCACAAGGGCCTGCAGCCGCACTACATCTACTACGCCCAGGCGTGGCTCCTGCTGAGCGTCGTCGTCGGCGTGTTGCACCTCGTGGTCGGTCGGCTGTTCGACTTCTACGAGAACCTCAGTCACGGCTTCGGCGAGGCGTTCGTCGAGAGCTTCTCGTGGATTCTCCTCACCGTCGGGCTGTGGGTGTGGGTGTTCAGCACCTCGGCGTCCGCCGCGAAACCCCCATTCATGTTCACCGTGTTCGGGAGCGGCGAGAAGGCCGCACTCCCCCTCGGCTTCACCGGGTTCTCCCCCACCGTGGGACTCGCGGGCCTCGCCGCCTTCGCCATCGGCCTCGCGCTGGTCATCTACGCGGAGGGCGGCATCGGTCTCATCGAGTCCATCACGCAGGGCTTCGGGCACGTCGTCTCGTACACCCGGCTGGCCGCCGTGTTGCTGGCGAAAGCCGGCATGGCGCTTGCGGTCAACCTGCTCGTGTTCGGGGCGTACGCCCACGACGGCGAGTTCCACCTCATCTTCTTCTCCGACCCGGAGGAGGTCCAGGCGGCCCAGGAGGCCGGTGAGGTCATCTTCTCGGGGCTGTTCAACGGGGAGGGTGCGGTGATGCTCGTCCTCGGTATCATCTTCGGTATCGTCGTCCTCGTCCTCGGACACCTTCTCGTGCTCGTCCTCGGTATCACGAGCGCCGGCCTGCAGGCCGTGCGTCTCGAGTACGTGGAGTTCTTCGGGAAGTTCTACGAGGGCGGCGGCGAGGCGTACGCGCCGTTCGGCTACGAGCGTCAGTACACCACCGAGGACTGACCGGGTCGCCGGTCGGTCGTCGCCTCTCTCCTGACGAACCTATATAGTCCCACGTCCAGCATCACTAACCTTGCGATTCGGGCGGTTCTCCCGCCCGCAGGCGGGCGAATTTGGGAAGCTTTATGGAGTCGCTACGTTGAGTCCCAACTGTTCGGTTACGAGCGAACCATACCGGAATCCATGCTAGAACTCGCACTCGCATTCGTCAGCACGTTCGTACTGCCCCTTCAGGACCAGGCAACCGCCGCCATCCCCCCCACCTCGGGTGCCGCCCTCGCCGTTGGGCTGGCCGCGTTCGGTGCGGGATACGCGGAGCGCGGTATCGGTGCCGCCGCTGTCGGCGCCATCGCCGAGGACGAGAGCATGTTCGGTCGTGGCCTCATCCTGACGGTCCTGCCCGAGACGCTCGTCATCCTCGCGCTGGTCGTCGTCTTCCTGACGCTGTAAACCGTCTCCCTATTTATTACGCATGAGCCTTGATACGGTCGAAGAGGACATCCGAGAACAAGCCCGCGCGCGTGCGGAGGAGATTCGTTCCGACGCGGACGAACGCGCAGAGGCTATCGTCTCCGAGGCGGAGGCGGACGCGGAGGATATCCTCGAAGAACGAGAGGAGACGGTCGAGCGACAGATCACACAGGAACGCGAGCAGAAGCTCTCCAGCGCGAAGCTCGAGGCCAAGCAGATGCGCCTCGAAGCACGCCGGGACGTCCTCGAGGAGGTTCGGGAGAGCGTCGAGACCCAGATCGCCGAGATGGAGGACGACCGCGAGGAACTCACTCGCGTCCTCCTCGAGGACGCCGCCGAGGAGTTCGAGGACTCGTCGTCCGTGCAGGTGCACGGTCGTCCCGACGACGCCGGCCTCCTCGTGGACATCCTCGCGGACTACGACGGCTACGAGCACGCCGGTGACGTCGACTGCCTCGGTGGCGTCGTCGTCGAGAGCGAGAACTCGCGCATCCGCGTGAACAACACGTTCGACTCCGTGCTCGCCGACGTCTGGGAGGACAACCTCCGCGAGGTGAGCGAGGAGTTGTTCGACGAGCAGGGACAATGAGCGCGTCGGGCCAGGCAGCGAACTACGAGTACGTCACCGCCCGCGCTCGCTCGCGGCGCGCCGCCCTCTTCGACGCGGACGACTACCGCAAGCTGGTCCGCATGGGGCCGGGCGAGATCGCCCGGTTCATGGAGGAGACGGAGTACGAAGAGGAGATGAACGCGCTCGGGTCGCGGTACTCGGGCGTCGACCTCATCGAGTACGCGCTGAACCGCAACCTCGCGAAGCACTTCGACGACATGCTGCGCTTCGCCGAGGGGAAGCTGTACGACTACATCGCCCGCTACCTGCGGAAGTTCGACGCCTGGAACGTCAAGACGGTCGTCCGCGGCATCTACGCCGGGACCGGCCGCCAGTCGGTCGAGGACGACCTCATCCGCGCGGGCGAGTTCTCCGAGCGCCGGGTGAACCGCCTCGTCGAGGCGGAGTCCATCGAGGCCGTCGTCGAACAGCTCGACGACACCATCTTCGGCGACCCGCTGGCCGCCGCCCTCGACGAGTACGAGGAGTCCGGCGTGCTGGTGCCACTGGAGAACGCCGTCGACCGCGCGTACTACCGCCTGCTCCTCTCGGACCTGCCGAGCGAGCCGGACCGCGCGACACGCCTGTACATCGAGTTCCTGGAGGCCGAGATCGACTTCCGGAACATCCGTAACGCGCTGCGACTGGCGCGCTCGGGCGCGGACATCGACCCCGCCGAGTACTACATCCCCGGCGGGCGGCTGTTCGACGAGGGCGAGATTCGAACGCTCGTGAACAACCCCGACCAGCTCGTCGAGCGCATCCGCACCAGCCCCTACGGGGACGACCTGGACCAGGCGCTCGACGAACTCGACGCGGCGGGGAGCCTCATCGAGTTCGAACTGGCGCTCGAACGGGCGTTGCTCGAGTACTCGGACACGCTCTCCAGTCGGTACCCGCTGTCGGTGTGCCCGGTGCTCGCGTACATCCTCGCGAAGGAGCGCGAGGTGGACAACATCCGAGCCATCGCCCGCGGCAAGGAGGCGGGCCTCTCGGAGGACGAGATCGAGGAGGAACTCGTCGTACAATGAGTCAGGAGATCGGAGTCATCGGCAGTCCCGAGTTCACCACCGGGTTCCGTCTGGCGGGCGTTCGCCGGTTCGCGAACGTCCCCGACGAAGACAAACCGGAGGAACTCGATAGTGCCGTCGAAGAGATGCTCGCGGCCGAGGACGTCGGCATCGTCGTGATGCACGACGAGGACCTCGACCACCTCTCGCGGAACGTCCGCAAGAGCGCGGAGACGAGCGTCGAACCCGTCCTCGTCACGCTGGGCGGGTCCGCCGGGAGCGGCGGCCTGCGCGAGCAGATCAAGCGTGCCATCGGTATCGACCTGATGGAGGAAGACTAACAGTATGAGTCAAGCACAAGACATCGACATCGAGGACGCCGACGGCGTCATCGAGAGCGTGAGCGGTCCGGTCGTGACCGCCGCGGACCTCGACGCCCGGATGAACGACGTCGTGTACGTCGGCGAGGAAGGGCTGATGGGCGAGGTCATCGAAATCGAAGGGAACCTGACCACGATTCAGGTGTACGAGGAGACCTCGGACGTCGCGCCGGGCGAACCCGTCACGAACACGGGCGAGCCGCTGTCCGTCGACCTCGGGCCGGGTATGCTGGACTCCATCTACGACGGCGTCCAGCGCCCGCTCGACGTGCTGGAAGAGAAGATGGGCGCGTTCCTCGACCGCGGCGTGGACGCCCCCGGTATCGACCTCGAGAAGGAGTGGGAGTTCACCCCCGAGGTCGAGGAGGGCGACTCGGTCGAACCCGGCGACGTCGTCGGTATCGTCCCCGAGACCCAGAGCATCGACCACAAGGTGCTCGTCCCGCCGGGCTTCGAGGGCGGCACCGTCGAGTCCATCGAGGAGGGGTCGTTCACGGTCACCGAACCGGTCGCGACCCTCTCGGGCGGCGAGGAGGTCACGATGCGACAGGAGTGGCCGGTCCGTAAGGCCCGACCCACCGTCGAGAAACAGACCCCGCGGACGCCCCTCGTCTCGGGCCAGCGCATCCTCGACGGCCTGTTCCCCATCGCGAAGGGCGGGACGGCGGCCATCCCCGGTCCGTTCGGATCGGGCAAGACCGTCACCCAGCACCAGCTCGCGAAGTGGGCCGACGCGGACATCGTCGTCTACGTCGGCTGTGGCGAGCGCGGCAACGAGATGACGGAGGTCATCGAGGACTTCCCGGAACTGGAAGACCCCCGGACCGGGAAGCCCCTCATGTCCCGTACGTGTCTCATCGCCAACACCTCGAACATGCCCGTCGCGGCCCGCGAGTCCTGTGTGTACACGGGTATCACCATCGCGGAGTACTACCGCGACATGGGCTACGACGTCGCGCTGATGGCCGACTCCACCTCGCGGTGGGCGGAGGCCATGCGCGAGATTTCGTCGCGTCTCGAAGAGATGCCGGGCGAGGAGGGGTACCCCGCGTACCTCGCCGCTCGCCTGAGCGAGTTCTACGAGCGCGCCGGCAAGTTCCAGAACATCAACGGCAGCGAGGGGTCCATCTCGGTCATCGGCGCGGTCAGCCCGCCGGGTGGCGACTTCTCGGAGCCGGTCACGCAGAACACCCTGCGTATCGTCAAGACGTTCTGGGCGCTGGACGCTGACCTCGCCGAACGTCGGCACTTCCCGGCTATCAACTGGAACGAGTCGTACTCGCTCTACCGGGAACAGCTCGACCCGTGGTTCAAGGAGAACGTCAGCGAGGACTGGGACGACACCCGCCAGTGGGCCGTCGACGTCCTCGACGAGGAGGCCGAACTGCAGGAGATCGTCCAGCTCGTCGGCAAGGACGCGCTGCCCGAGGACCAGCAGCTCACCCTCGAAGTCGCGCGCTACCTGCGCGAGTCCTACCTCCAGCAGAACGCGTTCCACGACGTGGACTCGTTCTGTGAGCCCGAGAAGACCTACCTGATGCTCACGGCCATCAAGACGTTCCACGACGAGGCCTTCAAGGCCCTCGACGCGGGCGTTCCGGTCACGGAGATCACGAGCATCGAGGCCGCACCGCGGCTCAACCGGATGGGGACGGCCGAGAACTACGAGGAGTTCATCGCCGACCTCAAGGAGGAGATCACCGAACAACTGCGGGACCTCTACTGACCATGAAGGAATACCAGACAATCACGGAAATCAGTGGCCCGCTGGTGTTCGTCGAGATCGACGAACCCATCGGCTACGACGAGATCGTCGAGATCGAGACCCCCAACGGGGACGTCCGCCGCGGACAGGTCCTCGAGGCCACCAGCGACCACGTCGCCATCCAGGTCTTCGAGGGCACCGAGGGTATCGACCGCAAGTCCTCGGTCCGGTTCCTCGGCGAGACGCTGAAGATGCCGGTGACGGAGGACCTCCTCGGGCGCGTCCTCGACGGGTCGGGTCAGCCCATCGACGGCGGCCCCGACATCGTCCCGGACTCCCGGGAGGACATCGTCGGCGCGGCCATCAACCCCACCGCACGGGAGTACCCCGAGGAGTTCATCCAGACGGGTGTGTCGGCCATCGACGGCATGAACACGCTCGTCCGCGGGCAGAAGCTGCCCATCTTCTCGGCGTCCGGCCTGCCGCACAACGACCTCGCACTCCAGATCGCCCGTCAGGCGACGGTGCCCGAAGACGCCGCCGAGGAGGGCGGCAGCGAGTTCGCAGTGGTCTTCGGCGCGATGGGCATCACCGCGGAGGAGGCAAACGAGTTCATGGAGGACTTCGAGCGGACCGGCGCGCTGGAGCGCTCGGTGGTCTTCATGAACCTCGCGGACGACCCCGCAGTCGAGCGGACCATCACGCCGCGACTCGCGCTCACCACGGCCGAGTACCTCGCCTTCGAGAAGGACTACCACGTGCTGGTCATCCTCACGGACATGACCAACTACTGCGAGGCACTCCGCGAGATCGGCGCGGCGCGCGAGGAGGTGCCGGGCCGTCGTGGCTACCCCGGCTACATGTACACCGACCTGGCGACCCTCTACGAGCGTGCGGGCCGTATCGAGGGTCGCGACGGCTCGGTGACGCAGATTCCCATCCTCACGATGCCGGGCGACGACGACACGCACCCCATCCCCGACCTGACGGGGTACATTACCGAGGGGCAGATCTACGTCGACCGCGACCTGAACAGCCAGGGCATCCAGCCCCCGATTCAGGTGCTGCCGAGCCTCTCTCGGCTGATGGACGACGGTATCGGCGAGGGCCTCACCCGCGAGGACCACGCCGACGTCTCCGACCAGATGTACGCCGCGTACGCGGAGGGTGAGGACCTGCGTGACCTCGTGAACATCGTCGGTCGCGAGGCACTGGACGAGCGTGACAACCGCTTCCTCGACTTCGCGGACCGCTTCGAGGAGGAGTTCGTCGACCAGGGATTCAACACCAACCGCGACATCGAGGAGACCCTCGACATCGGCTGGGATCTCCTCTCGATGTTCCCGAAGGCGGAACTCAACCGTATCGACGAGGACCTCATCGAGAAGTACTACCAGGAGTCGGAGTCGGAGACGGTCGAGGCGCCCGCCGACGACTGATTCCGGATACCGATCTCCCGTTCTTTCGACGCCGCCCGGGAAGCGACGGCTATCGACTATCGCTCCCCGTCCCACGGACAGTAAGGCGTAAGTCCCACAAGCGGGAAGCTAGGGCAACATGGCCAAGGACGTCAAGCCGACGCGCAAGAACCTCATGGCGATCGAGGAGCGCATCGAGCTCTCCGAGCGGGGCCACGACACCCTCGAGAAGAAGCGCGACGGACTCATCATGGAGTTCATGGACATCCTCGACCAGGCACAGGACACCCGGTCGGGACTGAACGACGCCTACGAGACCGCCCAGCGCAAGATCAACATGTCGCGGGCGATGGACGGCGACGTGGCGGTCCGCGGTGCCGCCGCCGCCCTCAAGGAACACCCCGAGATCACGACGCAGTCGAAGAACATCATGGGCGTCGTCGTGCCACAGATCGAGTCCTCGAAGGTCAAAAAGAGCCTCGACCAGCGTGGCTACGGCGTCGTCGGCACCTCCGCGCGCATCGACGAGGCCGCCGAGGCCTACGAGGAACTCTTAGAACAGATCATCCTCGCGGCCGAGGTGGAGACGGCGATGAAGAAGATGCTGGAGGAGATCGAGACCACGAAGCGCCGCGTCAACGCACTGGAGTTCAAACTCCTGCCCGACCTCCGGGACAATCAGGAGTACATCGAGCAGAAGCTCGAAGAACAGGAACGCGAGGAGATTTTCCGGCTGAAGAAGATCAAGGCCAAGAAGGAAGAGGAGGAGAAGGCGGAACGCGAGGCCACCGAGGAGGAGGTCAAGCGCGAGACCATCACCGCCGACGACTGAGGTCCCCGACCGCGTGGCGTCCGTCACGCCCCGACTCTCTCTGCGGTCGTTCTACACGCTTTTCCCCGTCCGCGCCAAGCGACGGGCATGACCGACGCCTGTGCCGAGTGTGGCGCGCCGACCCTCGCGTTCGCCGTCCCCGCGGACCTCCGCGAGTTCGTCCCCGACGGGCCCGAACACGCCGCCATCTGTACGAACTGTCTCACGCTGAACGAGGCGAGCGACGCGCCCGCCGACCCGGACTTCTCGCACGTCAGCGGCGCGATGCCTGACGGGGAGGCGGCCGTCCCGATGGCGCTAGCGCTCGGATTGCTCGACTCGCTGGCGCTCAACCGCCGGGGCATCGAGGCCCTCCTCGGGCGCGTCGAGACGGCCGGCGCGGACCCGTTGCTCGTCATCGACCGCCTCGCCACGCAGGGGTCGGTACAGGCGAAAGCCGACCTGGAACGCCGTCGCCACCAGCTCGAACAGTTGCTGGAGTGACGTATTCCCTCAACGTTTAATCCGGTAGCGCAGTAGGTCGGAACGTGTACGAGCCGATGACTGTTCTGGGCGGGGTCGCCACCGTCCCCGACCTCCTGCGCCTGCTCGCGGTGCCCACGTTCGCGTGGGCGGCCTACCGCGACCTCCAGAGTCGTCGGGTCGCCAACCTGACGTGGGTCCCCCTGCTCGTCGTCGGCCTCCTCACGCTGGCGTGGGACGTGTGGGCCGTTCTCGACGCCCCCGCGTTCGCCAGGCGACTGTTCCTCATCCGGGCCGTGGTGAGCCTCGGCGTCGTCGCCCCGTTGGGCTACCTGTTCTGGCGGATTGGCGGGTTCGGCGGCGCGGACGCGAAGGCGCTCATCACGCTCGCGGTGGTCTTCCCCACCACCCCCGCCTACTACCTGCCGTGGGCGACGCTCCCGCTGGCGTCCAGTCGTCTGGGCGTGCTCTCGCTGACCGTCCTCACCAACACGGTCCTCGTGGGGCTCGCCTTCCCGCTTGCCCTCGGCGTCCGGAACGCGCTGGCGGGCCACCGCTCCCCGACGATGTTCGTCGGGAAGCGCGTCGAGAGCGCGTCCATCGAACGCGAGTACGGCCGACTGCTGGACCCCGACGGGGGGCTGAGCCGCGGCGGCCTCGACCTCGACGCCCTCCGGATGTACCTGCGGTGGCGTGGGACCTCGCTCGCGGCGCTCCGGGCCACCCCCGACGCGCACCGCGACCCGGCGAGCATCGACCGGACCCACGCTCCCGGCGACGGCGTGGTCGACCCGCCCCGGGACGTCGCTGCCGGCGGGGGTCGTCCCGTCTCCGACGGCGGCGCAGGCGACGGGCCACCCTACCCCGCGGTCCGCCGCGTCGTCCACGACGACCCGTGGGGTGCGGCGGCCTTCCTCGCGTCCATCGACGGCGACGCCTACGGGACGACGCCCGACGACCTCCGGGAGGGGCTGGACGCCCTCGTCGACCGTGACAGCGTGTGGCTCACGCCTGGCCTGCCGTTCATCGTCCCGATGTTCGTCGGACTGGTCGTCGGACTCGTCCTCGGCGACCTGCTGTTCCTCACCCTCGCGGTCCTCGGGTTCGCCTGACCTGCCCGGCAGGGTCCACGTGATTTCCCGACCCAAGACCTCTCTCGGTCCGTGACTCCCCGTCCGGCGTGGCTGCTCGGACCGCGTGGCTCGCCGGGACGGTCGTCGGCCTCGCGTGGACGATGCTCCTCCTCGGTGTCGCGTGGGCGCGGGCGCTCGCCCCCGACGGGACGTCCCACGGCACGCCCGCGGACGACTGACAAAAGAGCTATCCGGCGGACTCGCCAGTCCTCGTGTATGAGCGTGGACCTCGCGTTCGACGGCGGGTTGCTCCCCGCCGTCGCACAGGACGCCGAGTCGGGCGACGTACTCATGCTCGCGTACGTCTCCCCGGAGGCCGTCGAGCGCACCCGCGAGACGGGCCTCGCGCACTACTACTCCCGGAGTCGCGACGAACTCTGGCAGAAGGGCGGGACCAGCGGGCACGTCCAGCACGTCCGGGAGGTGCGCGTCGACTGCGACGGCGACGCCCTGCTCTACCTCGTCGACCAGGAGGGCGGGGCCTGCCACACCGGCCACGGGAGCTGTTTCCACCGCCGCGTGGAGGACGTCGCCGTGACGGACGACGGCCGGGGGGCGACGGCGGACGTGGAGACGGTCGGCGAACGCGTCTTCGACCCCGACGCGGTGTATGAGTGATTCCGCCGTCGCCGACCTGACCGACGCCGCAGACACCCTCCACGACGCCCGCGAACGCGTCGCGGAGGTGGGGAGCGACCGCCTCGAACGCGTCGCCGACGGCCACGCCGCGTTCGTCCGCACCCTCGACCGCCACGAGGACGAGGCCACCGGCTACGGCGAGTTCGAAAAGTACGTCGGGTTTCAGGAGGCCGTCGCGGACCGCCTCTCGGACCTGCCCGACGACCTCCCGGCGCGCGGGGCGTTCGACGCCGCGGACGAGGCCCTCCAGCAACAGACCCTCTCCACCACTGACTTCGACCGCGCACGCGAGGCGCTCGCCCCCGCCGCCGAGTACGCCGCCCTGTACGAGGAGTGGACGGCGGCCCGCGAGCGCTATCGGGAGGCCCGGAGCGCGGTCCACGGCCGCCGCCGCGCCCTCGAGGAGCGAATCGACGACCTCGACCGCCTCGTCCGCCTCGGCGGGGCGGACCTCGACGCCCCCACTCACCGTCTGCGCGACCCCGTCGCGGCCTACGAGTCGGCCGTCCGCGAGGCGTTCGGGTCGTTCCGCCGCGAGGCGAGCGCCCGCGACCTTCTCGCGTTCGTCGAGACCACCGAGCAGTACCCGCTCGTCCCCTACGACCGGCCGCCCGAGCGCCTCCGCGAGTTCGTCGCGGGCGGTGCGGGCACCGAACCCATCCCCCGGTTGCTGGAGTACGCCGACTACTCGCGGTCGAAACTGGACCACTACGTCGAGTCGCCACGGGAACTGAAGGCCGCCGTCGGGACGAACCAGACGTACCTCGACGGCCTCACGGCGGACCCGCTGGTGGTCTCGTGGCCGCCGCCGCCCGGCGAGCGACTCCGCTACCGGTGTGAGGAACTGCTCGCCTGCGTCTCGCGGTTCGCCGACGATGACGTCGCCGCCCGCCTGCGTGCGGTGCGGGCGCTCCCGCGCGAGACCGACTACGCGACCCTCCGCGAGAGCGCCGTCGCCCGCGCCGACCTGACCCCAGAGGAGCGTGAGCGACTCGCCTCGGGGTCGGTCGAGTCGGACCTCGCGGCCGCCCGTGAGGAACTGGAGCGTATCGAGGCCGCACTCGCCGACCACCCGCCGCTCTCGGACCTCGCGGACGTCTGAGCCGACCGTCTCAGTTCGGGTCGACCTCGACGGCCACCTCGTTTCGCATCATGAATGGCGGCGTGTAGGGGTCGTTGTACCGCAGGAGGAACGGGTCGCCGCGCCACTCGACGCCCTCGTCCGCCAGCGTGTCGAGCAGTCGCCGTTCGCGGCGCTCGGTCCGCCCGTCCGTCGCGTACCACGAGAACGGGAGGACCGCGAGCGTCCGGGGGGCCTCGACCGTGAGCGAGACGCTGGGGTCCGTCGGCACGGGCGTCGACTCCGGGGCGTAGTCGCCCGGGAGGTAGAAGCCCATCCGGACGCCCGCGTCGGTGCGTTCGGTCTGGACCGGCGCGGTCATGGCGATCTTCTGGCCGCCGGTCCTGACGGGGGCGGTCATCGATATCTTCGCCCTCCCCTCGTTCGCGCCCGTGATGTAGTCGAACAGGCGCCGGAACGCCTCGCCGTCGCTCGGCGCGGTGGTCTCCGCGAGGACGACCGCCGGGTACTGGCGCACCTCCACGTCGCCGTAGGTCTCCAGGGACTCGTAGTCGACGCGCTCGGCCGACCGAATCGAGTAGAGTCCCCAACCGACCCAGAGCGTCAGCGTCCCACCGACGATGCCGCCGGCCCACTTCGCGGTCCGATTCATGCCTCCCCAGAGGGTCGGCGAGGGGATAATCGATGCGGGGCGACGGGTGCCTGAGCCGCCGGCGAGCCGGCGGCACGGGCCGGGTCGTCACCCGGATGCCGCCGCTCTCGTCCACCGAAAGGTCGGTCTCGACGCGTTCGCCCGGAAGCGAGCCTCCTCCTCGACGACGAGGCTCACGTAGAAGGTGTCCCGGTCCCTGTGCGCCGGGGGCGAACCCCCCGCTCACCAGTAACCCTAACGCACTGGCGGAGATGTGTCACGTGGTATGAAAATAGGGTGATAGATGCCCGCCCGGCGCCCGCGCCGTAGTTCGTTCCCGGGCCGTGGCCGACGTCCTGCCCCGAACCGGCGGCTGACGCACATCGACTTCGCGGCCAGTCGTCCCCCGGGGTGGTCGACCCTGCGTGAATCGTCCGCCCCTTCGATTTCGTATCGCGTCATGCGATTTACCGCTCCACTCGACAGCGGACGCTCTCGGACGGGGAAACACGAGAGAACGCGGGGGAGAGCGGCGAGACGGCGCTATCCGCCGGCGAGCAGTTCGGCTTCCATCTCGCGGGCCAGCGACTCGGCGCGGTCCGGGTCGCGCGCCTCGGCGTAGACGCGCACGACGGGTTCGGTCCCACTGGGGCGGACGAGGACCCAGGCGTCGCCGTAGTCGAGTCGGTAGCCGTCGAGGGTGGTCGACGCCGCGTCCGAGCGCTCGGCGGCCGTTCCCGCCCGTTCGAGGAGGCGAGCGCGCTCGTCGTCGTCCTCGTACCCGAGGTTGATGCGGACGTTGTGGTAGCCGGCGTGGTCGGCGGCCACCGCGCTCGCGGGGCGGTCCGCGAGCAGTTCGAGGAAGCGCGCGGCCGTGTACGCCCCGTCGCGCGCGAGTCGGTACCCCGGGAAGAGGATGCCACCGTTACCCTCGCCGGCGACGGGAACTCGCTTGCCCGCGGCCTGCAGTTCGCGGATGCGGGTGATGATGTTCGTACTCCCGATGGGGGTGAGTTCGAGCGTCGCGCCCGCCCGGTCGACCGCGTCGACGAGCCGCTGGGAGACGTTGACGGCGCTGACGGTGGTGTCGCCCGCGTCGAGTTCGGCCCCGGCGAGGGCCGCGAGGGCGGCGTCACCCTCGATGTGAGTCCCCGTCTCGTCGACGAAGATGGCCCGGTCGGCGTCCCCGTCGTGGGCGATGCCCACGTCGGCGTCCGAACTCCGAACGAGTCGCCGCAGGTCGGCGAGGTTCTTCTCGACCGGTTCCGGGTCGCGCCCGGGGAAGTGGCCGTCCGGCTGGGCGTTGACGGTGACGACGTGACAGCCCAACTCCCGGAACACCCGGGGGCTGGTGAGCGACCCCGCGCCGTGGCCGGGGTCGAGGGCGACGGTGAGGTCCGCGGCCGCGATTCGCTCGCGGTCGACCGACTCGAGGAGGGCGTCGACGTAGTCCGACCGCGCGCGTTCGACGCGCCGGCTTCGCCCCGTCTCCGCCCACGAGACGAGCGCGAAGTCCTCGGCGAGCAGGCGACCCTCGACCCGTTCGAGGGCGTCACGGGTGAGTTCGACCCCGTCCGGCCCGACGAGCTTCACGCCGTTGTACTGCGGGGGGTTGTGGCTGGCGGTCACCATCACGGCGGGCACGCCCTCGCGTTCGGCGTACGCCTGCAGGGCGGGCGTCGGCAGCACGCCCACCCGGTCGACGTCACAGCCCACCGCAGCGAGGCCGGCGGCGGCGCTGTCGGCGAACATCTCGCCGGTCGCTCGCGTGTCCCGACCCAGCGCGACGCGCTGTGACTCCTCCCCCGTGGCGTACACCGACCCGGCGGCCATCGCGACCCGCCCGACGAACGCGGGTGTGAGTTCCTCGTTGGCGACCCCGCGGACGCCACTGGAGCCGAAAACCTTCATTGGAGGCCTCTCCGGCCGGCCGTCTCAAAGGGGTTGCGAACCTTGCACTGACCGTCATATACCGTCAAGTGCTATACAAAATTGGTCGGGTCCCCGGAGACGGCTCCAGCGCGGAACCGCTGTGGCTCGCGGTATCGGGGCGCCTCCGTCGCACTCGGCCGCCGTCGGCTTCGGAGCACGCCGCCGACTGCCTCTCGGCAGGTGACAACTGGTAACGCCCGAACAGTTCTTTCTCCGAGAGTGGTCGGTCCGGTCGTGTCTCGACTCCGTTTCCGAGCGGCGACGGCTAGCGACCTGCTCCAAGTGGGCGAGTGGACCGACGGTCCGGCAGACCTCCTTCAGTGGGCCGGAACGGCGTTCTCGTACCCGCTCGACGAACGACAGGCCCGCGACCACCTCGCGGAGACGGAGTAGTCCACCTCGGCCAGGCGGGCCTTCGCGGCGTCTCTCTCGTCGGACGGACTTGTGGGCTACCTCGAACTGGACCGCATCGACCGGGAGCACCGGGGGGCCAGTGTCTCGCGGGTCATCGTCGACTCGGATGCGCGGGGAGAGGGACACGGGGCGAACATGGTCCGGTGGGCGCTGGCCGTCGGCTTCGAGGACCTCGGCCTCTACCGAATCGAACTCCGGGTGTTCGCGTTCAACGAGGTCGCGCTCGCGTGCTACGAGCGCGTAGGGTTCTCCCGGGAAGGGACCCTCCGCGACGCCAGACGCCACGGCGAGGAGTACTGGTCGCTCGTACTGATGAGTGTCCTAGAGGAGGAGTGGGCAGCGAGTCAGGCCGGGTCGGGGACCGGGGCCAGCGACCACTCCTCCGGGTAGACCTCCGTCGCCCAGATGCAGGGGGTGGTGAACAGTCGGCGCTCGTCGAAGTGCCCGCCCGGGTCGAGGACCGACCCCCGGTCGAGGACGACGGCGTGCCAGTCGACGGTCGGGACGGGCGCGGCCACCGAGAGGACGAGCGTTCGGCGCTCGAACGGCCGCGAGCGGACGAACGGGCGGTGTTGCCGGGCGAGCGCCCGGACCGTCGGACGGCCGCTAACGGTCACGAGGTCGTTCGGGAGGGGGTGGGCGTCGAGGTAGCGCTCCATCTCGCCGTGCGTCGTGGGGACGTCGACCGCCCGCTTGACCGCGTCGAGGGGGTCGCCGGTGACGGTGGCGAGACAGGCCGCGGCGCAGTCGTTCCAGTCGACCTGCTCGACGAGCGAGAGGGAGGGCGGAACGGGGGCGACGCGTGGAGGAACTGACATCTGCGAGCTAGCATAAGAACTAATGAATGTACATAAAATAAAACACTCGGCTACGTGTGTATCTCGGGGGTGGTATCGGCGCGTCAGGGCGTCCTGTGAGCCACAAACACCTTCTCCCCCGACACCGAACGCTCCCGATATGTCCGACGAGAGCGACACGCCTGGGGCCGACGGTACGGACGAACTCGACACCGGTGACCTGCAGTTACGACAGGGTCGTCAGTTCCACTACGAAGACGGCGTCGCGGAGGCCGTCGTCACCGTCGAGGGCGACCGCGTGCTCACGGTCCGCGAGTACCCGAGTCGCGAGGCGTTCCGGACGCGGGCCGACGGGGCGGTGTCGGTCGACGTGAACGAGGAACTCGCCGACATCGACGCCGGGGCCGTCCTCGACGGGCAGGACGGCGGGGCGTCGGCGAGCGCCGGTGCCGCCGCCGCCGGCACCGAGGCCGTCGCACCCATGGGGACCGAGGGTCCCGACGGAACCGACGAGACCGACGAGGAGTAACCGACAGAGCGCCGACAGAGAAGCCAACGGAGAGTCGACGAGGACTGTTCTCAGAGCGCGTCGAGCGCCGTCCCGAACGCCGAGAGCGCCCGCTCCATCTCCTCGGGTGCGAGGCCGAGGCTCACGCGGACCGCTCCGGGCCGGTCGAAGAAGCGCCCCGGCACGACGAGGACGCTCTCGTCCCACGCCCGCCGGGCGACCCGGTCGCCGTCGGCCGCCTCGTGGGCGAGCAGGGCGAACGGACAGCCCTCGTGGACCGTCCCCGAGAGGTCCGACCGGTCGTCGAGGAACGCCGAGAGCAGGGCGTGGTTCTCGGCCACGCGCTCGTGTGCGCGCGCCGAGAGCGCCTCCCTGTGGGCGAGCGCCCGGCGCGCGAGCGCTCGACTGGGCCCCGCGACGACCGGGAGGTGCCAGCCGACCCGTTCCATCCGCTCGACGGTCGACGCCTCGCCGAGGACCCACCCGACCCGGAGGCCACCCAGCCCGAAGAATTTCGTGAGCGACCCCGCCACGACGGTGTTCGGGAGGCCGGCGGCGGTGACGCCTCCGAACGGTCCCGTGCCGGCGTTCGTACCGTAGGGTGCGTACACCTCGTCGACGAGGAGCGTCGCGTCGACGTCCGCCACCCGCTCGGCGACGGCCCGGAGCGTCCCCCGGTCGGCGAGCCTCCCCGTCGGGTTGTGCCGGTTCGTACAGACGACGAGTTCGGTGTCCGGGGTCAGCGCCTCGTCCACCGTATCGGGGTCGAGTCGACCCGCCGGGCGCTCGAAGCGCTCGACCCGTCCGCCGAGTCCCCGTGGCGTCGCGGCGTGTGGCTCGTACCCCGGCGACTCGACGAGGACCCGTGGCTCCGCGGACTCGTCGGCACGCGAGAGGCAGGTGGCCCCGACGAGCCAGTTCGCGTGGGTCGCCCCCGCAGTGACGTGGACGCCGGACTCGGGGTGGTCGTACACGTCCGCGAGCAGTGACTCGACGGTCCCGTCGGTCGGGTCGGACCGGTCCGCGAGGACGGGCGGGACGACGCCCCGGTCGGGCGACGGGGACCGGAGGTCGCTCGACCCGAGGTCGTGGGTCGCGGCGTCGGGTCGGCCGGCGATCCACTCCAGATAGGCGATTGGCTCGAACACGCGCACACTTCGCGTCGGCGGGCTTGGGAGTACTGGTTCGAGGGGGGAGGGGCCGTGGGGGGGAAGGAGGGCTGGCCCCAGTGGGAAGGCCGAAGCGGGGTCACGGTCCGCAGCTAGCGCTTCGCCCGTACGGTCTTTATTTCAACGCGTAACACAGCGTTCGCCGTCCCGCACATGTTTCGAGGCACGAAACATCGGTCGCAAGAGTATTCACGGGGGATTGCCTACGCCGATTCGAATGCGAGAAGAGCCGGTGACGGAACTCGTCGACGTCCTCGCGCGACGGGCCCCCGTCCTCGACCTGCTGGCCGACGGCCCGCGGGAGAAACGCGACCTGCGCGACCTGCTCGGCGTCTCACGCTCGACGGCCTACAAGGCCCGTCGCGAACTGGAGGAACTGGGGCTGGTCCGAACCGAGGGTGGCCGGGTGACGCTGACGCAGTTCGGTCGTCTCGCCCGCCGCCAGTACGACGGTTTCCTCGCGGGAATCGAGCGCATCACCGCGGCCCGGCCCATCATCGAGTCCGTCCCGGACGACGCCACCCTCCCCCTCGCACTGGTCGTCCGCGGTCAGCAGGTCTGCGGCGAGCGCCACGCGCCGGAACGCCCGCTGGCCCGGTTCGAGGTCCTCGCCGGGGACGCGACCCACATCAAGTGCGTCTCGCCGGTGGCCATGCCGCGCTACCTCTCGCGGATCCGCGAGCGAGTCTCGGACGACGACCTCGTCGTCGAACTCGTCCTCGAACCGGGGGCGGTCGACCGCCTCGATACCGACCCGGACTTCCGTGCGACCCTGGAGAGCGACGCCGTCGCCCTCTACGAACACGACGCGCACCTCCCGTACGGGCTGGTCATCCTCGACGACGCGGCCGTCGCCTTCGTCTCGTACACCGACCAGGGGGCCGTCGCGGGCCTCGCGGTCAGCGACGATATCGACGCCTGCGCGTGGGCGACGGCGGCCTACGAGCGCCACCGGGCGGCCGCCCGCGAACTCGGCGCCGACTCGGCGACCCGGGGTCGAAACTGACTCCCGACACGCTTTCCCGCCTCCGGGTCGCGGACGGCGTATGAGCAGTCTCGACGAGAAACGCGTCTACAGCGAGAAGACGGGGAGCGACCGGGCCTTCCTCGCGACCGGCGCCGGGGTCGTCCGGGTGCGCGTCTCCGGGGACCTCGTCGGCGAGTTCGGCCTCGTCGAACGATGCGTCGCCCGTGACGTGACCGCGAGCGAGGGACGACTCGCCGTCGCGACCGACGAGGACGTCCTCGTCTCGGCGGGCGAGGCGTTCGAGGGGACCGACTTCGGCCCGGCGGACGCCGTCGGCTTCGCCGACGGAACCCTCGTGGCCGCCGGGGAGGGACGGGTCGCCGTCCGGCGCAGGGAGGGCTGGGAGTCGGTCGGCGACCTCGCTGACGTGCGGGCCGTCGACGGTCATCTGCTCGCGACCGCAGACGGCGTGTTCCGCCTCGCCGACGGCGGCCTCACGAACGTCGGTCTCGCAGACGCCCACGACGTGACCGCGAGAGGCGTCCCCCTCGCCGCGACCGGCGAGGGCCTCTACGCCCTCGGAAACGGCTGGATGGACCTGTTGGACGGCGACTTCCGGGTCGTGGCGACCGACGGCGACCGCGCCCACGCCGCCACCCCCGGGTCGCTGTCCGTCCGCGAGAGCGAGGGCGGCGAGTGGACTGCCGTCGACCTCCCCGCCACGGACCCCGTCGCGGGCGTCGCCTACGGCGCGACCACCTACGCCGTCACCGGGACGGGGACGTTCCTCGTCGAGGACCGCGAGGACGGGGAGTGGCGGACCCGCGCGCTCGGGGTGCCAGACGTGCGAGGAATCGCGGTGGTCTGACAAGATTTATTCTCTACTGGAGATAGGTTCCGCCATGCGCCGACGCCGAGCCCTCGCCCTCCTCGGGACCGCCCTCTCCGCGGGCGCGGGGTGCTCCGCACTCCGTCCCGGTGACGGACCACCGCCGACCCTCGGCACCGTCTCGGTGAGCAACTACGCCTCCGACCCCCACACCGTCAGCGTCGTCGTCGAACGCGACGGGACCGCGGTCCACTCGGGGTCCTACGAGGCGACCGCCCGGTCGTCGGCAGCACTCGGCGGGACGGAGCTACCGTGTCCGTGGGCGGAGGAGGCGGGCCGATACGTCGTCCGGGGCCGTCTGGCCGACGCCCCCGACTGGCGGTCCGTCGACCTCTCGACGTTCGACGCCGACGTCGTGGCGGTCTTGTTCGTCGTCGGCGACGCCACGACCGACCCCGGTGCGGACTCCTCGCTGACGGCGTTCACGACGACGAACCCCCGGGAGCGCTGTGACGGGGCGTCCCCCACGGCGTGAACGGAGGCATTCTCGACGCGACCCGCCTTCAGCAGCCCCGGTCGCCCCGGAACTCCCGGAGTCCGATGGCCGTGATGGCGAGACTGCTCACGGCGGCGAGGACGAGGATGAGGACGGGGAACTCAAAAGCCACGAACGCTACACGGACTTGCATTCTCAACCCAGTCAGCGCGTTCTCGAAGAACTCGCTGAAGCGTTCAACGGCTGGTTCGGCAAGCGTCGAAACGGCGACGACCGTGCCCGACCGCCCGGCTACCGCAAAAACGGAGACTCCCCCCGCGTTCAACCGTGTCGTTCAAAGCAGCTGGCTTCAAGCACGACGCACAGTTCACCCGTGTTCGCCTCTCAAAAGGTCGGAACCTCAAAAAACACCGTTCGGACTTCATCCTGTGCGAGTATCAGACTCGCCCATTACAACGCTCTGACATGGGGGTCCCCGGAAGGGCGACCGACCCGCTTCCGCCCGCGACCGAGGGCCGGATCGTCGCGGCCGCCGCGGGCGCGCGCCTCTCTCGCGACTCCCCCGAAGGAAAACGCGTTTTAGCCAGCGCCGCCGACGCCCGACCATGATACTTCCGGGGTCCGCGTCCCAGTCGCTCGCGGCGTCGCTGGCCGCCGAACTGGACGCGAGGGTGGGACCCGTCGAATACGACTGGTTCGCCGACGGCGAACTCATCGTCCGCGCGCCGTTCGAGGCCGACCACGCCGTCGTAGTCGCCTCGACGGTGTCGAGCGACGCGCACGTCCAGTTGCTCCAGTTGCAGGACGTCGCCCGCCGACACGCCGACCGGGTCACCACCGTCCTGCCGTACATGGGCTACGCCCGGCAGGACCGCGCGTTCACGGATGGCGACCCCGTCTCCGCCCGGGCGATGGCGCGGGCCATCTCCACCGGGACGGACCGCGTGCTGACCGTCAATCCCCACGAGGAGGCCGTGACGGACTTCTTCGACGTCCCCTGCGAGTCGGTCGACGCCGCCGGACTGCTGGCCGACCCCCTCCCCGCGGACCTGACCGACCCTCTCTTCCTCGCGCCCGACGCCAGCGCCACCGCCCTCGCCGAGACGGTGTCCGCCGACTACGGTACGGGCGACGTGGACTTCTTCGAGAAGGTGCGCGACTACGACACCGGCGAGGTGAGCCTCACGCCCAGCGAGACGGCCGTCGAGGGCCGGGACGTCGTCGTCGTCGACGACATCATCGCCACCGGGTCGACGATGGCCGGGGCCATCGACCACCTGCAGGACGACGGCGTCGGACGGGTCTTCGCCACCTGCGTCCACCCCATGCTCGCCGCCGACGCCCGGACGAAACTCGCCCGCGCGGGATGCGAGGCCGTCTACGGCACCGACACCATCGAACGCGCCGTGAGTGCGGTCAGCGTCGCGCCCGTCGTCGCCGAGGCGTTGCGGGAGTAGGTCGTCTACGTCGGCTTCCAACCCGTGGACTGTGAGTGCCTGTCACCCACCAGCGAACTGACTATCGTGAGTCGATTCCCACGAAACAGACTCCGGAGTGAGTGTGTCCCCCGTGCGTCGCGGGTTGACGGAGTGTACTGTGACGACGGTACCGGACGTTCCGCCGAGACGCGAGGTGGCTGCGCTGCAGCGCGGGCGGCCCCCGTCGTGAAGACTTGCACTCCGGTGGAGGGGAGTCCTCGGACCTGCGCGAGGACGGCCGTCGAGCCGATATGGCAGACGGCGATCCCCGACAGCGAGAAGATGCCGGCCGCGATTATCGTCCCAGACCGATAGCGAACACGACCGGGAACCCGAGTGTCCGTGTGTGCTCGACCATCGCACGCCGCTACAAATGCACCTTGTAAAAAATTTCGCCCCCCTATTTGGATTTCTGCAATCGAACCCTCGATACGTTGCAGTAGACGGAACGAGTGTTAAGTGGGTCAGGTGTGAATGGGTGTCAATGACAAATGAGGCCGGTTCCCCGACGGAGTCAACTCCCGTATCCACGGAGATCACCGAGCGCCTCGCCGAGCTAGACGAGGGACAGCTCCGGCAGACGGCGGAGTACATTCAAGACCTGTTGGACAGCAAATATTCCGTGTCGTCCCAGATCGAGGCCGAGGAGGGCGAGGAACTCGTCCACGTGACGGAACACGACGGCTACACCGCCGTCGTCAAACAGCAGCCCTGTACGACCGGCTGCGAGGACTGCCCGCATGGCCCCTATCTCTACCACGTGCGACGGGAGACCGGGCCCGAGGGAAACGAGAGCCTCCACTGGTCCTACATCGGTCCAGTCAGGTAATCAGGGCGGTCCGGGGCTCCAGTTGAGTACACGGACCGACTCGCCAGCGACGGCGGAATTCGGACGACGGATCGAACGTCCCCTCGGCGGGTTCTGGGCGTCGGCTGTCGGTCAATGTAGCTACTGACGACGCTCCCTGTTCGGGGAGCGCTTCCACTATCGTCCGGCGAGTACCGACCTACTGACCGATGAGGTCGTCCCCGAAGTAGTCTGCGACCTCGTCGGAGTACCCATCCCTGAACAGGAGAGAGACGATATCGCCTCCCTGAAACCCCACGTCGCCCTTCGGTGTGATCATCGTCCCCTCCCGTTCGATCGCGACGACGAGCACGTCGTCCGGCAGGATTCCCGCCTCGGCTGCTCCACCGATGGTCATCCCGGCCACGGGGGCCTCCTCCTTGAGTCGAAGCTCGGTCAGTTCGGCGTCGCCAGCGAGCGTCATGAAGTCCTTGCCGGGTCGCTTCCGTTCGCCATCCGGGCCGTAGGGACGGTACGGTTGGTACAGCTCCTCCTCCAGTAGCCCCTCTTTCTCCACCTCGGCGCCGAGTTCGGTCAGCTCCTGTCCGATCCGGCTGATATCTTTCGTGTTCGTCCCGATCGCCAGTACGTGGAGACTCTCGCGCCCGAGCATCGCTGTTCGGACGTTCACCACACCAGAGATTTCGAGGGTCTCCTGTGCGAGGCGCTCACGTTCGGACGACGGCGCGTTACAGATATAGAGGTGCGGGAGGAGGTTCTTGGCGGTCTGATAGTCGATGTCCGCGTGATACCCTTCGAGGATGCCGCGTTCTTCCAGTCGTTCGATCCGGTTTCCGATGGTGCCCGGCGAGACGTCGACGCTCGCTGCGATCGCTCTCGCGGTCGTGTTCCGCGCATCCCGTGCGAGATAGTAGAGTATCCGCTTGTCGATCTCGTCCAAGATGTAGTCCATGGGTAACCCCATGTTGCTCCCCGGTGGAATAGGTACTGTTGGCGCTACCGCCGCTGTCGAGATGGACCCGACGAACGGGCCAAACCGAGTCACCCGGGTCGATACACGGGGCGAACACGGCAATTCCGATGCGACAACGAGCGCCCTTCGATTCGTGGCGCACCCCCCGACGCGCCGCGACCGACCCGCGCCTACTCCAGACCGAACTCCAGCTGGCGAACGAGATGGCCGACGAACAGTCCCAATCGTGGCGACAGTGGGTCCTCTCCGTTCACCCGTTCGTCCGGCAACGCCGCCAGCGCCTCCACGAACCACGCCGGGCAGGTCATCGCGTCCACGTAGTCACAGACGTCCACGACGATGCCCTCGTCGCTCGTGTCGAGATGGGGGTAGCGCCGGCGCTGCCACTCGGAGTAGGTGATGGTCCACGCCGGCCCGCCGACGGCGGTGACGACGGCGTCGAGGGGGCCGACCCGGAGGTCACCGTCGGGTCCGCCGACGTACACCTCCCCGCCCCGGACGCTCGTCCCGAACCACATGTCGTGTGGTACCGTATCACTCGAACCGTCGTGGGCGTTCCGGTCGGCGGATGGCGGTTCAGTCCGACGCCTCGGTCGGCGCGAGAGGTTCGATGGCCAGCGTCATCGTCACGTCCTCGACCTCCCACTCCTTGCGGTGGGCGTCCTCGCCCTCGACGACATCGAGTTCGGCGGCGCGGACCTCCTCGGCGATGAGGGCCTCGTGGCGGGCGACCAGTTCGGCGACCCGGTCGTCGGCCACGTCCACGGAGAGGCGAATCTGCCGGTCGAGGTCCAGGTCGAGGTCCTTCCGCATCTCCTGGACGCGGCGGATGACCTCGCGGGCGTACCCCTCGCTCTCGATGTCCTCCGTGAGCGAGGTGTCGACGTAGACGACGCCGCGTTCGTCGCCCGCGACGGTGAAGGGCGTGGCGGCGACTCCCTCGGGCGTCTCGGTGACGAACTCGACCATCTCGTCGGTCAGTTCGACGGACTCGCCGAGTTCCTCCTCGACAGCGGCTTCGAGGGCGTCCAGCGTGGGTTCGGAGACGCGCGCCCCGTTGAGCGCACCCATCACCTCGCCGGCCTGCCCGCCGAAGGCGGGGCCGAGGACGGACATGTCCGCCTGCGCCGAGTAGCGCAGTTCGCCCCACTCCTCGCCGGGCGCGATGACGTCCACCTCGCGAGCGTTGAGGCGGTCACGCACCAGTGCGGCGTGCTCGCGGACGGACTCGGCGGCCGCCGCGTCGTTGACCGCGACGACGACGCGCGGGACGGGCCACCGGAGTTTCCGTTCTGCCTGCTGGCGGGCGTTCGACCCCGCCTCCTCGACGGCCCGCAGGACCGCGAGGTCCGACTCCAGTTCGGGCTTTCGATACCCTTCGTCGACCGCCGGCCAGTCGCACATGTGGACCGTGTCGAACCCGCTGTCGCCCGTGAGCGTGCCGTAGACGTCGTCGGCGACGTACGGCGCGTAGGGCGCGAGCAGTTTCGTCGTCTCCACGAGCACGTGGTAGAGCGTGGCGTACGCCGCGGTCTTGCTGTCGGAGTCCTCCTCGGCCCACATCCGCTCGCGGACCACCTGGATGTAGAACCGGGAGACGTCCTCGACGACGAACTCCAGCAGGGCGTCGAGCGCCCGGTCCTGCCGGAACTCCGCCCAGTGGTCGGTCATCTCCCCGACGACCGTCTGGAGCCGCGAGAGCACCCACTCGTCGACCAGTTCGAGGTCGCAGTCGGCGAGGTCGACGGCCTCGGGGTCGAACCCGTCCATCCGCATGTACGGGAGCGGGAACCGGAAGACGTTCCAGAGGATGTTCAGGTTGCGCTCCATCGTCGCCATCTCGTCCCACGAGAAGCGCATGTCCTCGCCCTGCGGGTTCACCGACAGGAGGAACAGGCGCATCGGGTCCGCGCCGTGGCGTTCGAGCGCCTCGGCGGGCGTGACGACGTTCCCGATGGACTTCGACATCTTCCGTCCGTCTTCGGCCAGCGCCCACCCGTGCATCAACACCTCCTTGTAGGGTATCTCGCCCATCGCGGTGGTGCCCATCCCGAGTTGCGACCAGAACCACCCGCGGGTCTGGTCGTGGGCCTCCATGATGAGGTCGGCGGGCCACAGCTCCTCGAAGTCCTCGGCCTCGCCGGGGTAGTCGAGGGTGCCCCACGAGGCCACCGAGGAGTCGAGCCAGACGTCGAAGACGTCCGGAACGCGTTCGTAGGTGGTTCCCCCTTCGGTGATAGTCAGGTCGTCCACGGTGGGACGGTGCAGGTCCACCGCCTCGGGGTCGACGTCCTGGTCCACCCGTTCGGCGAGTTCCTCGCGGGTCCCGACGACGAGGACGTCGTCCATGTCGCCGTCCCAGTCCGCGCCGTCCGCGGCTTCGCCGCTCCCGTTCGCGGACGAGTCCGCGCTCGGCACCCAGATGGGGATGGGGATGCCCCAGTAGCGCTGGCGGGAGACGTTCCAGTCGGGCGACCCCTCGATGAACTTGCGGAAGCGGTTGTCGCGCGCTTCCTGCGGGTGCCACTCGCTGTCCTCCAGGTTGTCGAGCATCTCGCCTTTGACGTCCGTGACCGTCACGAACCACTGGTCCGTCGCGAGGAAGACGATGTCCGTGTCACACCGCCAGCACTGCCCGTAGTCGTGGCGATGAGTCTCGTTCGCCAGCAGGAACCCCTTCGAATCGAGGTCCGCGATGACGTCGTCGTTGGCGTCGCGGACGAACTGGCCGGCGTACTTCCCGCCCGCCTCGGTGTACGTGCCGTCCGGGCCGACCGGGCAGAATATCTCCAGCCCCAACTCCTGCCCGCGCTCGAAGTCCTCCTGCCCGTGGCCGGGCGCGGAGTGGACGAGTCCAGTACGGTCCATCTCGACGTAGTCGGCGTGGTAGACCTGTCCCGCGCCCGCGCCCGCGGCGTGGTCGGGCACCTCCTCGGGGAGCGGATGCTCGTAGGACCACCCGGCGAGGTCCGAACCGTCGAGTTCCTCGACGACTTCGTACGACTCGGCACCGGCACGGCCCATCACGTCGTCGACCACCTCGCTCGCGACGTACAGCAGGTCGCCCGCGTGGGGGCCGTCCTCGACCCGCACGGCGGCGTACTTTGCACCTTCGTCCACCGCGACGAACGTGTTCGCGGGGATGGTCCACGGCGTCGTCGTCCAGATGACGAGGTTCCCCTCCCGACCCGTGAGCGGGAACTTCACGTAGATGCTCGGGGACTCGATCTCGTGGTACTCGACCTCGTTCTTCGCGATGGCCGTCTCACACCGGGGACACTGCGTGATGGAGCGTTTCCCCCGGTCCACCAGTCCGCGCTCGTGTGCCTGCTGGAAGCCCCACCACGCGGCCTCCATGTACTCCGGCGACACCGTCCGGTAGGGGTTCTCCCAGTCCATCCAGACGCCGAAGGACTTGAAGTCGTCCTGCAGGCCCTCTAGCTGGTCGTCGGCGTACTCCTTGCACTCCTCGATGAAGTTCTCCATCCCGAAGGACTCGATGTCCTTCTTGTTCTCGAAGCCCAGTTTCTCCTCGACTTTCGTCTCGATGGGCAGGCCGTGCATGTCGTAGCCCGGCCGGTCGGTCACGTCGTAGCCGCACATCCGCTTGTAGCGGATGTAGGCGTCCTTCAGCGACTTGTTCCACGTCGTGCCCATGTGGGCCGCGCCGCTGGTGTACGGCGGACCGTCCACGAAGAAGAAGCGCTCGGCGCCTTTCCTGTGGGCTTTCGTCTGCTCGTAGGCGTCGACGTCACGCCAGTACGACCGGATACGGTCCTCGACCGCGTCCGGGTCGTACTGGTCGTCCACCTCCCCGAATCGCTCGGGAGGTGCGTCCGACTCCTGGGAATCGCTCATACGGAACCCACGTATCGCGGGGAGTAAAGGCGAATCGGTCCGGCAGGTCGGTCTGTCCCCCTCCGCTCACTCGCCGGCGGTCAGTGCCCGCACCCGCGGCAGGAGGCGACCCGTCGCGACGAGGTACGCCCCCGCGAGGGCGACGGCTCCCATCCCGAGCATCCAGAGACCGAGCGTCGTGTCACTGGCCAGTGCCTCGACGCCCGCCCGTTCGGTGAGGACGCCGAGTCCCGTCAGCAGGACGGCCCCGGCGGCGTAGGCGACGACTGACAGCACTTCGACGACGAGTTCGAGTGGCGCTTCGTTCACGACTGCCCCGAGACGGTTCGACGGCTTACCGCTTGCGGGTCCTCGCTTCCCGACTCCCGGACCCCACCGACCGGACGGCGGGAACAGGATTGCTCGCGTGAACAGCGCCTTTGTACCCTCGACTCGGTGACACGAAGGCATGTCGACCAGACGGGAGTTCATCACGTACGGACTGACGGCGGCGCTGGGGGCGGGGCTGTTCGCCGACCGGGCGGCGGCGCTCGAACCGGAACCGGAGCAGGGGGACGTCGCGTTCTCGACCACCGAGGCGCTCGAAATCGAGTCGTTCGACGGGACGACCATCCGCGCCAGCGTCTTCGAACCCGACGTGGACGGGGAACGACCCGCCGTCCTCATGACCCACGGGTGGGGCGGGACGCGCGCCGACCGGAGACCGCTGGCGGAGTACTACGCCTCCCACGGCTACGTCGTCCTCACGTACGACTCGCGGGGGTTCGGCGAGTCCGGCGGCGAGGTGGGCGTCGACGGCCCGAACGAGGTGGGGGACGCGCGGACGCTCCTCACGTGGCTGGCGAACCGGGACTCGGTCGCCACGGACGGTCCCGACGACCCCCGCGTGGGGATGGACGGTTACTCCTACGGCGCGGGCATCCAGTTGATGACGGCCATCGTCGACGACCGACTCGACGCTCTCGTCCCCCGGTGGGGCTGGCACGACCTGCGGTTCTCGAACGACCCCAACCGCGTCCTGAAGTGGGCGTGGTTCTACGGTCTCTACCAGTCGGGAATCGCCAACGGGGAGCCGAACGACCGGTTCCTCCGCCTCTCGGAGCAGGCCGTCGAGGCGAGGGAGGCCCCCGAGGAACTGCGTGCCTTCTGGCAGTCGCGCTCCCCGGTCGGCCAGTTGGGGGCCATCGATACCCCGACGCTCCTGATTTCGGGGTGGGAGGACCGCCTGTTCACGGCGAACGAGGCGTTCGCCAACCTCCAGGGCCTGCGCGATACGGGCACCGACGCCCGCCTCGTGATGTACGACTACGGCCACGACTTCGTGGACTCCGGCGGCCCCACCGAGACGCAGACAGCGTACGCCAACGACGCGGCCCTCGCGTGGCTCGACGCCCACCTGAAAGACGGCGAGACGGGCGACGACGAGGGGTCGGGGGCGACCGCGCCGGACGTGCCCGTCGCCTCGCTCTATCGCTCGCAGGCCGACACGTTCGAGACGTACGACGCCCTCCCCGGCGGCGAGACGGCGCTTCCCCTCGGGTCGGGCGCGTCAGGCGGCAGTTCGCAGGTCCGCCTCACGGGTGGCTCCGGGAACCAGAACGCCTCCAGCGGGACGGCCACCTTCGACTTCCGCGTGGACGAGGCGGTGGACGTCGTCGGGACGCCCCGCCTGTGGTTGAGCGTCACACCGACCGGGGGCGACCCGTCGCCCCACCTCTTCGGGACGCTGAGCCACGTCACCCCCGACGGCGAGGCGACGATACTGAAAGACCAGGTGGCCGCGACGCGCGTCGAGTCGGCGGGTCTGCTGGCGTTCGACCTCGTCGGCGTCGAACGTCGCGTCCCGGCGGGTCACACGCTCCGGGTGACGCTGGCGGCGGCCGACGGGTCGCTCGTGGAGGACGCCGTCCCGTTCGACGACGCCCTCTACGTGGACAGCGAGTCGCCCGCGGGCGTGGTCGTGAACCACTCGCCCGGCGCGCCCTCCACGCTGGCACTCCCGACGCTGGACGGCGTCGAACTCGCCGAAGAGGAGGAACGCGAGGACGACGATGATGACGAGGGCGACGACGGCGGGGACGACTGACGACGGATACTCCTCTCTCGCGCCCGAACGCTCCCTATGACCGACCCCGCCTTCCCCGACCCCGACCGGCGGAACCCGCTGGCCGAGGACTGCCGGGAGTGTCCCGCCCTCGTCGCCGCGCGCAACCGCATCTGCTGGGGCGTCGGCCCGCGGGACGCCTCGCTGGTCGTCGTGGGCGAGGCCCCTGCCGCGGGGTCGCCCGACGCCGACCGCTGGCAGGGGGGCAACTGGACGGGGATGGCCTACTCCGGCGGGCGCTCCGGCAAGAAGATTCGCGGGATGGTCGCCGACCTCGGCTTCGCGGAGGACGCCTACTACACGAACGCGGTCAAGTGCTTCCCGAGCGCGGCCATCCCCCACGACGACCCGGAGGCGGCGACCGAACTCGACTGTCCGCCCCACGAGACGGACAACCGCGAACCGCACCCCGAGGAGCGGGCGAACTGCCGACCGTTCCTCGTCCGCGAAATCGAGCAGGTCGCCCCCGACTGCGTCGTCACGACCGGAAAACACGCCACGCAGTCGCTATTCTCGCTGGACGGCCGCGAGGCGGACGGCTTCCTCGACCTCGTGGGGGAGGTCCAACGCCTCCCCTCGCTCGACCCGCCCGTCTTCCCCGTCCTCCATCCCTCGTATCAGGAGGTCTGGATCTCGCGGCTGGGCCACTCCCGCGAGTCGTACCTCGAATCCATCGGTGTCGCCCTCGCGGGTGTGGTCGGGGACGAGTGAGGCCGCGCGCCGTCGTGTCCTCGTGTTATATGCCCTCGTATATCAACGCCCACTCTCATATCTTCGTACGGTCACGCTAGGACAGCGAGGCCGTCGGCCGGTGGGTGGCCCCCGCGTCGTCTGACGCCCGTACCCCGAGCGGGGACCTGCCCGGATTGAGCTCCTGCCCGGCGCGGCGGCCTCGCTCTCTGTCCTCTGACCACCCCCCTCGGTGTGAGACTTATCCTCTCGCCCCGCCAGCGTCCGGCATGGACATCGACCTGAGCGGTCTCCGAGGGGAGGAGGTGCTCGGCCACCGCGAGTTCACCGTCGGGCCGGAACACGCGACCACCGTCTTCGGCGAGCAGTCGGACCCGCCGGGCCTGTCGGCCGCCGCGGACGCCACCCCCGAGGAGTCGGTGCCGGTGCTCGGCACCCACCACCTGCTGGCGGCCTGTGAGTTCACGGGCCGGGAGTCGCTGCGCGGGCACCTCCCCGACGGGACGGGGACGCTGGGGGAGGCGGCGGACGTCTCGCACCGCCGGGCCGCGCCGCTCGGCACCGACCTCGTCGTCGAGACGACGCTCGACCGGGTGGCCGCCCCGCGACTGGAACTCACGGGGACGGTCAGACGGGCGGGCGCGGAAGACGGGAGCGTCGTCGGCACCGTCGGGATGACCTTCCGCGTCGTCTCGCGCGAGCGGTTCCGCCGCTCGCTGGACGGGGAGTGAGGCCGAACGCTCAAGCGGGCCAGGCGGCCAGCCCCCACACGAGGAGCGGGACGCAGAGCGCCGCGAGGACGAGCAACGGCCACGCACTGCTGAACCGCCGTCGGCCGTCCGCCGGGTAGCCGTGTATCTCGTTGACCAGCCGCTGGTTCTCGCGGTCGTCTATCGACCCGACCCGCTCGCCGAGGAGCGACCCGACGACGAGGACGATGATGGAGAGCGGGACGGCGACGAACGCGGCGTCCATCCCCAGCGCGGAGGTGATGCCGCCCGCACCGAACGTGATTCCGGGGAGCACGTGCGGCGAGAAGACGACGACGACGAGTGCGCCGACGACGCTCGCCGGAATCGCGCCGTAGCGGTTCACGCGACTCGACCACACGCCGAGGACGATGACGGGCGTGATGGCGGCCGCGGCCAGCGAGAACGCCCAGAGGATGCTCACCACGAGGAACGCGGGCGGGTTCAGCGCGAGGAGCGCGATGACGAGGCCGGCACCGACGATGGTGACGTAGCCGAGTCGGGTCTTGCGGTCCTCGGGGACGTCCACGTCGAACATGTCGACGAGGTCGTTGGCGACCGTCGCGCTGATGGCCATCATGTGGCCGCTGACCGTCGAGAGCGCGCCCGCGAGCGCCCCGGCGACGACGTAGCCGGTGATGGTGTCGCCGTTGAACGCGAAGTTGATGTAGAAGATCATCTTGTCGAAGTCCGCCTGCGGGATGTCGAGGCCCTGCTGGTTGGCCCAGAACACGCCCGCGAAGCCGACGGAGTACATGACCGCGAACAGGAGGCCCGTGAGCGCGACGAACCAGAGGACGGAGCGCCGACCGCCCTCGATGCTGTCGCTCGTGAACACGCGCTGGGCCATGTGCGGCATCCCGATGGGGCCGAGCGCCATCGCGAGGAACAGCGCGACGTACCACTTCAGGCCGAACGTGAGGTCGAAGAAGCCGGGGAACGTCTGAACCATCTCGTCGGTGAGGCTCGTGTACCCGAGCGGCGGGAACCACCACCCGCTGGCCCCGAGGTCGTTGAGGACGAACGCCATCGGGATGTACGCCGCGGTGAACATGATGACGAACTGGAGCGCGGCGTTGTACGAGACGCCGAACATCCCCCCGAGGACGATGTAGCCGACGACGATGACGGCGATGACGACCAGCGAGAGTTCGAACGGCCAGCCGAACAGGACGTTGGCGACCTTCGCGAGGCCGATGAACTGCCCGAGGGCGTACATCAGCATGACGAGGACGAGCAGCAGGGCCATCAGCATCCCCATGCTCCGTCCGTAGCGCTGCTGGCAGAACTTCGCGGGCGTGTACACCCCGAGGCGGCGGAGCGTCTGCCCGTACAGCAGGACGATGAGGGGGATGGAGAGCATGAAGTTCGCCCACATGGCGATGAACGGCAACTGGAGGCTCACGATGAGCGCCACCACTCCCATGAACGTCGCGAGGCTCTCCCACGAGGCGCTCATCGCGGCCCCGTTGACGATAGAGCCGATGGACCGGTCGGCGACGTACAGGTCCGCGGTGTCACTCACCCGCTGTCGGAAGTAGTAGCTCACGGCGAAGTACAGCAGTATCGACCCGACGATGATGACCAGCGGCAGGCCCAACTGCTCGAACGTCTGCTGGTAGGACCCCTGCAGGACGACCACGGCTCAGTCCTCCCCCCCGCCGGCGGCGGGCGTCTCCCGGTCACTCCTCGCCGCCCGCTCGTGTCGAGTGTGCATCTCGGCCTTCTCGGCGGCGAGCGTCGTCGCGTACCGGTCGTACACCCAAAATATCACGAGCAAGGACACAACTGAGCCGACGACGAACCAGAAGTAGTGGAACGGCCAGTTGAGCACCGTCACGTCGGGGACGCCGAACAGACTGAACCAGATGCCGGCGTGGACCGACGCGGCGATGGTCACGAACGCCATGCCAGTGCTGGCTGCTTCCTTGACATGTGTTTGCATACTACGTGTGCCGTTCGAACCTACCCTAATAATCGTTGGGTAACGTGCGGTTTCGGTGACTGGACGGTCAGCTCACACGACGGGGAACGCTTATACAACGCTCATCGATACCCTCTGTCATGACACTCGATGCCGGCCGGGTGGAGACGGTGACCGTCGACTCCTACGGAACGCTCGTCGACCCGAACGCGGCCGAACGGGCGCTCGCGGACGCCGTCGAGGACCCGGAACCCGTCTCGAAGCTCTGGCGGACGCGCTCGCTGATGTACACGATGGTCGGGAACTTCGTCGGGTTCTACCAGCCGTTCTACGAGATGAACCGCGACGCCCTCCAGTACGCGCTGGACGTCCACGGCGTCGCACTCGACCCCGCGGAACGCGACGCGATACTCGAAATCTACCACGAACTCGACGTGTTCCCGGACGTGCGCGACGGTATCGAGCGCATCCGCGAGACGGGCCGCGACGTGTACGTCGTCTCGAACGGCAACCCGGAGATGCTCGAGTCGATGGTCGAACACGCCGACATCGGGGACCTGCTCTCCGATACCATCTCGGCCGACGAGATTCGGACGTTCAAGCCCCACGTCGACATCTACCGCCACGCCGCGGCCCGGACCGGGACGCCAATCGACCGGATGGTCCACGTCGCCGGCCCCGCCTTCGACGTCCTCGGGGCGATGAACGCGGGGATGCAGGGCGCGTGGCTCAACCGGGGGGACGGCCCGTGGGAGTCGTTCGCCGGGCGCGACCCGGACGTCACCATCGACTCCTTCCACGACCTGGCGGACGAACTCGACGCCTGAACGGGCGTCGGCGCGACCTTGCCTGTGCGTGGGGGCAACGCATACCCCCTGTCCACGAGAACCCCCGGCATGGACACCTCGAAGCAACTGTACGAACACGAGGCGACCGGGTGGCGACGCGGCGTCTACGACGACGTGAAGCGGACCTTCCGCGCGCCCATCGTCAACTGGATATTCCGGACCGTGATGGCGAACGACCCGGAGTTCACGCGCTACGCGTGGGGGCAGGTGAAGCCGCTGTTCGACACCCGGGGGTTCGCCCGGTTCTCCGTGCGCTACCGGGACGCCGTCCTCTCGGAACTCGACGACGCCCCCGCGTACCGTCGGGCCGAGACCGGTCTCTCGCCCGCCGAGTTCGCCGAAGCGCGCGGGCAACTGGCGACGTTCGACGTGGTCGCCCCCCGCCTCGCGGTGCTGTTCGGGACGATGGACCGGGCCCTGCAGGGCGACCCGGTGGGCGACTCGCCGCTGGACGAACGGGCGACGACGGCCCCCTTCCCGGACTGGCTGGACGCCGACCGGGGACGGCCGCCGACGATGGTCGACTCGGCCCCCGAGTCCCTCGACTCCACTGTGGAGGCGGTCCGCGAGTTCCACGGCCTCGGCGGGGACCTCCCCTCCATCTACCGCTGTCTCGCTCAGTGGCCGGCGTTCTTCGAGACGCTGTGGGCCGACGTCGAACCGACACTCGAGGGCGCCGGGTTCGACCGCGCCTGCGAGCGCACGTCGGACCTCGTCGACGAGTTCGTCGCCGGCGCGCCCTACCGCCCCCGCCTCGCACCCGAGGACCTCCGAGGAATCGGGATGGAAGACGACGCCATCGGCGACGTACAGGGCCTCTTCCACCAGTTCAACACGGGTGCGGTCGAGACGGTCCTCCCGGCGCTCCCGGTGTTCGCGGCGTCGGTCGACGCGGCCGGCGAGCGGTCGCTCGGCTGACGGCTCTAGTAAACGGCTTGCACGCGCAGCCAGCGGGCTGAGTGCCGACCATCCGCGAGTACGGTCGATGCTCATCGTCGAATTCCGACTCCACCACCCGGTCCTCGAGAGGACGCTGACGAGCGTCCCGGGGGTCCGACTGGACTGGGAGCAGTCCAACCAGACGCCGGACCGCGGCGTCAGGACGCTCCTCTGGGCCGAGGCCGACGACTTCGAGGCGCTGGAGCGGGCGCTCGACGAGGACACGACGGTCACGAACGTGGCTCCCGTGGCCGACACCGGCACCCGCCGGCTCTACCGGATGGACTGGCACGGCGATGGCCTCGAACGCAGCACGTGGCCCGTGCTCGTCGAGGAGGCGACCATCGTCCAGCGAATCACGGGTACGAAGGACGGCTGGGTGTTCCGCGTGGCGTTCCCGGACCGCGCCGCCTTCGGGCGGTATCGCGAGTTCTGCGACGACCACGACATCGACTACGAGGTGTTCCGCATCTACGAGGAGCGCTACGGCCCGGACGCCACCCCCGACTTCGGGTTGAGCGAGAAGCAACACCACATACTGTCGCTGGCGACCGAGCGCGGCTACTTCGACGTCCCCCGCAAGGTCGAACTCGCGACGCTCGCAGACGAGGTCGGCATCTCCCACCAGGCGGCCTCCGAGCGCATCCGGCGGGCGCAGGCGACGCTCAACCGGAACGCGCTCCGACCGTCGGCGGGCGACGGGTAGGCCCGAGGCCGCTCAGTCGTCCGCCGTCGCCGCCCGCTCGCTCGGCGCGCCGTCGAGTCTGAGGTGGAGCCACGCGGCACAGCAGACGGCGACGCACCCCGCAGCGGTGGCGATGCCGAAGGCGACCCGGTAGCCCGTCGCGGTGTACACCCGCGCGCCGTCGATGGTCGTGCCGGTCCAGTACGTGTCGAGGGCAACGCCCATCAGCGCCGGGAACACCGCCGCCCCGAAGTAGCCGATGCTGTTGATGGTGCCCGTGACGGTGCCCGAGGCGCTGTTCGCGTGGCGCTCCTTGGCGACGGTGTACGCCAGCAGGGTCCCGCCGTTGGTGAACAGCGCGAGGAAGAGCAGCGCGCCGAACACCGGCAACGGCGGGGTGACGACAGCGAAGACGGTGCCGTAGGCGAGCGTGAACGCCACCGTCGAGGCGAGGATGATGTCCGTCCGCCGTCCGAGGCGGTCGGAGAGGGTGCCCATCACGGGCGGGCCGACGAGCAACCCGACGTTTCCCAGCAGGACGTACGTCGAGGCGCGCGCCACCGACACGTCGTAGACGTGGGCGATGTAGGGCACCCCCCAGAGGCCGAGGACGGTGAAGTTCGTCCCGATGACGAAAAAGAGCATGACGCCGAGCAGCCACGTCTCGCGCTCCCGGAGGACGCGCCGAGTGTTGGCCGCGACGGTGGCGAGGTCGGCCCGTCGTTCCGGCGGGTCCGCCCCCTCGACGGGGTCGAACCCGCCGTCGCGGGGCCGGTCGCGGACGAGGAGGTAGATGACGCCCGCGAGCGACCCGCCGCCGACGGCCGTGGCGAGGAGCGTCCCCCGCCACCCCACCGCGACGACGGCGAGTGCGAGCGGCGTCGTCGCGAGCACCCCACCCAATCCCGCCGCGGCGACGGTCCACCCCGTCATGGTGGCGAACTCGTCGCGGCGGAACCAGTTCGCACAGAAGCGGAGCGTGGCGATGTAGAGGACGCTCCCGCCGAGTCCGACGAGCGCCCGGGCGAGGAAGCCCGCGAGCAGGGAGTCCGCCAGCGCGAACCCGACGACGCCAACGCTCATGATGGCGAGGCCGGCGGCGGCCACCCGGCGGACGCCCGCCCGGTCGACGAGCAGGCCCGCGGGCAACTGGAGGGCGGCGTAGATGTAGAAGAAGGAGGAGTGGAGCAAGCCGAGTTCGGTGCCCGTCGTGTCGAACGCGCGGGTCAGGTCGTCCGCGAGGACGGCCGAGGAGACGCGGTGGAAGTTGACCAGCAGGAACCCGCCCGCGAGTGCGGCCCACAGGACCCACCGCCAGCGCGACCGAGACCGAATCCACCGGGAGGGCGACATACGAACGTGGTTCGGCGGGCGGGGTAAATAGGTGCGTGTTGACACACACCGCGTCCGGTACTAGCCGTAGAGGAACCGCTCTGCGGTCTCTCGAAAGAGGTCGTCGTACACCGACTCGGGGAGGTCGCGCCCCAGCAGGTTCTCGCGCTCCGAGCGGTAGGAGTGGGGGATGTTCGGGTAGTCCGACCCGTACATGATGGAGTGAGAGAGGTCCTCGAAGACGCTGTCGGGCACGTCGTCGGGGTCGAAGTCCATCGACTCGCCGACCGCGCTCGACATGGTGAAGCAGGTGTCGAGGAAGGCGTTGTCGTGGTCGCGGGCGAGCGCACAGAACGCCTCGACCTCGTAGGCCCCGAGGTGGGCCGAGGCGGCCCGGACGTCGGGGTACGACTGGAGGAACTGCTCGAACTGGTCGGCCCCGACGTGGGGGCTGTCCCGGAACATCGGCGCGGTGCCGGCGTGAAAGAGAATCGGACGGTCGTACTCGGCGGCGAGTTCGAAGGCGGGGTCGAGGCGGGGGTCCGCCGGGCCACAGCGCTGGACGGGACACTGGAACTTCAGGCCGCGAGCGCCCGCCTCGAAGGCCTCCCGCACGACCTCGCCCACGTCGTCGTCGCCGTGGACGGTGGCGAACGGGACGGCCATCTCCGACGTCTCCGCCCGCTCTACGACCCACTCGTTCAACTCGCGGGCCATCCCCGGCTTGTGGGCGTACGGGAGCGCGACGTAGCGTTCGACGCCGTGCGCCCGGAGCGCACGCTCCATCTCGGCCTGCGCCGTCGGATGGGGGAACGCCCACCCGCCCTCGTCGGTTAGCGCCTCGCGGATGGCCGCCATGAGGCGGTCGGGCATCAGGTGGACGTGGCAGTCCGTCGCGGCGGCGAAGCGCGGGTCCGGTTCGGCGTCCTCGCCGGTCTCCATCCCGAGGTCCTCGCTCGGAGCGTCCTCGGCGCTCACTGGACCACCCCGTCGAGCGTGGTCTGCGCGCTCCCGTCCGTCCCCGCCACCGCCGACTCGTGGTCCAGCAGATGGCGTTTCACGCTGAGACCGCCCGGCGCGGAGTACCCCCGCAGGCTCCCGTCGCTGGCGACGACGCGGTGACACGGGACGACGACGGGGACCGGGTTTCGCCCGCATCCGCCCCCGACGGCGACGGGCGCGGTGTCCAGTTCGCGCGCGAGGTCGCCGTAGGTGCGCGTCTCGCCGTAGGGAATGGCCGCCATGGCTTCCATCACTCGCCCGGTGAACGACTCGGGGTACGCGACGTCGAGGTCGAACCTCCGGCGCTCGCCGGCCTCGTACTCGCGCAACTGGCGTTCGACCGTCGCCGGGTCGTCCCCCAGTACCGACTCGTCGAGGTCGAACGGCGACCCGAACAGGGTGACTCTCATCGCCCGCCTCCACGGTGTGAGTGCTCGTCCATGTGCGAGGCCTTACCACCCGAGGGGTTTAGCGCTACCCCCGGCTTCCCCTCGCAATCAGAACTGCTCTCGCGCCTCCGCCGCGTACGTCTCGGGAGCCACGTCAACCACGCCCTCGTCGTGCAGGACGGTGAAAAAGGGCGAGTCGCTCCAGTAGTACTCGTCGAACACCGACCGGGCGACGATATCGAGAACCGGCGGCATCGTGGGGTCGTCGGCGAGGTAGAGTGCGACGTTGAAGCTGTTCAGCCCGGCGGCGGCGTAGCTCTGCAGGACGGGCACCAGTCCCGCCCCGAGGTCCGCGGGCAGGTCCCCCTCCGGGTCGGGGAACCCGTGCTCGCCCGCCACGCCGACGAGGTGGCGGTGGTGCTTGGGCGCGAACGGGGCCAGCCACCGCACGTCGCCCGTGTCCGCGACGTGTCGCTCGCCGTCTTCTTCCCTCCCCCGGAGGTCCGCCCAGTAGGAACTGTCGTGTTCGTCGTGGTACTCGCGGCTCGCTTCGAGGAGCGTCCGCTGGTGGTTCGTCGCCCGGTCGTCCACGAGCGTCTGGAGGTGGGGGTGGACGATGCTGCTGCCCGCCGGCCGGAGGAAGTTCATGTTCACCGAGGCGAATCGCGCACGCTCGTCGTGGTCCCGGACCGCCGCGACGTACCGCAGGGCGAGGCGGATGCCGTCCTCGAATATCGCGGGCTCGAACTCGTCGATGGGCCGGAAGTGGTCCTCCGTGAGAGCGACGACGTTCGAGTACGCGCCGTAGGGGTTGAGGTTCGGGAACGAGGTGGCCTCGCCCTCCGACCCCCGGTCCTCGCCGACGAAGTCGTCGTACGTCGGCGTCACCTCCTCGACCGAGTCGGGACAGAAGAAACAGCCCTCGCTGTCGCCGACCACCTCCTCGATGTCGTAGGAGTCGGGCGCGAGGAAGCTCCCGGGGGCGATTCGCGACTGGCGGCCCGTCAGGGGGTCCTCGCGCACCTCCACCTCCGCGTCGACGTGCTCGAAGTCCTCCAGTGGGCTGTAGAACGACGCGCGCTGGACCTCGCGGGTGAACTCGATAGCCATGGTGTGGTGACACGTACCGTTCGTCGGGCGAAAAGTCTGTCTGCGACTCCCCCGACCTCCAGCACGCTTTTGCGCCGCCCGCGAGTTCACCCGCCCATGACCGACTGCGTGTTCTGTCGCATCGCCGACGGCGACCTGCCGAGTCGGACCGTGTACGAAGACGACCGAGTGCTCGCCTTCCTCGACGCGAACCCCCTCGCCGAGGGCCACACCCTCGTCGTCCCGAGAGAGCACCACGAGGTAGTCGGGGAGATGCCCGACGAGACGCGCGACGCGGTGTTCGCGACGGCGGGTCGCCTCACGTCCGTCGTGGAGTCCGCCGTCGACGCCGACGCCACCTCCCTCGGGATGAACAACGGGCGGGCGGCGGGACAGGAGGTGCCCCACGCGCACCTCCACGTCGTCCCCCGGTTCGACGGCGACGGCGTCGGCCCCCTCCACGCCCTCGAGTGGCCCCGCCCCGACCTGAGCGACGACGAACTGGACGCCATCGCCGAGCGAATCTCTGACGACGTCTGAGTTCTCACAGACCCTTTTGTCGCCCGGAGCGAACCCGGGGGCATGAGCGACCCGGCGGCCCGGCGCGCCCTCCTCGCGGCCCTCGGCGACCGGCGGCGGAACCTCGCCGCCCTCCTCCTCGTGGCGGTGGCCCTCGCCATCGCCCTCTCGGTGGAGTCGCCCCTCGTCCGCTACGGGGCGGCGCTGGCGGTGTTCACCGTCTGGATGGGGTGGTTCGTCCTCGCTGCCATCGATTGGCTCCGGTACGCCGACTTCTGAGGCGCAATCAGTGTACCCGACACCTTTTATCCGGAAACGACACGACTTTCGATATGTCCAGTTGCGCACTCGTCGGTGCGGTCGGCGGCGCGGGGACGACCCGCCTGACGCTCGAACTCGCCGCCCTCCTCGTCCGTGACGGGCGTGACGTGGCGGTGCTCGACGCCGCCTACGCCACGCAGGGCCTCGCCGACTACGTTCCCCGACGCATCGACCCCGATATCACCGCACTCGCCCTCTCCGAGGACCCGCTGGCCGACGGCCTCGTCGACCTCGACGCCGGTCCTGGCCGCCTCGCGGTCTGCCCGGCCCGCGCGCCCTTCGAGCGACTCGCCCGCGCAAAGGGCCCCGACGCCGCCCGGCGGTTCGAACGATTGGTAGCGGAAGCCGAGAAGACGTTCGACCGCGTCCTCGTGGACACGCCGCCCGTCGCCGCCAACCAGTCGGTCGCGGCGGTGACCGCCGCCGACCGCGTCGTCCTCGTCGTTCCGGACAGTCAGCGCGGGTGCGACGCCCTCCCCCGACAGCGTGACAGACTCGCGGACCTCGGCGTGTCGGACCCGCGCACACTCTTCAACTGGTCGAGCGATCCGCCAGCGGACGCGACGGCAGCCGTCCCGACGAGCGACACGACCGACCCCGCGTCGGCCCCGGTCTGTGCGACGGGCGGCGGCACGTTCCCGGCGGCAGTGGCGCTCGCGGCCGAGGAACTGCTCGACGTGACGCCGGACATCGAGTTCGAGGACGCGACCCTCCGGGAGCGCCTCGCGGGCTTCGGGTCGAGCTAGAAGAAGTCGCTGGCGTCGTCGAGCGTGTCGCCGAGCTGGTCGCGCTTAGCGACGGCCGCGTCGCCCGACGGCGAGAGCGCACCCTCCAGTGCGTCCCGCGCGCCCGGAACTGGGTCGTGTGTCTCCACGTAGGCCGCAAGCGCGAACGCCGTCTCGCTCGCGCCCGAGAGCGCGAGCGCGTCCGCCCGCGAGAGGTCAGCGGAGAGCCAGTCTCGAACGATATTGCGACCCGTCGGCCCGAGCGGGGAGACGGACTCCCCGAGGAGGTGGAGGGCCTTCGCGCCCGTCATCGGTGGGAGGCCGGCGGCGTCGGCGCTCGCACCGACGCTCGCGCCGCCCGCGTACGTCTCGACCACCGTCGCGGCCGCCTCGGGCGAACAGGGCAGGTCGGCGGCGAACGCGGCGAGACGCTCCGCGAGCGGCGTGTCGGTCGCGTCCACCGCCGCGACTCCACGCTCGCGCTGTTCGGTCGTGACCTCCAGCCCGGCCGCGATGTCTGACAGTCCCATATCCGAACATATCGAGATACCGCACATAAAATTTCGGATGGGTGGTGATAGCGTATCGGCTACCGATACGTTCGAGCGGCGCCGAGCGGCCAGAATCGGCGCTGACCGCACCTTTCTTAAAGGGGTGTCGGGACCGAGTTCGACATGTGATGAGTTCCGCACCTGCCCGCTGCTGCCCCGAATGTGACGGCCGCCTCCGAACCGACCAGTGCGAGACCGTCTGTGCCAGTTGCGGCCTCGTCGTCGGCGAGGACGCCATCGACCGCGGCCCCGAGTGGCGCTCCTTTGCGGACGACGACACGAACCCGAAGCGCACCGGCGCGCCGCTCACCCGGTCGCGCCACGACCGCGGCCTCTCGACCGAAATCGGCCGGTCGACCCGCCTGAAGGGTCGCAAGCGCCGGCAGATGGCCCGCCTCCGCCGTCAGCACAACCGCGCCCGCATCGCGAGCAAGGCCGAGCGCAACCAGGTGTACGCGTTCACCGAGATTCGCCGGCTCACCGGGCAACTGGACCTGCCCGACACCATCCGCGACCGCGCGTGTGTCCTCTTCGAGTCCGCACAGGACGCGGACCTGCTTCGCGGGCGCTCGCTGGAGGGGTTCGCGGCCGCCGCGGTGTACGCCACCTGCCGGGCCGACAGCATCGCTCGCACGGTGGGGGAGGTGGTCGCCGACGCGAAGGCGACCCAGTCCGAACTGCAGGTCGCCTACGACGCCCTCAACCGCGAACTGGGCCTGCCGACCGGCCCCGTCGACCCGCGCGAGTACCTCCCGCGGTTCGCCTCCGCCCTCGACCTTCCCCGAGACGTCGAACGGCGCGCCCGCGAACTGGCCGACGAGGCCCACGACCGGAACCTCGTCGTCGGGCGGAACCCCGGCGGCGTGGCCGCCGCCTGCCTCTACACCGCCGCGCGCGAGGCGAGCCACGGTCTCACGCAACGCGCGGCCGCCGACGCGGCGGACGTGACGCCGGTGACCCTCCGGACGACCTACGTCGAACTGCGCGAGGACGACGACTGAACCCGCGCCGCGAGCGCCCCCACCGCTTCTCGTACCTGTCCACTCCGCGTCCCCGCCGGGAGCCCCGCCGCCGTCGACCGGGGGACCGACGCCGCGGCCGGAATCGCCACCACGGGCGCGCCGAACAGCCGTTCGACCCGTTCCGTGGGCGATTCCTCTCGGACCCTGTTGAGCGCCACCGCCGCCAGCCCCGCGTCCAGTTCGCGCGCCAGCGCTCGCGTCCTGACGGCGTCGACGAGTGCCACCTCGTCGGGCGTCGTCACAACCACGCAGGCGTCGGCTGCGAGGAGGGGCAGGCCCACGTCGCTCCCCAGACCCGCCGCGCAGTCCACGACGACGCGGCCGTACTCGCGCTCGACGGCTCCGAGAGCGTCGACGAGTCGGCGCGGGTCGGCCGCACGCGCCCCCCGGAGCGACCGCCCGCAGGGGAGCAAGTCGACGGGCCCGTCCTCGCGGACCGCCTCCGGTGCCGTCGCCCGCCCCGCCAGCACGTCGTGGAGGTCCGGGCCGCGGGCGCTCGGCAGGTCGGCCATCCCGAGGTCGGCGTCCACGACCACCGCGTCGAGGTGGTGGCCGAGCGCGTACGCGACGGTGGACTTCCCGACGCCGCCCTTCCCGCCGGTGACGGCGAGGATCACGCGATGCGCTCCAGCGTCCCGACGGGGACGCTCACCGCCCGAACGCGGTCCGCGAGGGCGTCGTGTCCCGCCCGTTCGAGGCGTTCCCCGTCGACGTCGAGCGCCCGGGAGAGCGCGTGGACGCCCGCCAGTCCGCCCGCCCGTTCGACAGCCTCGGTCGCCTCGGCGAGCGACCCGGCCGCTGCCAGCGCCTCCGCCAGTTCGACCCGTCGCTCGACCGCCGCGAGGTCGATCTCCTCGGGCGCCGGGTCTCCGACCGTCCGGGTCGTCTCTCCGGTCGCGCCGTCGGGTGCGTCTCTCGCGTTCGGTACCGCGTCCCGCGGGGGGGCCGGGTCGCCCAACGCCTGGACCACGCCCGCGGGCGTCGCCGCCACGGGCGGCACGTCGGGGTGGCGCTCGAACGCCGGCGTCGGGTCCGCCGGGCCGAGCCACGTCACGTCGACGGGGCCCGCCGTCGTCCCGTCCCTCGCGGGCGTGGCGAACCCGAGCGCGCGCCGCCCGTCGACCACGCCCTCGAACGTCCCGTCGTCCCACCCCTCGACCGGCACGCCGTCGCTCCGGGGGGGCCACACCGGTCCCCCGCGGGTCGGCCGGACCCGAACTCGTCGGGGGCGCTCGCTCCGCAGGACGACAGACACGAGGGTCACGTCCCCCTCGTCGGTCGTCGTCCACTCCACGTCGGTCGGCGTCTCCATGCGCGCTCTGGTCGCGCTCTCCGGGATAAAGTTGGACTACAGGCGGACGACGGGTGCGGAGAGCCACGTCGCGGCGGCGCGCGCACTCGGGAAGCGGTCGCAGTCGAGGACCACCGGCGCGCGTGGTTCGCCGACCCGTGCGATGGCCAGCGCCCGCGTCACCGGGTCCGACTCGAAGGGGTCGGCGGGGTCGGCCTCGCCTCCCGGGACGGCGTCGACCGCCGCGCGGAACTCGTCGTCGACGCGCTCCACGAGGTGACGGCGGGCCGCCCGCGCGAGGTTCGCCGCCCGGTCGGCCAGTCGTCGGCGCTCCTCGCGGGCATCGCGGGCCGCCCGCCGTCTGGTGCGGGCGCGGTCGAGCGCCTGTCTGGCCGCCGCCCGCTCCGTCTCGCGTTCGGAGAGGCGACGGACCGCGCCGGCCAGTTCGTCCTCGTCGTCCGTCGCCCGGTCCGCCTCCCGGGTCGCCTGCACGCGCCCCTGCAGGCGGGCGACCGTCTCCCGGAGGCGGTCGGTGTCCGCGCTGGCCGCGGCGAGGCGGCGGCGGAGCGGTGCGGTCTCGACCGACTCGACCTCGATCCCGTCCCGCCGGGTCAGCACGGCCCGACGCTCGTCGTCCTGTGGGGCCGTCAGCCCCCGGGATCGCGCCGCCGCGGCGAGTGCCGTCCGCGTCGGGACGGGTTCCCCGGGCGCGACGGGGGCGACGTGGTCCCAGAGTGGCCCCGGAGCGGGACACTCCAGCCACCCCGCGTCGCCCGCGACGGCCTCGCAGACCGCCTCGCGGCCTCGATCGCCCTCCCGGAGGTCGAGGGCGTCCGTCTCGCGCCACGTCCCCTCGGCCCGGACGCGCATCTCAGAGGTCGCGCCCGGCCATCGCGTCGGCGCTCGGGTGGTCGGTCCCCGCCGCGAACTTGCTGTAGGGGGTACTCGGCGTCTCGCGGGCCTCGTACGCGCGGGCGGCCTCCCGGACGGGGTCGGGGACGCTCTCGAACTCGTTGAACGGTCGCACCCGGTCGACCTGTACCTCCCCGGGGTGTTTCTCGCGCAGGCGAAGCGCGAGGAACGCGCCCAGTTCCGTTGCCTCGAACAGCGCGACCCGCCCGAAGCGCCGGACGACGGACGCCTCGTGGGCCGCGTGGACGTTCCGGAGGGTGGCTCGCGCAGCACGCGAGTAGGCGACGACCAGTAGCACGAGCTACGTTCATGAATACGTGAACTAAAATCAATCGGAGAAGAACTACTCCACGCGGGTCACGTCGAAGTCACCCGGGTCATCCGCGAGGTCCCGGACCCGGCGTCGGGCCTCGGTCGGCGAGTCGGCGACGACGACCATCCCGTCCGCGCTCCCGCCGGTCGCGCGGTAGGCGTCGAGGTCGGCGAACTCCGTCGCGTAGGTGCGGAGGACCCCCCGGATGCGGCGCTCCATCGTCGCGAGGTCGCACTCGCCGGCCTCGAAGTCGCTCAGGGCCTCCTCGACGTTCCGGAGCGCGGAGATGCGGTCCATCCGGTCGACTCTCTGCGTGGGCCGACAAAAAACGCCCGCTCCTCGGGGTCGGGGTTCCCGGGACGGGGGCTACGGCCCTGCCTTGCTCTGGACGCGCCACCCGCCCGCGAAGTCACAGCCCTCTCGCTCCGTGTACGCGATGTCCGTCTCGCGGGTCACCTCGCCTTCCCCTTCCACCGCCTCGACGACGAACGGGATGTGGAGGGCGTCGCCACAACAGCCCACGTCGGCGAACTCCTCGAACTCGTCGCCTACCTCGAAGGTGTCGTGCGTGCGCCTGAGCCACGCCCTGAAGTGCTTCGTGTCGATCTGCATCCGGCCCCACGCGCTCAGTTCGGCGGGGTGCGAGAGGACGACGCGGGTTATCATGCCCGTGCGTAGGGGTGACGCGCACGTCAGCGTTGCGCCCGACGCCCGAACCACCCGCCGTGACCGACACCGGTTTGGCCCCCGTCGGTGAGTGACGGGTATGACCGACGCGTTCGCCCTCCGCCTCGCCACGGCGGACGACGCCGCGGCCGTCCGCCGCATCTACGCCCCCTTCGTCGCGGACACTGCCATCACCTTCGAGCAGGACGACCCCTCGAGGGACGAGATTCGCGGCCGCATCGAGGAGACGCTCCCCGCCTCCCCGTGGCTGGTGTGCGAGCGGTCGGGAGAGTCGGACGAGGCAGACGAGTCGGACGAGTTAGGCGGCGAGGTCGTGGGCTACGCTTACGCCGGGCCGGTCCGGAAGCGGGCGGCCTACCAGTGGTCCGTCGAGTCGTCGGTGTACGTCGACCCCGCCGCACAGCGCCGGGGGGTCGCACGGGCGCTCTACACGGCGCTCATCGCCCTCCTCGCCGACCAGGGTTACCGGAACATCTTCGCGGTGATGACGCTCCCGAACGAGGCGAGCGCCGCGTTTCACGAGGCACTCGGCTTCGAGTCCGTCGGCGTCCTCGCGGACGCGGGGTACAAACTCGGCGACTGGCACGACGTGGCGTGGTTGCAGAAGCGCATCGGGAGCGAGGGTGACGCCGCCGCCGACGCGCCCGCCCCCCCGCGTTCGCTGGACGACCTCCCCCCCGAAGCCCTCGCGGCGGCGCTCCGGGCCGGCGAGGCCCACCTCGGGACCGCCTGACCCCGCTCGCGGCGGCTTCTCGACGACCTCCCGTCGGCGTGCGGGTTTTGCTCCATGGGCACGTATCTCACGCAGTCATGAGCGACGGTCGCGGACGGAAGGCGGACCCGAATCGAGGGGAGAGGACGGACGTGACGACCGACACGTCTCCCGTCATCGACCTCCGGGACGACCGGGCGACCGACCGCTCGCTCGCGGGCGGGAAGGGGGCGGCGCTCGCGCGCCTCCTCGGTGCGGACCTCCCCGTCCCGGAGGGGTTCTGCGTGACGACCGCCGTGTACCGCGCGGTGGTCGACGACCCCGACGTCGAGGCGGCCGTCGACCGCCTCGCCGCCCTCGGCCCGGACGACTCCCGACTCCCCGACGCCTCGCGGGAGGTGCGGGCGCTCGTCCGGGCGCGCCCCCTCCCCGAACCGGCGCTGACGGCCATCGGGGAGGCCCTGTCCGGGGTCGACGGTCCCGTCGCGGTCCGGTCGTCCGCGACCGCAGAGGACCTCCCCGAGGCGAGTTTCGCGGGACAACACGAGACGTTCCTGAACGTCCCGCACGGGGAGGTCCCTGACCGGGTCCGCGACTGCCTCGCGGGGACGTTCACCGACCGAGCGGTCGCCTACCGCGCCCGGAACGGCCTCCCGCACACCGCCGACACGGTGGCGATGGCCGTCGTCGTCCAGCCGATGGTCGACGCCAAGAGCGCGGGGGTGCTGTTCACCGCCGACCCGTCGACCGGGAGCCGCCACGTCGCGAGCGTGGACGCCGGTTTCGGCCTCGGCGAGGCGCTCGTCGGCGGCGAGACGACGCCCGACACCGTCCGGGTGGACCGACGGACTGGCGAGGTGCTCGACTACGCGGTGGGCGAGAAGCGCGTCGTCAGCCGTCCCCGCGAGGGCGGCGGCACCGAGCGCGTCGACCTCTCCGCGGACCGCCGAGTCGCGCGTGTCCTCTCGGACGAACAGGTCCGCGAACTCGTCGCCCTCGGCGACCGCGTCGAGTCGCTGCTCGGGTCGCCACAGGACGTGGAGTGGGCGCTCGTGGGTGGGCGGTTCGTCCTCCTCCAGTCACGGCCCATCACGTCGCTGTTCCCCCTGCCCGACCCGCTCCCCGCAGACGACCGCCTGCACGTCTACCTTAGCGTCGGCCACATGCAGGCGCTCCCGGAGGCGCTGCCGCCACTCGTGCGGGACGTGTGGACGAACTACGTCGAACGGGAACCGGAGGCGTTCGGCATCGAGCGCGCCTGGACGCGGCCCGCCGTCGAGGCCGGGGGTCGCGTGTACGTCGACCTGACCCCGCTCCTCCGGGTGGGGTTCCTCCGCCGGCGCCTCCCCGACCTGCTGGCCAACGTCAACGAACCGGCCTCGCGGGGCCTCACGGACCTAATCGAGCGGCGGGAGGAGGCGTTCCGGCGCGAGCGCCGCTCGCTCGCCGCCCTCCCCGCGTTCGCCGCCACCGCCCTGACGCTCGGTCTGCTGGCCCTGCGCGTCCTCCCCCGGACGCTCCTCGGCGTCCTCGGCACGCTCGTCGGTCGCCCGCGAGACGCCGAGACGGTCGGCGTCTGGTTCGAGGTGTGGGCCCGCCGGGCCTCGAACGACGTCGCCGCCCCCGCGACGACCGACGGTCGCGTCCGCAGGGCCTTCGACTCGCTCGACATCCCGGAGATACTCGCGGAACTGTACCCTCGAATCGCCCCGCTGTTCACCGCCCTCGCCATCGGCGGCTGGCTGAAACGTCGGTTCCCGGACGCACCCGACGAGGTGAACGCCGTCGGCAGGGGGTTCGAGCGCGAACTCGTCACCCGCCTCAACCTCGGCCTCGGTGACCTCGCGGACGTCGCCCGCGAGCATCCGGCCGTCGCCGACGCCCTTCGGGAGGGTGCGTCGCTGGAGGACGTCGAGCGCGTCCCGGGGGGTCGGTCCTTCCGCCTCGCGTTCGAGCGCTACCTCGCGGAGTTCGGACACCGCGCGACGGGCGAGATAGACCTCAGTCGCCCCCGGTGGCGCGAGGACCCCGCGCCCCTCCTCGGAGCGATTCGGGCCAACCTCGCGGAGGGCGGGGAGGCGGGGACGCCGTCGCCCGGTGAACACCACAAACGGGTCCGTCGACTCGCCCGCGAGGCCGAGACGGCCGCCGCACGACTCGAAGCGCGAGCAGACCGCGGCCCCTTCGGACCGCTCCGCCGCCGTCTCGTCCGCCACCTCGTCCGCGTCTACCGGCGGTTCGTCATGCTCCGCGAGTACCCGAAACACGGCACTGCACACCTGTTCACCGCGTGGCGGACGGTGTTCCTCGAAGCGGGTGCGCGCCTCGCCGACGAGGGCGTCCTCGCCGCCCCGGGCGACGTCTGGTTCCTCCGGCGCGACGAACTGCTGGCCGCCCTCGACGGCGAACCCATCGACGTGGACGTCGAGGCCCGCCGCCGGGAGTTCGAGCGACACGTCGCCCTCGACGCCCCACCCCTCCTGACCAGCGAGGGCGAAGCACCGGTCGGGCACGTCGACCACGGGGACCTGCCGCCCGGCACCCTCGTCGGGACGGGCGTCTCGGCGGGCGTCGTCGAGGGCGTCGCGCGCGTCGTCCGCGACCCGCGCACCGCGACGGTCGAACGCGGCGAGATACTCGTCGCCCCCTCCTCGGACCCCGGGTGGACGCCCCTGTTCCTCAACGCCGCCGGGATGGTCGTCGAGGTGGGTGGCCCGGTCAGTCACGGCGCACTGGTCGCCCGCGAGTACGGCCTCCCCGCCGTCGTCTCCGTACCGGGCGCGACCCGCGCGATTCGGACCGGACAACGGGTCAGAATCGACGGGGCGCGCGGGACGGTCGAATTACTGGAGGACGTGGACGGCGGCGAGGAAGACAGGTCGGACAGCGAGGCGGGGCGGTCCGGTCAGACCGTCCGCAGGTAGTCGGTCTGCGGTTCGTACACGTCGCCCTGCCGGCGGAGCTTCTCGATCTCGTGTTCGGCCTTCGAGCGCTCGATGCCCGCCGCCTCGGCCCGGTCGAGGACCTCCTCGACGGGCGCGCCCTCGTCGTACTCCTCTTCGACCTCGCTGATGATGCCCTTCACGTTCTTGATGCGGTCGCGCTGGGTCTTCGAGGTGCCCGTCTCGACGATGTCGGCGTCGAACTCGCCCGTCTCGGGGTCCATCCCGATGTCCTCCAGACAGGACCGGACGAGGGTCGTCACCCGCTCGGCGTCCTCGGCCTCGACGGTGTCCGAGAGGCGGACCCGTGCCGACGCTTCGGCGAGGCGGACCAGCGCCTCCAGTTTCCGCGCGGTGACGGGGATGGGCGAGTCCTCGTCGGAGCCGCGGGCACGCAGGTCGACGTAGAAGTCACGGATGGTCTCTTTGGCCTCCTCGGTCATCGTCGGGTAGACGTTGCGCTTGGCGTACGCGATGTACTTGCGCAGGAGTTCGGGTTCGATGGTCGGGGCCACCTCCTCGGTGACCGTGTCGACTTCCTCCTGGCTGAACTGCGAGGTGGCGTTGTTCGTCCGGTGGGTGTGGAGTTCGCCCGCGTAGTTCGTGTTGATGATGTGTTCGGCGAGGTCGCGGTCCTTCTCGGCGTCGGGCTTGTCCGTCACCGTGAAGATGAGGTCGAACCGCGAGATGAGCGCCGGTTCGAGGTTGATCTGCTCGCCGATGGGTTCGTACTGGTCGAACCGGCCGTACTTCGGGTTCGCCGCACCCAGCAGCGAACACCGCGACTTCAGCGTGGCGTTGATGCCCGCCTTCGACACCGATATCTTCTGTTGTTCCAGCGCCTCGTGCATCGCCGAACGGTCCTCCGGGCGCATCTTGTCCAGTTCGTCCACCGCCGCGATGCCCTGGTCGGCGAGGACGAGCGCCCCCGCCTCCAGCGACCACTGCTGGCCCTCGCCGAAGTCGTCGCGTACGGCTGCCGCAGTTAAACCCGCCGAGGACGAACCTTTCCCGGACGTGTACACTGACCGCGGCGCGATATTCTGGATATACGATAGCATCTGGGAGTTGTGCGAGACGACGTTGTTCGTGAGGTAGTTGTGCGTCCCCTCGATTTCGAGGTCGTACACCCACTCCTCGTCGGGTTCGATACGCTCGATGGACTCGATGCGGTCCCACGCGACGGATTTGTCAGGCTGTTGTCTGCGGGACACGTCAGATGCGTCACTGGCAACAGCGCCGCCATCCGTAGCGACATCGGAGTCTGTGTGCGCTGTCGAGTCCCTTAATGGGGACACAGCGACGAACTCGCCCTTCGAGAGGTCCTCCGCTCTGACAGCGACGTGTCGACCCCCTTGCTGGACGAACAGTGGATGCGACGGCGTGACCTCCAGTTCGTGACCCGTCGCGGTCCGCACGCGGAGCATCGTCTCGGGGGCCTCTCGCTTCCATACCTTGGTAGCCCGCTGGCGGCCGATGGTCCCGTCGTCTCGCAGTGACGGCACCTCGAAGTCCACCTCCTGATACACGCCATCGTCGATGGGCTTCGGGTCGGTCAGGTTCGACTCCACGAGGTCACGGATGGGTACCTCGCTCCCGTCGGCGAGCGTCACCCGGGTGTCGCCGCGGACACACTTCCCCGTCCCGGGGTCCCCTATCAGCAGCATGTGGAGGTCCCCCCGGATGCGGGAGCCGTCGGGGAGGTGTTTGGTGACGCCCGAAAAGAGCTGGAAGATCATGGCCATCTTCTCCTGGTCGTAGCCGTAGATGGAGGGGGCGACGGCCCCGACCATCTTCTCGTAGATGTCGGGCGAGGAGGAGAGTTCGACGATCTCGCGTTTGTCCTCGTCGGTGATGTCCATCTCCTCGAACTGCTCGTCCTCGATCTCGACCGCGACGCCGTCCATGTAGATGTCGAACATCGCAGACTTCTGCTGGCCCGACTCCTGCTGGTCGAGGTGGAGGACGCCCGTGACGGCGACGTGGTCCCCGGCGGTCACCTCGCCCGTGATGTCGTCCTCGATGTGGATGTCGATGTTCTGGGGGGTCTCCCCGCCGCGTAGCCCCTCGGGGGACTCCTGGACCCGTATCTTCTGGGCGTCGATGAACTCCGACTGGTCGAAGTTGATTCGGAAGGGTCCCTGTCGCTCACAGCCCTGACACTCGTGGGGTTCCTGGAAGTCGCCGCCGGTCTGGGGGATGCGCGTCAGGGTGCCACAGCGCTGGCACTCGAAGGCGGCCTCCTGTATCTTCGGACGGACGTCGGTGGCCTTCCGGACGATGCCCCGGACGGCGAGCAGTTGCCCGCGGTGGCGAGCGCGGATGTCGCGGATGTCCGTCGGGTCGGGGAGTTCGTGGACGCGGACGTGTGCCTGTCCGAGCGAGACGTCGACGGGGAGGTCGTAGAGGCGGAGGGCCTCCTCGGCGTACTCCTGTAGCTGGTCGGGCTGGTTGCGGTACTGTTCCGCGAGGTCCTGGTCGAAGCGGTAGAGGTCGCCCCACGAGACGTACAGCGAGCGCTGGTCGTTGGGGTACTTCCGGGCGAGTTCACCGATCGCGTTCCGGTAGTAGTTGCGGTAGAACTCCTCGAAGGCGTCGATGATGTCGGTGTCCTCCGCGAGAGCCATTTGGCGAGGCTACCGCCCGTTCGGATAAGAACCTTCGCGTAGCGCGCGGCGAAAGTGAATCGACGGACCGCGGGGCCGTCGCCGGACTCGCCCGGGGGTCGCCAGGCGCCCGTTCGACGGGGACGCGGCCGTCGAGGGGACTGGGCAATCGCCGTGGTGGAAGGCGAGGGCGTTCGGGTGGAGTCGGCCTGAGGCCCGCCTCCGCGCTACTCCCGCGTCACGAACGCGGCGCGCTCGTCGAGAAATTCGAGGACGCACTCGTTGAACGCCGCCGGTTTCTCGAAGAACACGTCGTGGCCAGCCCCCGCCACGGTGGCAGTCTCGGCTCCCAGCGGTCCTGCCAGTTCCTCGGCCATCCCCTCGGTCATGAACCCGTCCGCCTCGCCCGAGACGAGCAACGTCGGGACGTCGGCACGGGCGATTCGCTCCCGGTCCAGCGGCAGACCGTCCAGCGTCGGACGGACGTCGGTCCACTCCGGCGGCGCGTCGCGGTTCAGGTCGGCGATGGCGTCCGCGAGGAACGCCCGCTCGTCGTCCAGCGGGTCCGGGTCGGGGACGGTCGCCCGCTCCCTGAGTTCCCGGTGGCGTTCGGGCGAGAGGAGTCCACCCGGCGTCGCCGACAGGACGAGCGCCGCGACCCGGTCGGGGTGCCGGGTCGCCAGTGACGCCACCGACCACCCGCCCATCGAGTGCCCGACGAGGGCCGCCCGCTCGATTCCGAGTGCGTCCAGCAGTGCGAGGAGATCGTCGGCGAACGCCGCGACCCCCCGACCGCCCTCGTCGGCCGACAGGCCGAAGCGTCGCTGGTCGACCGCGAGACACCGATACCGGCGGGCGATGGTCGGTATCTGCTGCCACCACGAGAGGTGGTTCGTGCTGAAGCCGTGGACGAGGACGACCGGCGGCCCCTCCCCGACGTCCTGATAGTAGAGGTCGGTACCGTCACCGACCGTGACGTGTGCGAGCATGGTCCTTCCCGTCGAAGGTGGCGTCGCGGTGCCTTCATCCTGTGCCCCGTCGCCGGGGTGCTGTGACCTGCCCGCTCACTCCACGTCGGGCCTCGTGACGACCTCGTGGCCGGCGACATCGTAGACGCGTCCCGGCGGGCGTCCGTCGTTGGGTCGGGAGGACAGCTCTCCCGCGAGAATCGCCCGGAGGCCGGCGTGGTAGTCGTCCAGCAGCGAGAGGTCCTCGCCCGACACCGGGCGGTTGTGTGCGGTGTAGAGGGTGTCGAACGCGCCCTCGTCGCGCAGGGCGCGCAGTCGGGCGAACGTGTCGGCGTACGCCCCGAGGTCACCGCCACCGAAGTGGGCGTACAGGTCCCGCCGGAGGTGGAGGACGTCGCCGCCGTAGAGGTCGCCCCGCTCCCGGTCGAGCACCCCGAGTTGTCCCGGCGAGTGGCCAGGCAGGTGGAGCAGTTCGAGTTTGCGTCCCCCGAGGTCGACCGTCTCGCCGTCCGCGGCGACCGACACGTCGGGGACGGGCCGAATCTCGTGAGAGGTGGGGTCGAACCCGTCGGGGAACTGCCCGCCGCCCTCCCGGAAGGCGTCGAGCCACTCGTCGAGGTGGACGTGGAACGTGTCGGCGACGTAGTCCCAGCGGACCGTCCCATTGGGGGGCAGTTCGGCCTCGTGGATGCGGACGTCGTCGAACTGGGTCGCCCCGCCGACGTGGTCCCAGTGGGAGTGGGTGAGCAGGAGCGTCACGGGCACGTCGACCAGTTCGTCGGCCATCGCGCGCAGGTCGCCGACGCCGACGGAGGCGTCGACGAGGAGCGCCCGGTCCTCGCCGGCGACGAGGTAGTCGTTGAAGTACGTCGCCTCCGAGACGCGCCAGGTCCGGTCGGAGAGTTCCCGGACGTCGAACCAGTCGTCGGTGTCGTTCATGCCCTCCCGAACTGTGGCAGGGAGTTAGCGGTTCCGCCGGGGAGAGCGTCCGGTGTCGGGGTCCCCCGTCCGACGGCGGCACCGGGCGGCGACGTTCGAGACCCTGAGACGCTCGACTCCCGTGCGGACTCGCCTCAGCGGGTGCCGAGAACGGGTCGCAGGAGGCGGTCGGCGACGACGACACCGCCGCAGACGACGACCCAGAGGCCGAGGACGCTCCCGAGCAGGACGGCCCAGCCGGGAACTCCGACCCCTGCCGTCCCACCGTGCGCCGCCGCCGGCGCGGCCAGCACAGAGAGCGCCGTCGCGGCCACCCCCACCGTCGTCAGGTCGCGCATCCGGCTCATTCGGTCCGGTCGTTCGCTGTCTCCGCGGTGTCTCGCGTCACGTCCTCCGCGTCCCGTCCCGAGCGGTAGAGGAGCCACCCGGCGGCGACGAACAGGAGGCTCACGGCGGCCCAGTGGGGGTTGTAGACGCCCCCCTGCATCGTCGGCTGGTGGAGGCCCAACAGGACGTGGTCCACGAGGACGTCGAACAGGTCGAACGCGCCCAGTCCGACGAGGGCGGCACCGGCGACCGGACGGAGGGCGAGGGGGGCCTCCGTCCGGCGCTCGGACTGCCAGAGCAGGCCCGCCCCGACGCCCGCGATGCCGACCATCGCGAGTGAGAACAGGCCGTCCGCACGGATGTTCGTCCGAAGGCCGGAGAGCGTATCCATCGGGTAGAGCCCCGAGACGAGGTGGTGCAACTGGAGGACGTGGTGCAACACGAGCACGTCGATGAGGCCGCTGAACCCGAAGCCAAACACTCCGGCGGCGACCAGTGCGCGGCGGGTCGTCGTTCGTGCCATCGTGTCCGGGGGTGCTCACCCGAGGCGGGTAAGCAGGTCCCCGGCAGTCGACAGGTGGACCGATGTTCGTACCGGGTCGACCCTGCCGGACGACCGCCAGCAGCGGTTGCAAGTCTCCCTGTTATTGCCTCAGAAGTATAATGATAGTCCATTATGGTAGGGCCGTCCACGGAGATATCGAGCGACACCCGACGGATGATGAAGACGCGCGCGAGCCACCGACGCCCGCAGCGCGAGGCGACTACCCCGTACAGCCGACTGCTCGGCGCGTCCGCCCTCGTCGCCGCGGGGTACGTGCTCCGGGAGCGCCTCGGGCCGCTCGGTACGGACGTCGGCCGGGCCGCGACCCGCCTCTGGGGTGAGCGGGCCCCGGGGTCGGGGGCCAACCGCATCGAGGTACGGGGCGACGGGGCCGACGAGCAACTGGCGCGACGGGTGAGCGCCCTCGAACGGCGGATGGACGCCGGCAGCGGGACGTCGGGCCGCGGCTGGCTGGTGGGCGTGCCCGCCTTCGTCGCCGGGTACGCGTTCCGGGACCGGTTCGGACCGCTGGGCGAACGCCTCGACCGCGCCCCGCGACAGGTCCGCCGGGGGACCGGCGAGATGACCCGCGGACTCGCGGGACGGACCGAGGAAGTGAGCCACCGGGTCGCGAAGCGAACCGACGAGATGGCCGGTCGCGTCGCCGCCCGCGTCCGTCGGGGCGGTCGGACGGTGGCCGAACGGACCGAGGAAGCGACGGAGGAGACGGCAGACCGCATCGAGGAGACGAGCGCGGAGGTCAGCGACCGTATCGAAGACCGTGACGAGGACACCGGCGACCGGAAGACCGGCGCGACGCGGGCGACGTGACACCGGCCGCCCTGACGCGCCCGATGCCGTCGGCTGGTAGGCCGGTCGAAAACGAGTGGGACCGTCCGGATTTGAACGCCACTCGCTCCCTTCGGTCGCTCGTTCGTTCAAACCGGTCGTTGTTCACGTCTGCTTCCTCACGTCCGTTCGTCGGACAGAAGTGGGACCGCCCGGATTTGAACCGGGGTCACGGGCACCCAAGGCCCGAAGTATACCAGGCTAACCCACGGTCCCGCATCCCGACAGACGCGAATCCCACGGGAAAGCGTTTCGTTCTGCTCACGGCATCACGGGGCCGTACAGCACGGCGATGCCGAGCGTCGTCACCACCGCGAACAGCAGTTGCAGGGGCGTCCCCACCCGCAGGTAGTCCGTGAAGCGGTAGCCGCCCGGACCGTAGACGAAGAGGTTGGTCTGGTAGCCGACGGGGGTCATGAACGCCGTCGAGGCGGCGAAGGTGACAGCCAGCACGAACGCGAACTCGCTGGCCCCGATGCGGGCGGCCGACTCGGCGGCGACGGGAATCATCAGGACGACGGCGGCGTTGTTGCTGATGACGTTCGTGAGCGTGGCCGTCACGAGATAGAGAAGGCCGAGGACCGCGAGCGGGGGGAGCGCTCCTGCCGAGTCGACGAGCAGGCGGGCGATGAGGTCTGCGCCACCGGTCTTCTGCATGGCGATGCCGAGGGGGATGACGCCAGCGAGGAGGAAGATGACGTCCCACTGGACGGCGTCGTACACCTCGGTGGGTTTGAGACACCCCGTGGCGACCATCGCCAGCGCGCCCCCGAGGGCGGCGACGACGATGGGGAGGACGTCGATGGCCGCGAGGCCGACGACGACGAGAACGATGCCGACGGCGACGGGAATCTTCGACTTGCGGAAGTCGGGGCGGTAGACCTCCTGTGCGACGATGAAATTGCGGTTGTTGTTCAGGCGCTCGATGCTCTCGCCGCTCGCCTGCACGAGGAGGGTGTCGCCGACCCGGAGTCGGGTGCGGTCCATCCGCTGGCGGATGAGTTCCGGGCCGCGTCGGAAGGCGAGGACGGTCGCGTTGTAGCGCTGGCGGAAACTGGCGGAGGCGAGCGTCTCGCCGACGAGTGTCGACCCGGGGGCGATGACCACCTCGACGAGGTTCTGGACTTCTTCCTCCGCGGCTTCGAGGTCGTCTTCCTCGATGCGGGCGGGCAGGAGGTCGAACCCCTCGGCGTCGAGGAGGTCCAGCAGGGTGTCCCGGTCGGTACGGACCGCGAAGACGTCGCCGGGCTGGATGGACTTCGGGCCGAGCGGTTCGAGGAACACCTCCTCGCCGCGGACCAACTGGACGAGGTCCACGTCGAAGTTCTGTGTCTCCAGTGCCTCGCGGACGGTCTGGCCGACGACGGGCGAGTCGTCGCGGACGATCACCTCGGTGAGGTACTCGCCCATCTCGAACTCCTCGGTGAGGTCCTCGCGCGGGCGGATGCGTTCCGGCGTGAGGTAGCGCCCGACGGTCAACAGGTAGGCCGCACCGAAGACGGTCACCACCGCGCCGAGGGCGGTGAACTCGAACATGCCGAAGGGGGCGCCGGCCACCCCGAGGTCGGCCGCGACCGACGAGGCGAGGATGTTCGTGGACGTGCCGATGAGGGTGAGCATCCCGCCGAACATCGAGGCATAGGAGAGGGGAATCAGCAGCTTCGAGGGGGAGGTGCCCCCCTCGTGGGCGAGGTCGGTCACCATCGGGAGGAGGATGGCGACGGCGGCAGTGTTGTTGATGAACCCCGAGATGGGGCCGACGACGCCGATGGTCGCGCCCAGTTGCTTGGTCTCGGAGTCGCGCGTGTAGCTGCCGATCTTCGCGCCGAGCAACTGCACCACGCCCGTGCGCTGGACGCCCTCGCTCAGGATGAACATCGCGAGGACGGTGATGGTCGCCGTCGAGGCGAACCCGGAGAGCCCCTCCGTCGGCGTCGGCGCTATCTGCGTCCACGGTTCGAGGACCATCAGCGCCACCATCACCCCGATGGCGGTGATGTCGATGGGGACCGGCTCCGTGGCGAACAGGACGAGGGCGGCGACGATGATGGCGAAGACGACGAGCATCCCCGTGTCCGGCAACGCGAGCACGACTCCGGCAACGCTTCCCCCCGAGAAAAAACCACCCTCCACGCCCGCGGTCCCCCGCTCTCCCGCGCTCAGCGGGCGAGGAACGCCCCTAGCGCCACGAGACTGGCGGCGACGCCGACGCCCGCGACGGCCTGCTCGGCGAGGACGCTCACGACGGCCACCAGCGCCGCCCCGCCGAGACAGCCCCCCACGAGCGCCCGTTCGGTCCGCCGGTCCAGCCTGCCCCCTCGCTGGTCGTGGTAGTCGGCGGCGGTCAGCGCGACCACCCCCCCGCCGCCGCCCGCCCCGAGGAGGTCGCCCGTCGCGAACCCGACGACGAGGGCGAGGACGGCGAGGCCCACCCCCGCGGCCAGCGTCCGGTCGGGGGAGAGCGGGTTCACCGAGTCGCCGTACCGGGCGTGGTAGGCGACGGGCGGGGCGGCGGCGAGTGCGCCCACCGCGAGGCCGGTCCCCGGTGTGCCCGCGATGGCCCCCGCGAGGACGAGGAGCGCGCCGAGGCCGAGACCGGCGTAGAGGACGGGGTCGGGGACGAGCACCGTCGTCGGGTCCTCCGAGCGACTGACGGCGTAGCCCGCGAAGGGGTAGAACACGAGGAGGGCGAGGGCGGCGGCCCCGACGGTCGCCCCGGCGAGCAGGGCGAAGACCCCGAGGGGGACGGCCAGCACCACCCCGACGACGAGGGCCATCTCGGGGACGTGACGGTCCATACCGGCGGGAGGGCTGCGGCGGGGCAAAGGGTTCCGGTCGGCCGGTACGGGCGTTCCCTCATCCGCCCGCTCGCGGGCCGCGAACACGTCGCTGTGGAACCAACAAGCGTTTTATCCGCCTACCCTGTAGCCCACTGCATGCCAGACTGTCCGCTCGCGGACCAGTGCCCCAGTTACTCGGAGCGAATCAACGGGATGGGGTGTCAGCACTACGGCGACCGCGGAGGGGCCGAGTGGTGTAACCACTACAACCAGCCCATCCGCGACCTGAAGTCCCAGCCAGTCAAACCGGGCGAGGAGGTCGTCGTGGACGTGACGGACATGCACGAGAGCGGTGCCGGCGTCGGGCGGACCGAGGACGGCTTCATCGTCTTCGTCGACGGTATCCTCCCGGACGCCCGCGCCCGCGTGAAGATCACGAAGGTCAGGTCGAACCACGCCCGCGCCGAAGAGATAGAGCGCCTCCCCATGGAAGACGAGGAGGCAGACGGCGAGGAGACGGACGAGGCCGACGCCGACGCGAGCGAGGACGACGAGGACGGGTCGCGCAAGCCGCGCCGCGAGCGACTGGGCAGTCGCGACAACTTCTGGGGCGGGTAGGCGCCGAGGGCGGAGGTTCAAGTACGTCGCGTGCCAACTCACGGCATGAGAATCGTCCGCGGTGCCGACTCACAGCCCTGTTTTAGCTGTGGCACCCGCGCGGACGTGGTGGTCGCCCGCGGCCACCGGACGTGGTACGCCTGCTGGGAGCACGCGCCCGAACTTCTGCAGGCGGGCGGCGTCCTCATCGGACAGGGGCTGGAGGGGCGGCGAGGCTAAGTGGCTCGCACGCGTAGTTGCTTGCGAGACCAGGGGCCCCCGACCCTCACTGCGACTGGAACTGGCAGGCGGCCGCTCCCGGTCTCTCTTTCTGTCGGACCGGAACCGTCGGCTACAAGCGCCCGCGCCGGATACTGTGTGACGACGACCCACGACCGGGGGATCGCCCCCCACGACACACCATGACCGTCCCCGAAGACGCCCCAGACCTGCTCGACCGCGTCGGCTTCGACCCCGAGACGAGCGTGCTGACCCGCCGGCAGGCGGAGGTGCTCTGCCTTCGCGAGCGGGGCATCGCGCAGGCCGACATCGCCGCGTGGCTCGGCACCTCCCGCGCCAACGTCTCCTCTATCGAGGCCAGTGCCCGCGAGAACGTCAGCAAGGCCCGCGAGACGGTGGCGTTCGCCGAGGCCCTCCGCGCGCCCGTACAGGTGCCAGTCGAGACGGGCACCGACCTCTACGACGTGCCCGAGATGGTGTACTCCGCCTGCGACGACGCCGGCGTGAAGGTGGGCTACGCCGCCCCGGAACTGATGAAACTCGTCGGCGACGCCGCCGGCGACGCCGTCCGTGGGCGCGAGGTGCGCCGGGACATCCTCGTCGGCGTGACCAGCGACGGACGCGTCCGGGTCCGGACCCCCTGAGTCCCGCCCCCACCCCCGCCCGCCCCGACGTCCCCCGCGCCTCCGTCTCGGGACGCGGAGACCGCAGCCGACCCGTGACCCTGCAGTTAGCTCCTTCTCTCGAACAGTCTCACCTGCGAACCGGTTCGTGCAGTCGAACCAGGGACTGCCACGGCTTTTACGAACGAATCGGGCAGAAACGAACGCGAATACAACACGAACCGTTAACAGCGTGCACCGAGCAGACACGGCCATCCGTGTATGTTGCCCGCTGAGCGAAAACGGACCATCGTCGAACTGGTGTCTGAGAACGGGGACCGGTCGGTGAACGGTCTCGCCGAGTCCCTCGGGTACTCCGAGGCGACCATCCGCCGCGACCTGCGCGACCTCGAGTCCGAGGGGCGCATCGAGGAGGCCGAGGCCGCCGCCACGGGTAGCGGGACCAGGAGTCCCGACCGGTCGGGGGACGGTTCGGACGACACCGTCTCGTCGGACGTGGAACTCGAGCGGGGGGGTGCGACGCCCCCGACCCCGAACGCATCGGCGGGGACCCCCGGAAGCGCCTGTTCGACCGCCTGAAGCGCCTGTTCTCCTGATTCGCCTACTCGTCCTCATCCTCGTCTTCGTCCTCTCGCAACCGCTCGACGACTTCCCGGACCCGCTGGGCCTCCCGCGTCGGGACGACCAGCACGCGCCCGTCGTAGGCCGCGACGGTGAGGTTCGAGACGCCGACGGCGCTGACGTGGCTCGTCTCGTCGGTGGCGACGAGGCAGTTCTCCGTGTCCAGCAGGAGGCCGTTCCCGCGGACGACGTTGCCGTCGCGGTCCGCCTCCTCGTCGAAGACGCGGGCGAGGGCGTCCCACGCGCCGAGGTCGTCCCACTCGAAGGTGGCAGGCACCATCGCAACCTCGTCCGAGTGTTCGAGGACCGCGTTGTCGATGCTCACCGAGGGGGCGAGCGCGAACGCCCGTTCGGCGGTGCCCGATTCGAGGCCCGTCACCAGCGAGTCGAGGTCCGTCCCCCGCGCCTCGCGGAGGAGGGCGTCGGGCGTCCACGCGAACATCCCCGCGTTCCAGTAGAAGCCGTTGTAGCGGTAGCGTTCGGCCGCGCCGGGGTCGGGTTTCTCGAAGAACCCGGCCGCCTCGTAGTAGTCGCCGCGGTCCTCGCCGGGTTTGATGTAGCCGTAGCCGACGGCGGGACGGGTCGGTTCGACACCGAGGGTCACGAGTTTGTCCGTCTCACCCGCCACCTCGCAGGCCCGGCGCGCGACGGAGGCGAAGTCGCCCTCGACGTGGTGGTCGCTCGGGAGACAGAGGAGGACGCACTCTGCCTCTCGCTCGCGGATTCGGTGGGCGGCGTACACCAGGGCGGGACCGGTGTCGCGCCCGGCGGGTTCGACCAGCACCTCCGCGTCGGGGGCGTGGTCGGGCACCGTCTCGGCGTAGTCCGGGCGGGTGAGGACGTACACCGTCTCGGCCACCTCGCTCGCCCGGTCGACGGTGCGCGTCAGGAGGGAGGGCCCGTCGCCGAACGAGAGGAACTGCTTCGGGCGGGACTCGGAACTCGCGGGGTAGAGGCGCGTGCCGACGCCGCCCGCGAGGACGACTGCGATGGTCTGCATGGCGGGGGTTCGTCGGGGGCCGACTAATCCGTGTCCCCGTCTCGGCCGTCCCTCGCGCTCACCCGCGCCGCCTCACCACGTCTCGACGCGCCCGTCGCGGATGTCCTCGACGCAGCCCTGACAGTCCACGTGGTCGGCGTCGAAACAGTCCGGCCGGAACCCCGAGTCGAGGTCGACGGCCCGCCGTTCGGCGTAGCGCCGACAGACGATTTTGGCCCGCCCCTCCTCGTCGACGGGGAGGTCCGAGGCGGCGACGTTCCGGGCCGCCTCGTAGGCGTGGCGCGCCTCGGCGTACTGGCGACCCGCGGACCGGAGCTTCGTCCGGAGGATGCGTTCGAAGCGCCGCCGGTTGCTCATGGTCGGGGTTCGGGACGCGGCGACAAAAACCCCGCCGCAACCCCCTCGTCGCTCCCCCTGTCGGGGTCGTCCCGACCGGCCGTCTTCTCGGGTGGAACTGCGTCGAATCGACCGCTCGTGACCGTCTGCGGCCCTCTCCGACCGCAACCGGGTTCACTTTCACCCCGGTTACGACACTTTAAATACCGGCAAGAACCAACCGGCGTACGTCTCCCACCGAAAACACGCGGAGACGGAAATTCGACAATGGCAGACCTGCAACAGCACGCCGAAGCGATACACGCGCAGTTCTCAGACCACCTGGACATCACCGTCGACGAGGTACGGGAGCGTCTCGACACCCTCGTCACCGAGTACAAGGTCCCCGCCGACGAGGCGCGGCGCAGTCTCGTCAACAACTACCTCGACGAGGCCGGTCTCGACCGGGACGAACTCGGCGGCGGTGGCGGCGGCAACGAACTCGTCCCCGTCGGCGAGGTCGACGCCGACGAGGAGTGGATCGACGTCCGCGCGGTGGTCGTCGAACTGTGGGAACCCCGCAGCGACTCCATCTCGCAGGTGGGCCTGCTCGGCGACGAGTCGGGCACCATCAAGTTCGTCTCGTTCAAGACCAGCGAACTCCCCAAGCTGGAGGAGGGCGCGGCCTACCGCCTCGGGAACGTCGTCACCGACGAGTACGAGGGCCGGTTCTCGGTCAAGCTCAACCGCACGACGAGCATCGAGAAACTGGACGAGGACATCGAGGTCGGCGACGATTCGACCGAGGTGGAGGGCGCGCTGGTGGACATCCAGCGCGGCTCCGGGCTCATCAAGCGCTGTCCCGAGGAGGACTGCACGCGCGTCCTCCAGAACGGGCGATGTTCGGAACACGGCGAGGTCGAAGGCGAGTTCGACCTCCGCATCAAGGGCGTGCTGGACGACGGCACGCAGGTCCACGAGGTCATCTTCGACGAGGAGATGACCGAGGAACTGACGGGCATCACCCTCGCGGAGGCGAAGGAGATGGCCATGGACGCCCTCGACACGTCGGTCGTCGCCGACGAGATGAAGGCGGGCGTCCTCGGAACGTACTACCGCGTGCGCGGCCCGACGTTCGGCCGCTACGTGCTGGCCGACGAGTTCGAGCGCCTCGGGCCGGTGGATGCAGAGGCTGCGCTCATCAAAGCGAGGTCGATGTAAATGTCCGGAGCACCTACCCGCGAGGTCGCACGCCGCGTCTTCGCCACCGAGTTCAACGATTCGACGTACACCTTCAAGGAGAGCGACGAGGAGCGCGCACCCGTCTACGCGCTGCTCCCGACCGGCGAGCGCGCCAACCGCGTGTTCGCCGTCGGCACCCTCACCGAGACCGAGGACGTCGGCTCCGACTCGGAGTACTGGCAGGGCCGCGTCGTCGACCCGACGGGCACGTTCTTCATGTACGCCGGGCAGTACCAGCCCGACGCCGCGAGCTTCCTCCGCGAGGCCGAACCGCCGACGTACGTCTCCGTCGTGGGCAAACCCCGCACGTTCGAGACGGACGACGGCGACGTGAACGTCTCGCTGCGCCCCGAGTCCATCACCGCGGTGGACGCCGACACGCGCGACCGCTGGGTCGTCGAGACGGCCACCCGGACCATCGAGCGCTGTGACGCCGTGGAGGAGGGCGGCGAGTACGCTCGCATGGCCGAGGAGCACTACCCCGAGACCGACTTCGAGCAGTACCGCCGGGCCGCGCTCAGTGCCCTGGAGGACCTGGACGAGGAGTCCGCCGAGGCGGAGTCCGAAGCCTCCGCGTAAGGTCCGACGTTCCCCGTTACTCGATTTCTTCGGCCATCGCCGCCCGGAGCGCCTGCTCCAGCGCCCCCGTCTCCACGAGGGCGTCCGCGGCGTCGATGTCGGCGTGGACGGGCCGGTCCGCCTCCAGTCGGGGGACCACCTCCCGCACCGCCTCGTAGGTCGCACCCGTCCCGACGCCGTGTTCCAACCGACCCCCCTCGCCCTCGGGGACGAACTCGGCGGCCTGTGCGCCACAGACGAGTTCGACGGCGAGGACGGTCCGCGCGTTGGCGAGCGTCCGCCGCGCCGCGAACGCCGAGGTGGCACTCATGCTGACGTGGTCCTCCTGATTGCCGCTGACGGGCGTGTTGTCCGTCGAGGGCCGCCCGGTCGACCGGCACTCGCTGACCAGCGCGGCGGCGGTGTACTGGGCTATCATGTAGCCCGACCGGACGCCGCTCTCGGGCGTGAGGAACGGCGGGAGGTACTCCTCCTGGACGTGGGGGTTCAGCAGGCGGTCGGCCCGGCGCTCGGAGATGGCCGCGAGTTCGGTCAGCGCGCTCGTGAGGTAGTCTAGACGGAGCGCGAGCGGTTCGCCGTGGAAGTTCCCGCCCGACACCACGTCGGCGGCGTCCGTCCCCGACGTGCGGCGGTCGACCGACTCCGCCGGAAAGACGAGGGGGTTGTCCGTCGCGCTGTTGAGTTCCACTTCGACGGCCTCCCGGAGGTGGGCGACGGCGTCCCGGACCGCGCCGTGGACCTGCGGGACGCACCTGAGGGAGTAGGCGTCCTGCACCCGGTCGCAGTTGCGGTGCGACTCGACGATCTCCGATCCCTCGCACAGGCGCTTGACGTTCCGGGCGGCGACGGTCTGGCCGGCGTGCGGACGCACCCGCTGGACGGCTGCCTCCATCGCCGCCGTCGTCCCCATCGTCACCTCGACGGTGAGCGCCCCCGCCGCGTCCGCCGCCCGGCAGAGGCGTTCGGCGTCCACGACGGCGAGTGCGGCCAGTCCGACGGTCAACTGGGTGCCGTTGATGAGCGCCAGTCCCTCCTTCGCCCGGAGGGTGAGCGGGTCGCAGTCGATTCGGGCGAGGGCCTCGGCCCCCGACAGTCGACCGTCGGGCGTGTCGGCCTCCCCCTCCCTGAGGAGGACGAGCGACATGTGCGCCAGCGGGGCGAGGTCACCGCTGGCTCCGAGGCTCCCTCGCGACTTCACGACGGGGTGGACCGACCCGTTCAGCAGGGCGAGCAGGTGGTCGACTACCACCTCGCGGACGCCGGAGTAGCCCTTCACGAGGGCATTGATTCGCGTGAGCATCAGCGCCCGTACCTCTTCGACTTCGAGTTCCCGACCTGCACCGGCGGCGTGGCTCCGGACGAGGTTCGTCTGGAGTTCATCGACCCTGTCCGGCGGGATGCGGGTGTCCACGAGGTCGCCGAACCCCGTGTTGATGCCGTACACCGGTTCGCCGCTCTCGACGATGCCCTCCACGCGCTCGCGGGCCTCGCGGACCCGCTCGCGCGCGTCCTCTGCCACCTCGACCCGCGTGCCCTCGCGGGCGACCCGCGCGACGTCCTCGGGGGTGAGCGACTCGCCGTCGAGTTCGACCGGCTCAGTCATCGAGGACCACCTCTCCGGCCTTCACCACGCACTCCACGCGGTTGGTGTCGAAGTCGTAGGGGACGTGGACGTGCGAGGTGGCGTCGAGGACCTGCAAGTCGGCGGGCGACCCCTCCCGCAGGGTGCCGGTCCCGTCGCCCTCGCGGTCCAGAGCGCACGCGCCGCCGTGGGTGGCCGCCGCGATGGCGTCGGCGGGGGCCATCCGCATCCCGACGCAGGCGACGGTAGTGGCGAACCCCATCGACCGCGAGAAGCAGTTCGGGTTGAAGTCCGTGGCGATGGCCGGCGTCGCGCCCGCCTCGACGAACGGCGCGGGGTCGGCGTACTCCGCGCCGAGGCCGAAGGCGGTTCCGGGGAGGAAGACGGGCGTCACGCCCGCCTCGGCCAGCGCTTCGGCGTCCTCGCGGGTCGCGTGGAGGAGGTGGTCGGCGCTGGCCGCGCCCACCTCGGCGGCGAGTTGCGCTCCACCCAGACGGGAGAGTTCCTCGGCGTGGACCTTTGGCGTCAGGCCGTACTCGACTCCCGCTTCGAGGACGCGCCGGGACTGCTCGACGGAGAAGACGCCCTCCTCGCAGAACACGTCGCAGAACTCCGCGACGCCCTGCTCTGCGACCGCCGGGAGTTGGTCGTCCACCACCTCGTCGGCGTACTCGTCGGCGTCGCGGCCCTCGGGGACGGCGTGGGCGCCCATGAACGTCGGGACGACGTCGACCGGGTGTTCCCGGTTCGCGCGGGCGAGGACGTCGAGCATCCGCAGTTCCGTCTCGCGGTCCAGTCCGTACCCGGACTTCACCTCCACCGTCGTCGTCCCGTTGGCGAGCATCACGTCGAGGTGGGAGAGCAGGTTCCCGAGGAGTTCCTCGTCGCTGGCCTCGCGGACCGACCGCACCGTCCGGAGGATGCCCCCGCCCGCCGCGAGGATGTCTCCGTAGGACTCCCCACGCAACTTGGCGGCGAACTCGTCCGAGCGGTCGCCCGCGAACAGGGCGTGCGTGTGTGAGTCGACGAACCCCGGCATGACCGTCTTCCCGCCGGCGTCGATGGCTCGCTCCGCGTTCTCGGGCGGGTGCTCGCGGACCACCTCGGCGGTCGGGCCGACGGCGACGACCCGTCCGCCCTCGACGGCGAGTGCCGCGTCTTCGAGTACCTCACCGGGAGCGACGACGACCTCGCTGGCTCCGTGGGCGACTAGCATTGTCCCTCCCCCTCGGCGTACCCACTTAGGAAGTGGGCAATCGCCCGTGCCCCCGCCCGCGCCGTCAGGTCCTCGCGGTCCCGCGGCGGGGCGCACTCGACCACCTCGAAGCCCGCGATTCGGTGGGCACGGGCGAGACGGGAGAGCAGGCGGAACAGTTCGCGGGTCGTCAGGCCGCCCGGCGTCGGCGCGCTCACCCCCGGCGCGTGGGCCGCGTCGAGGACGTCGAGGTCGACGCTGACGTACACGTGTTCGACGTCGGCCATCGCCTCGCGCACCCGTTCGACGGCCCCGTCGAGGTCAGCGCCGACGCTCCCGGCGGTGAGGACCGTCCCGCCCCGGTCCTCGACGAACTCGTGGTATCTCGTGGACGTCTCGAAGTGGCGCGCGCCGAGACAGGCGTAGGCGTCGAGGCCCACCTCGAACAACTGACGGTAGGGCGTCCCGCTGGTGGCGTCCCCGCGCACCTCGCGGACGTCGAGGTGGGCGTCGAGGTTCACGACGCCGAGGCTTCCCCGGTCGAGGAGGGGGGCGGCGTTCGGGTAGGTGAGGGAGTTGTCGCCCCCGAGGAAGACCGGGAGGGCGTCGAGGGCGTGGACCCGTTCGGCCGCCTCGCGGACGGCACGCTGTGTCTCACGGACCGTCTCGTGAGAGTCGTCGAGTGCCGCCACGTCCCCGAGGTCGCCGATTCCCCTCGCGGGACCCGCCCAGAAGTGGTGGGTCTTGCTCCCCGCGAGTGCCGCGCGCAGGGCGTGCGGTCCCTCGCTCGCCCCTCGGCGCCCGATGACCGCGCCGTCGTAGGGTTCGCCGACGAGGAGTGCGTCGTACCCGGCCGCGTCTCTGGGGGTGGTGTGCTCCACGACGTCGCCGAACTGTTCGTCGTTCGGGTCCGTCGACGTGCCGACCCAGTCGAAGTCGGCGGTGGTGAACGCGCCCGCCATCACTCGTAGCCGCGGTCGCGCATCGGGACGGGGACGGCAGAGCGGTCGGCCTCCGCGAGTGCCTCCTCGTAGCCAGCGTCGGCGTGACGGACCACGCCCATGCCGGGGTCGGTGGTGAACACCCGGCGGGCCTTCTCGGCGGCGAGGTCCGACCCGTCGAGGACGACGTGGTTGTTCGAGTGGAGGGCGTTGCCGATGCCGACCCCCCCGCCGTCGTGGACGCTCACGATGTCCGCGCCCGCCGCGCAGTTGAGCAGTGCGTTGAGGATGGGCCAGTCGGCAATCGCGTCGGAACCGTCGCGCATCGCCTCCGTCTCGCGGTGCGGGGAGGCGACGCTCCCCGCGTCGAGGTGGTCACGGGTGACGACGACCGGTGCCGAGATCTCCCCGTCCCGGACCAGTTCGTTGATGCGGAGGGCGAAGCGGGCGCGCTCCGTGACACCGCCGTCGTCGGTCGAGTACCCCAGCCAGCACACCCGCGAGGGGAGCCCCTGGAACTCGACCTCCTCGTGTGCGAGGTCTATCCAGCGGTGGAGGTGCGCCTTCTCGGGGAACAGTTCCTTTACCGCTTCGTCGGTCAGGTGGATGTCCGCGGGGTCCCCCGAGAGCGCCGCCCACCGGAAGGGACCCTTGCCCTCGCAGAACAGCGGACGGATGTAGGCGGGGACGAACCCGGGGAAGTCGAACGCAGTAGTCATGTCGCGGTGCTCCTCGACCTGCCCGCGGATGTTGTTGCCGTACTCGAAGGCGACCGCACCCGCCGCCTGCAGGTCGAGGACGGCCCGGACGTGACGGGCCATGGTGTCGAGGCTCTCCTCGACGTAGCGGTCGGGGTCCTCCTCGCGCAGGCGGTCGGCCTCCGCCACCGAGTACCCCGACGGGTAGTAGCCCGCCAGTTCGTCGTGGGCGCTCGTCTGGTCGGTGACCACGTCCGGCGTGAACCCCCGTTCTATCATCCCCTCAAGCATGTCGGCGGCGTTCATCGGGACGCCGACGGAGTACGGTTCGCCCGCGGCGGCGGCCTCGCGGGCGCGGTCGATGGCCTCGTCCAGCGAGTCCGCCTTCTCCATGCAGTAGCGCGTCTCGATGCGCCGGTCGATGCGTCGCTCGTCCACCTCGGCGGCGATGCAGACGCCGTGGTTCATCGTCACCGCCAGCGGTTGCGCGCCGCCCATCCCGCCCAGTCCGGCGGTGACGACCACCTTCCCGCGCAGGGCGTCGTTCCCGGGGTAGTGCTGGCGGGCGAGTTCCGCCAGCGTCTCGTAGGTCCCCTGGAGGATGCCCTGCGTCCCGATGTACGCCCACGACCCGGCGGTCATCTGCCCGTACATGATGAGCCCCTTCGCCTCCAGTTCGTGGAAGTGCTTCCAGTCGTCCCACTTCCCCACGAGGTTGGAGTTGGCGATGAGCACCCGGGGGGCCATCTCGTGGGTGGTGAAGCGACCCACAGGCTTGCCGGACTGAATCAGGAGGGTCTCGTCGTCCTCCAGTTCGCGCAGTTCGGCGAGGATGGCGTCGTAGGCGTCCCACGACCGGGCGGCGCGACCGGTCCCGCCGTAGACGACGAGGTCCTCGGGGCGTTCTGCCACCTCCGGGTCGAGGTTGTTGTTGAGCATGCGGAGGGCCGCCTCCTGCCGCCAGCCCTTGCACTCGACGTCGGTGCCAGTTGGCGACCCCTGATACCGGCGCCACTGCTCGCTCGGTTCGCCGACGCCACCGATAGTTCGGCCGGTCCCGTCGCTCTGGTCGGTCATCGTATAACACCTAGCTACCGCGTCACAAAGGACTTCGACCCTCCCCACGGAGGGGTATTTATGTACGAAGCGACGTTCCGAATCCGGGAATCGGGAACGTACGCGGCGGCGACCCGGGGGACCGACGCGCGCATCGAACTGTGGTGTAACGACCACTGTGACCTCCTGCACGTCGTCGGCGGGGCGGCCGAGGCGACACTCGAACGGGTCCGAGCACTCGTCGGCGTCCAGGACCTGCTCCGGGACACCGACGAACTGGTCGTTGTGACCGGGGCGTGTCTCCGGGAACGGGAGTCGAGGACCATCGAGCGATACCTCGAACGACACGACTGCCTGCTGTTGCCGCCGCTCCGGTACGCCGACGGAGCGAAGTTCTGTCGCCTCCTCGCGCTCCGCCACGAGGCGCTGACGGCCTGCTACCGTGACCTCGTCGCGGACGGCCACGACGTGTCCGTCGAGTCGAAGCGGGAGGTATCGGCCGTCTCGCAGGACGCGCCCCTGCTGACGCTCGACGACGCGCTCCCACCGCTGACGGAACGCCAGCGGGAGGTGTTCACGACTGCCTACGACCGGGGATACTACGAGATTCCACGCGAAACGTCGACGGCCGCCGTCGCCGAGGCAGTCGGCGTCGAGCGACGGACCGCCGAGGAGCACCTCCGCCGGGCCGAGAACAAACTCGCCACCGCGCTGGTGCCGTTCCTCCGGCGGTGAGTCGAGGTGGGGGGAGTGGTCCGGCGCGTGCGAGCGTCTGACGAACGGTTAAGTGGCCGCGGTTGCAATTCCACGGTAGCATGGGCAACAAGAACAAGACCATCTCCTTCCGTGTCAACGAGGACGTCTTCGAGACGTTGCGGGACATCGCCGAACAGCGCGACATCTCGCTGTCGGCCGTCTTCCGCGACTACGTCGACACGCTCGTTGCCCACGACGGCCAGGTGCGTGTTGTCCCCGAACACGAGTACGACGAGGGCGACGAGGACGCAGAGAGCTTCCCGCCGAAGGTGGAGGTGCCGAAGAGCTTCATCCGGGAACACGAGCGCCTCGAACTGGAGGCCGACCACCTCCGCGAGCAGCTAGACGAGTACAAACGCTACGTGACGTCGCTCTCACAGCAGTTAGAGGAGTACGACGAGGAGGAGGTCATCAACCTCGAGGACCTCGACTCGACCGAGGGCGACGACACGTTCCGACTGGGCTGATTCTCAGGAGAGCCGCCGCTTTCGCTCGCCCGCCTCGTTCGCCGCCTCGCGGTTCCCCTCGACGTTCGCGAGGTCCTCGATGGCTTCGAGCGTGCGCACCGAGTCGTCGAGGAAGGAGAGCACGTCGCCGGGGTAGGCGTACAGCATGTAGTCGTCGCTCATCACGTCGACGATGGCGTCCGGGCCGAGGCCCTGTTCGCGCAGTTCCAGCAGGTAGCGCATAAACTTGCGTTCGGGGTGGCCGCAGTGCGGGTTGGCCTCGCAGTCGCAGTCGAGGAAGTCCGTCGCGAAGTCGAGCACCCGTTCGCGGGTGGCCTCGTCGAGCTTCTCCAATCCCTCGCCCTGGAAGAGCAAGTCGAGCGTCGCGCCCTTGAACGCCCCCTTCGGGATGTTCACCTCGAGCTGGGAGGCGAGCTGTCGGTGGTTCTTCAGGTATATCTTGTCCGTGATGGCCACGCGTGGCCGGACGTACTCGGTGACGGGCTAAAAACGGCGTGGATGGGCCGCCGGAACCGGCACGGTCGGCCGGAAAACGTGGTATGTTGCATCTTACCGTGAAATCTATCATAATCATTTATTTATAACGAAAGTTGGGACGCAATTGTTGGTTCTACACTGTCTTTTATGTATGGCGTGGTAGTACGACCCACGTCGCCATATGTGTCGCCGAGTACGTGTCCGGTCGTCGTCGTGTCGCCAAGTGAACGACTCGCCTTCGTGGAGGCAAGATGGCTAGCGCCGTCGACATCCTCGTCGCGCTGTCACCGCTCATCACCATCGCGGTGCTCATGGTCGGCCTCTACTGGCCGGCGACGCGGGCGATGCCCGTCGCGTGGCTCGTCGCCATCGGCGCGGGCGTCTACTGGGGGATGTCCCCGACGTGGATCGCCGCGTCCTCGATACTCGGGTTCATCACCGCCACGAACATCCTCTGGATCGTCTTCGGGGCCATCCTGCTCCTCTACACGCTGAAGGAGACGGGCGCCTTCGAGGCCATCAACCAGGGGTTCGTCTCCATCAGCGAGGACAGGCGCGTGCAGGTCGTCCTGCTCGTCTTCCTCCTCGGGTCGTTCATCGAGGGGGCCGCCGGGTTCGGGACGCCCGCCGCCATCGTCGGCCCCCTGCTGGTCGGTCTCGGCTTCCCGCCGCTGGCGGCCGTCACGGTCGCCCTGACGGGCAACCTGATGGCCATCACCTTCGGCGCGGTCGGGACGCCGCTCATCATCGGGATGCGCGACGTGTTCTCGGACGTTTCGCGCATCCAACAGGAGGTCACCACGCAGGGTGACTTCGCCAGCGTCGCCGCGTGGGTCGCCGAAATCGCCGCGTGGGCCGCCACCTACCACGTCATCGTCGGCGTCCTCCTGCCGTTCATCGGCGTCGCCATGATGACGCGCTTCTTCGGCGAGGAACGCTCGATCCGGCCCGCCCTGGAAGTGCTGCCCCTCACGCTGTTCGCGTGGGCGGCCTTCTCGGTGCCCTACTGGCTCACCGCCACCTACCTCGGGCCCGCCTTCCCCGGCCTCATCGGGTCGATGGTCGGCATGGTCATCACCGTCGGTGCGCTGAAAGCCGGCTACTTCCACCCCGACGAGGAGTGGGACTTCGGCCCGCAGGCGCAGTGGCCCGACCACTGGGTCGGCGACATCGCCCCCGGCGAGTCCAGTTCCCGCGGGACGACGGTCGCCGCAGACGGGGGGCAAGTCGTCGACCGGTCGCCCCCGATGTCGCTCGGTCTCGCGTGGTTTCCCTACCTCCTGCTCGCGGTCTTGCTCGTCCTCACGCGAGTCTGGACGCCACTGACGAACTTTCTGCAGACCCACGGCGTCCTCGTCTGGAGCGACATCCTCGGGACGGGCCTCGAAGACTCCATCGCCGTGCTCTACCTGCCCGGCGCGGTGTTCGCCTTCGTCCACCTCCTGACCATCGGTCTCCACCGGATGGACGGCCGCGAGGTCAAGAACGCGTGGACGGAGACGATAGAGAAGATCGCGCCCGCCGTCGTGGCACTCCTGTTCGCCGTCGCGACGGTTCAGATCATGCTCCAGTCCGCCGACGCGACGAGCGGCGAGGGCATGTTGCTCCTGCTCTCGGGGGTCACCGCCAACCTCGCGGGCGGGGTCTACCCGTTCTTCGCGGCGTTCGTCGGCGCCCTCGGCGCGTTCCTCGCGGGGTCGAACACGGTCAGCGACATCCTGTTCGGGACGTTCCAGTACAGCGTCGCCAGTGAACTCGGCGTCTCGCACACCCTCCTGCTCGGCGCGCAGGCGGTGGGCGGGGCCATCGGGAACCTCATCGCCGTCCACAACGTCGTCGCGGCACTCGCCGTCGTCGGCCTCGTCGGCGAGGAGGGCCGCGTGATTCGCCTCGAACTCATCCCGCTGCTGTACTACGGCGTCCTGACCGGCATCCTCGCGATGCTGTTCAGCTACGTGCTGGCCCCCGGCGTCTTCTGACGCTCGGGCGCCCTCCTCGCCGTCTCCCTTTCGTCTACGACCCGCCAGCGGCGCCGCCAGTCGTGTGCATAGGCGGCGGTAGCACGGGCGGTCGTTTCGACCTCAATCGGTCGTGTGAGGGAACCGCACGGGTTCGCGACGCACGGCCGGTCCCCCCGAGTCGCAACGTTTTTGAGTCGAACTGTGGTAGGATGAGGTGTGTCCGGGTTGGGGTAGTGGACCATCCTTCAGCCTTGTGGAGGCTGAGACGCGGGTTCGATTCTCGCACCTGGACCTTCTCGAAACTCCACCCTCTCGCGAGCGTGTGCTCCGTCAGGAGCACCGCGAGCGGACACACCGAAGTTTCGTGTAGCTCCGACCGAGAATCGAAGCAGGGAGCGAACGCAGCGAGCGAGTGGGGTTCGATTCTCGCACTCGACCGTCTCGAAACGCCACTCACGGGCGGGGTGACCGGCCCGTCCGCTTCACTCGTCGTTCGGTTGCGTGAGCAGCGCCTCCCCCACGAGTACGTCCGTCCCGCGCCGGATGCGTTCGGAGAGCGCCTGATGGGAGACGCCGAGGTCGTCGGCGAGGTCGTCGAGGCTCGCCCCGCGTGGCACCTGGAAGTATCCCGCCTCGCGGGCCGTCACGAGCGCCTCGTACTGCGGGTCGGTGAGGCCGTAACGACCACTGGGAGTCACGTCCATCTCGCTGACCGACTGGACGTCGAAGGTGAGACCGTGCGCCTCACAGAAGTCGTACGTCGAGGAGAGGGACTCGCGATTCGGGTAGAGCACGCGCAGTTCCCACTGGTTGCCGACGGTGCTGGCACGGAGGACCGTCGCCTTCGACTGCGTGATCATGTGGACGAGCAGTTCGACGTGGCCGGTCCAGTGCATCCGGTAGAGCCACTCGTCGTCGAAGTCACCGAGGAGCGTCACGCCGTCGGTGGTCGGGTCCTCGCGCAGTGCCTCGGTGAGTTCCGACCCGTCGAGCGTGCCGTCGTCGACGTGGGCCCAGAGCAGCGGCATCACGGTGTCGCCGCCGGCTTCGATGACCCGCTCCGCACGGAAGGCCACGTCGGGAACTGCCCGAAGCGTTGCTGAGAGGGCGAACTCGTCGGCCGGGAGTCGTCCGACGACCGTGGTTGCCATATCGGGGAGCCACGGGCTGGACGTAAAGACGTGACGCCCGGCGTCCGCCGGCCGTGACTGTCCTCCGAACCGGTCAGGACCCCGTCGAGGGGCTCGCCATCCGGGTGTAGACGGCCCACTCGCGCTCGCGGGCCGTGTCGACGGCGGTGTCGATGGCGTCCCGGCGGGACTCGACGCGCTCCTCGATCTGTTCGATGACCTCGTAGGGAGAGGTGTTGTGGGTGAGCAACACGTCGTAGGTGTCCGCGTAGCCATCGAGGGGGACGTCGTCGCCGGACGGGGGGTTCGGGTCGGGGTCGATCGAGATGCGGACGGAGATGTCGTGGTCGTCCGGGCTGATCTGCAGGTCGTCCGGGAGTTCGGCGCGGAACTCCCGGGCCTCGTCGCGGTGCGGTGGCCAGCGACCCTCGCGGCGACGTTGCTCGCGGGTGTCGTCGTCCGGGACGAGTCGCGGGACGACGTCGCGAAGCGGGAGACGCTCCTGTTCGGCGAGGTCGACGGCCACCTCGCAGGCGCGTCGACAGCCCTCGTACGGTCCGAGAACTCGCTCCCGGTCACCGTCGCTCCAGACGGCGACCTCGTGGACGCGTCCGGCGGGAACGGTCCGGAGTTCGTGGTTCTCGTTCACTGCGTCTACGTCGATTCGGTGGACCTGACCCGGGTAGTGTCGGACGTCGACGTACCGGTCCGCGTCGGTCGGGTCGTCGACGGTCCGGTCGGAGTCGAGGTGGTCGGTGACCCGCCCACTGGTCCCAGCGCGGGCGAACGTCATACTTCTAGTGACGGCAGGTCGCTGCATACCCTTTCGGTGTGCGCACGAAGGCCCGACGCGAGGGTTCGAGGTCGCCGTCCGCTGCCGACCGACGCCGATTCGGGCGATACCTGCCGCCACTGGGACCGACGGGTGAGATTGGAACTGCAAGCCCTCTCCCGACTCGCGCGGTCCAGGACTGCACGTCCGGCCACCGCCTGCGGGGTCGAGTGAACGGGTGTAGCCGCCGCGCCGGGTGGGGACTCAATACCTAGCAACCACGGTCACGTTCGGCCCCGACCGGTGTCGACCATGGTGACACTCTCGGAACCGATTACCGTCGTCGCGCTCACGTGGCTGTGTATCCTCGGGTACGCCGGGTTGATGTACTACTGGACGGCGGTGCCACAGTACGAACGGCACGTCCGCACGCGGACGTGAACTGACGGGCCCCGCTCCGGCCGATGCCGCCCTCTCGCCGTCGCTTGCTGGTGCAGGGGTACCGACTACCTCTCCCGTCCGCGTCCGGTCGGACATGCCACTCATCGTCGGCGCCGTCCGGTCGCTGCTCAGGAGCGTCATCGACCTCGTCATCTTCGTCGTGACCCTGCCGCTTCGAATCCTGCGACGCCTGCTCTGACGGGCGGTCGGCCCGGGTCGACCGGACCGTCCGGAGGGAAACGGCTAACCGGCGAACGCGTGAGGACAGTGCATGAACGCGGCCCTGCTCACCGTCGGCGACGAGTTGCTCGCCGGCGACATCGAGAACACGAACGCGACGTGGCTCGCCCGTCAACTGACCGACCGGGGGGTGTCGGTCGAGCGCATCACCGTCGTCCCCGACGAGGTCGACACCATCGCGGAGTACGTCCGCACGTTCGCCGGGCAGTTCGACGCCGTCGTCGTCACCGGCGGCCTCGGCGGGACGCCCGACGACGTGACGATGGACGGCGTCGCCGCCGCCTTCGACCGCCCGCTCGCGGTCGACGAGGAGGCGCGCGCGGACATCGAACGGAGCGTCGCCGCCTATCAGGAGGCCAACCCGGACCGCGACGTCCGGGTGAACGTCGAGCGTCACGCGTCCCTCCCCGAGGGGGCACGCGCGCTCATCAACGGTGACGGCCTCTCGCCGGGGTGTGTCGTGGAGAACGTCTACGTCGTCCCCGGCATCCCCCGCGAGATGAAGGCGATGTTCGCGGACGTGGCCGACGAGTTCACCGGGGAGGTCCGCTCCCGGACCCTCCACACGCCGCTCCCGGAGAGTGACGTGACGCCGTTCATGGAGACGGCCCGCGAGGACCTCCCGGACGCCGTCCTCGGGTCGTACCCCAGTCGCGAGGGGACTCCGAACCGCATCAAGATCACCGCCGAGAGCGACGAGGCCATCGACGAGGCCGAGGCGTGGCTCTGCGAGCGAATCGACGTCCAGCGCCCGCCCGAAGACGGCGGGGACGAGACGGGCGAGGAGTGAGGGGGAGGGCGGTCAGCGCAGTTCGTCCGGCGTGCGGGCCGTCCCGTCGTCCGCCCCGGGGAGGGGGCCGTCGGCGTCCCGCCGGTCGGTCCCGCGAGGGTCGAGCGACCCGCTGGACCGGATGATGTCGAGGGCCGTCATCAGGTCGGTGCGGGTGATGAGGCCGACGAACTCCCCGTCGGGCGGCGCGTCCGCGTCCGCGAAGTCGTCGAGTCCCTCCGGGTCGTCGAACTCCTCGGCGTCACTCGCGGCCGACCCCCACCCGAACCCGCCCGTCGCGTCCGCCGCGACGTCCGGCCGTTCCATCACCAGCAGGCGACCGACGCCGTGTTGGCCCATGCGCGAGAGGGCGTCCATCGCGTCCTCGTCGGGATCGACGGTGATGAGGTCGGTAGTCATCACCTCCTCGACGCGGTAGGCGTCGCGTTCGACCTCCTTGACGCGTTTCGCGTCCTCCAGCGTGACCAGACCGACGACGCGCCCGTCACGCGTCACGGGATAGCCGGTGTGTCGCTCGCGGAACATCGTCTCCACGAGGTCCGAGACGCTCGCCGTCGCGGGCACCGTCGTCACCCGGTCGGCGGGCGTCATGACGTCCCTGACCTGTACGCCCTCGAAGGCGGCCTTCGTGATGGTCTGCTGGGCCTCCGAGGACGCCCCGATGTAGATGAAGAAGGCGACGCCGATGAGGAAGATGTTGAACCCGACGAACAGGCCGACGAGACCGAGCAGGAGCGCGAACGCCTTGCCCACCTCCGCGGCTATCTGGGTCGCCTGCGCGTACGGTCGGGTGCGCGCGAGGAGCGCCCGGAGGACCCGCCCGCCGTCCATCGGGAAGCCGGGCAGGAGGTTGAACCCCGCGAGCGCGAGGTTCGTGATGGCGAGGTAGCCGACGACGAACAGGAGGGCGCTCCCGGCGACCGTCCCGCCCGGGAGGACGAGAAAGAGGGCGGCGAGGCCGACGCCGAGGCCGACGCTCACGACTGGACCGGCGATGGCGATGTAGAGCTCCTGCTTCCAGTCCTCGGGCATCTCGGTCAGCTGGGCGATGCCGCCGAACAGCCACAGCGTGATGGAGGCGATGGGGAACCCGTAGCGCATCGCCACGACGGAGTGGCCCAGTTCGTGCAGGAGGACGCTCGCGAACAGGCCGAGCGCGGCCGCCGTCCCGAGGACGAACGACGTGCCACCGTTCGCGAGGCCGCCGAGAGCGATGTCCGTGCCGAAGACGGAGTTGAGCGTATCGACCCACAGCCCCGTCTGCGTGCCGATGATGTACGCGAACAGCGGCAGGACCAGCAGGAACGTCAGGTCCAGCTGGATGGGAATGCCGAACACGCTCCCGATACGGAAGCTTCGCATGGTAGTACTCGGGGCCGGACGGGCTTAAGGGCCCGTGCCGGGGCGACGACTTCCGACACCCCCGTTCTCCTGCCCGCGGGTCGGAGACACCGTTTTGGGCTCGCCCGGTGTACCTCCGGGTATGAGCGACAGCGAGCGCGAACGCGACCCGTCCACAGAGCCGCTGGTCCGCCGCGCCGAGGAGGTCGAGTACGAGTCCGTGGGGGCCGCAGAGGGCATGGCGAAGGGCGTCCTCGTCAGTCCGGCGGACGGCGCACCGAACCTCGCCATTCGCCGGTTCACGCTCGACCCCGGCGCGTCGGTACCGAAACACACCAACGAGGTCGAACACGAGCAGTACGTCCTCTCCGGCGAGTACGTCGTCGGCCTCGGCGACGAAGAGCACACAGTGGAAGCGGGCGACTCGCTGTTCATCCCCGCCGGAACCGTCCACTGGTACCGCAACGAGGGCGACGAACCGGGCGCGTTCCTCTGTGCGGTTCCCAACGGCGACGACGAGATTCGCCTGCTGGACGAGTAGTCCACTGTCCGCGGTGAGGACGCGCCGCGAGCGCGTCTCGTCGCGCGAGTACCGGGGAGGCGAGGGGACCGCCCGAGCCGAGCACACGAGGGCTTTCTGGGCGTTCTGAACGGTCCCAGTACTGCTGTCTGTCTCCACATCGCCGACCACCTCCACGAACTCCCTAGGGTATGCTAGCCGGTGTTCCGGGCGAGTCAAGTAGCACGACCGAATACTACCGACAACGTGTCACAGCAGGTCGCCAGCGTCGATACGCTCTTCATCCACGAGCGGCGCGACGACTTCACGGTCGCCGTCGAGCGCGACGGCCAGCGGGTGCTCCACGGCGTCCTCGAACTGAAGGACACCGACGCCGGCCCCCGGCCCGCGCGCCTCCGGGTGAAGAAGGGGTCCGACGAGGACCTGCGCAGCCCCGACCAGTTCGTCGAACTCGCCCGGCGGGCCTCGCGCATCCGCATCTCCGAGCAGACCTCTCCCGCGATGCGCGACCGGGTCCGCGAGATGCTCGACGGCTACCAGCTAGAGGCGAAGGTCGTCCGCACCTGCCGGTACTGCGCCGGGGCAGGGCGGTACTCGCCGCTGACGAGCGAGACGGCCATCAAGGCCGACGACGAGCACATCTGCCCGGACTGCGCCAAGCGGGAACTCGAACGCGAACTGGACTACCGGAACATGCGCTCGGGGGCGCGAAAGCGACTGGAGGACCTCCTGCTCGAGGTGCAGGACTTAGAGCGCATCGTCAACCTCCTGAAGGGCCGCCTCGACCCTGACCTGACGAAGTTCGACGAGATTTCGGCCACCACGGACGACATCGAACTGGTGTCGACGGAGACGCTCGACCTCCACCCGAAGCTCAAGTCGCAGGTGACGGAGAGCTTCGACACCCTGCTCCCTGTCCAGAGCCTCTCGGTGGAGAACGGCCTCCTCGACGGGCGCGACCAGCTCGTCGTGAGCGCCACCGCGACGGGCAAGACCCTCGTGGGCGAACTCGCGGGCATCGACCGCGTGCTGAAGGGGAAGGGGAAGATGCTCTTTCTCGTCCCGCTGGTCGCCCTCGCCAACCAGAAACACGAGCAGTTCGAGGAGAAGTACGGCCACCTCGCGGACGTGACCATCCGGGTGGGGGCCTCGCGCATCCGCGACGACGGCGCGCGCTTCGACGCGGGAGCGGACGTCATCGTCGGCACCTACGAGGGTATCGACCACGCCCTCCGAACCGGGCGGAATCTGGGCGACATCGGCACCGTCGTCATCGACGAGGTGCACACCCTCGGCGAACAGGAACGCGGGCACCGGCTGGACGGTCTCATCTCGCGGCTGAAAGACTACACGGAGCGCGGGACGACGGAGGCGTCCCGGGACGCGCGAACGGGCGACGCCCGTGAGCGTCGGAAGAACGACACCCAGTGGGTGTACCTCTCGGCGACGGTGGGCAACCCCGCACAACTCGCGCGCGGGCTGGAGGCGACGCTCGTCGAGTTCGAGGAGCGACCCGTCCCCATCGAACGCCACGTTACGTTCGCCGACGGACAGGAGAAACTCGACATCGAGGACAAACTGGTCAAGCGGGCGTTCGACGCGAAGTCCTCGAAGGGCTACCGGGGCCAGACCATCATCTTCACCAACTCCCGCCGGCGCTGTCACGAGATATCGCGGAAACTCCAGTACGACTCCGCGCCGTACCACGCGGGACTGGACTACGGCCGCCGCAAGCAGGTCGAACGGATGTTCGCGGACCAGGATCTGGCGGCCGTCGTCACGACCGCTGCGCTGGCCGCCGGGGTGGACTTCCCCGCCTCGCAGGTCCTCTTCGACACGCTGGCGATGGGCATCGAGTGGCTCACCGTTCAGGAGTTCGAGCAGATGCTCGGGCGCGCCGGGCGGCCCGACTACCACGACAAGGGGACGGTGTACGTCCTCGTCGAACCGGACGCCGTCTACCACAACTCGATGGAGATGACCGAGGACGAGGTGGCGTTCAAACTGTTGAAAGGCGAGATGGAGTCGGTGATGACGCCCTACGACGAGGGGGCCGCAGTGGAAGAGACCCTCGCCAACATCGTCGTCGCCGGGAGCGGGGCGAAGCGACTCAACGACCGCATGATCGGCTCCATCCCCACGAAACACGCCCTCGGGAAACTCCTCGACTACGGCTTCATTGAGGGGGCGTCGCCGACTCCCCTCGGCAGGGCCGTCGCCAAGCACTTCCTCTCGCCGAAACGGGCGTTCGTCATGCTCGAAGGGATCCGCTCGGGCGACGACCCCTACGACATCGTGGGAGACTTAGAGATGCTGGAGAACGAGGAGGGCTGACTACCCGAGGCGGGAGGCCGCCTCGTCGAGGAGGCTCTGGACCGTACTCTCCAGTTCCTCGACGTCGCGTTCGACGGCGTACACCCGGTCGCGCGGGATGCGCCGGACGGTGCCGCCGTCGCCCTCCTCGCTCTCCTCCCAGACGACCCAGTGGTCGTCCACGAAGGCGATGCGTTCGTTGTCGACCCGTTCTTCCGTGTGACCCTCGGGGGTCTCGTAGCGAATCGTCGCCGTACCGATGTCTGTGTCCATTGGTGTGCTCGAAAAATCGGGTGCTGGTCGACGTCGGTCGGTTCTACCGGGAGGTGCGCCCGCCCGAGAAGTCGCGCAGGCGGACCTCGTCGTCCGTGATGGACTCGACGGAGGCCTCCTGCAGGGGGTAGGTGTCCTCGTCGGCGTCGCCCCACCCGAGTTTCGACATGACGGTGTCGGTGATACCGGGGTCCGGGTCCACGTGTGCGGTCCCGTGTTCGACGGCGGTGATGCGGCCGATCTCCTCGCCGTCGGGACCGACCACTTTCTTCCCCTCGTCGTCCTCGGTGATGTCCGTTCGTGTCGACATTACACTCGGTAGTGGGTGCGAAACCCGCTTCATCGGTGGCCCTGCACGTGACTGACCTTGAAGTGACCCCGGATAGGCCACGCGACTACAGGTCGTGGACCCACACGCCGTCGTCGGTCACCTCCGCCACCTGCTGGGACTGAAGCGGGAACGTCTCGCCCGAGTCGTTCGCCCAGCCGAGTTGCGTGAGGACGGGGTCGTCCGCCGCCGGGTCCGTCTCGACGGTGGCCGTCCCGTCCTCGACGCGGGCGATACGCCCGAGCAACTGGCCGTCGGGGCTCAGCACGTCCTTCCCCTCGTCGTCGCCGGTGAGTTCGATGCGGTCCATACGGTGAGGAAGGGAGGCGGACGTATCGGTGGTGGCCCTGCGTCGGACGGGAGTCGACACGACACCCACCCCGAGCCGACCGCCTCGTCGTCGCGTTCGATTCGCGGTTCAGGCCAGCGGCGTCCGCTCGACGACGGTGCCGTCGTAGGTGGGATACTGCTCGACGATTTCGCCTTTCTCGGCGTCACCGGTCTCCACCATCTCCTCCAGAATCCACCACGCCAGTTCGACGTGGTCGGACTTGACGACGTAGAACTCCTCGGGGACGCCGAGTGCCTGCAGTTGGTCCTCGGTGAGCCACGTCTTCCCGTAGACGAGGGTGCCGTCGTCGGTCACCTCGTCGAACTCCCGGCGGATGTTCTTCGCCATCCGTTTCAGGCGGTTGCGGTGCTGGGCGGCGTCCTTGAACACGGACGTACAGAAGTACACCTTCGGGTGGTCGCCCATCTCCTCTAAGACGCCGTGGGAGCCCTCGACGGCGCTCATGTGCCCCTCGCGGAGTTCGAAGCCCTCCTCCTGCATTCTCCGATAATTTCCGTCGGACATCTCGAACTCGTTGACGTTACAGAAATCGGCGGCCCCCTCGTCGAGGAAGTCGAGGAACTCCGTCTCGCCGCGGATGCCCGGAATCTCGAAGGCCGGGGTGAGACCCTCCTCGCGGGCGACGTAGAGGATGTCCTCCCACTCGGTGCCGTGGAGGTCGCCCCACTGCTCGTAGGGGGGATGGAAGCGAATCTCGTCGAGGCCGGCCTCGCTCAGGCGGCGCATATTCTCGCGCCCGCCCGTGATGCCGGTGTAGAGGTGGGTGTGGTGGTCCTCGCCGAACTCGTCTTTGAGGAGGCGGAGGTACCGACAGGTCTTCTCCATGGCCTCCTGCGGTTCGCCGCCCGTGATGGAGGTGCCGAGAGCGTCCATCCGTTTGGCCTCCTCGATGACGTCCTCGTCGGACTCGACCAGTCGCTCGTTGGCGTACACGTCGGTGACGTTCTTGCGGTTCTCACCGAGCGGGCAGTAGAAACAGTCGCGCTGGTCGCAGTAGCCGTAGACGAACAGGACCATCTTCCCCCCCTCGGCGCACTGTTCACAGCCCTTCGATAGCATTCTGTCCCACCTTACCCGTCCAGCGGGAAAAAGCGTGCGAACCACGCGGGGCGGTGCGAGGGCGTCACAGTGGGGTCTCCGGCCCCCGCGCACACCGCCTCAGCGCTCGAAGAACGTTCCGACGGACGCCCGCCCGACGACGCTCCCCTCCAGTGCCTCCCGGAAGGCGTCGGGCGAGGCCCCGGGTTCGAGGTCCAGTGTCGTGTCGAGGGCGGAGACGGTGAACAGATAGGTGTGCCGTTCGCCCTCTGGGGGGCAGGGGCCGTAGTAGCCCACCTCGTCGCGGTAGTTCCGGCCCTGGAACACTGTCGCGTCGAAGTTCTCGTTGGGGGTCACCTCCGAGAGGCGCACCTCCGGGTCACGGGGGAGCGACTCGGGCAGGCGCGGCAGGTCGGTGCCGATGCCCCACACCGACCAGTGGAGGGCGTCGTCCGCGTCCGCGTCGTGGAGCGAGACCGCCACCGACTCGGCCTCGTTGCCGATTTCGACGAGTGCCACCTCCGGGGAGACGTTCTCGCCCGTGCAGGCGTACTGCTCCGGGACGGGGCGGTTCGACCCGAGCGGCGGCACCTCGAAGGAGACGGTCACCGTACTCGTCGGGTTCGTGCGCGTCGTCGTGGTGTTGTTCCCCGTCTCCTCGCCGTCCACACACCCGGCCAGCGAGGCGGTCGCCGCCCCGGCGGCGGCGAGGAAGGCCCGTCGTTCCATGGGCGGCGTACGCCCGGCCCGCTCTTCAACCCCGACGGTGCGAGCGTGTGTCTCTCTCCCACGATAGCCACGAGGTATTTGCCGGCGCGTCCCCGACCGAGGGCGTATGACAGGCCGGGCGGGAAGTGACGAGCGACGGGTGAATCGAGAGGACGGGCGCGGCGCGTGCGACGAACGCGGCGGGTCGACGGGCACGACGCGCAGACGCGTGCTGGGGGGCGCGGGTGCGGGCGTCGTCGCCTCGCTCGCCGGGTGTCTCGACGTCATCACGGGGAGCGACTCCCTGCAGTTCTCGGCGTCCGCTGCGACGGTGGCCGAGGCGTCGCTCTCGGAGACGGGCTACAGCCACCACCGAACCGAGGAGATACCGGTCGAACGGACCTTCGAGACGGCGGGCCAGTCGCGCACCGTGGAGGTGACGAACGTCTCGGCGGAGTACGACCGCACCGTCGAGATCCCCACGGTGGGGCGGTTCCAGGCGGCGGTGTTCGCGGCGCTCAGCACCCCGAAGGTGGAGGTGCTCGGGAAGTCGTTCAACCCGGTCGCCGACATGTCCACAGACGACATCGCACGGATGGTCCAGGAGCGCTACGAGAACGTCCGCGATCTGCGCCGACGGGGGTCCTCGACGGTCGCCGTCCTCGGGACGGACACGGAGGTCGCCGAGTACGTCGGGGCGGCGACGCTCGTCGATGGGAACGCGCAGGTGGACGTGACGATGCTGGTGAGCGAACCGGTCGCCGCGGGCGCGGACTTCGTCGTCTGCGTGGGTGCGTACCCCCGCCTCTTCGACGAACGGGCGTCCATTACGACGCTCATGCGCGGCGTCGAACACGCCGACTGAGCGGTCGTGTCACACCGGCGCAAGCCCGAAGAGAGTTAACGGGTGCTAGCATAGGAAGCCACGATGCTGCTGGTGTTGTGCGTCGACCTGGACGACGACCTCGGTCGGAAGACCGACACGAAGACGCCCGTCGTCGGACGCGACGCCGTCCAGAAGGCCGCCGTCGACCTCGCCACCGCGGACCCCGAGGACAGCGACGTGAACGTCCTCTTCGAGGGCGTCCACCTCTACGACTCGCTGGACGACGTGGAGTGCGAGGTGGCGGCCGTCACGGGCACCAACGGGAGCGACGTGGCCGCCAACCGCGAGGTGGGCGAGGAGGTCGACACCGTCCTCGCGCGTCTCACGACCGGCGAGGACGTCCGCGCCCTCGTCGTCACCGACGGGGCACAGGACGAGTCGGTTATCCCCGTCATCCGCTCGCGGGTCCCCATCGACGGCGTCCGTCGGGTCGTCGTCCGGCAGGCACAGGACCTCGAGTCGATGTACTACACCATCAAGCAGGTGCTCGACGACCCGGAGACGCGCGGGACCATCCTCATCCCGATGGGCATCCTCCTGCTCATCTACCCACTGCTCGTCGTCGCCAACTACCTCGAACTCCCCGGCGCGACGTTCGGCGTCGTCTCGGGGCTGATGGGGCTCTACCTGCTCTTTCGTGGCCTCGGCCTCGAACGAACCATCGACGACACCGTCGACCGGGTCCGCCGGGGCCTCTACACCGGCCGGGTGACGCTCGTCACCTACGTCGTCGCGATGGCGCTGATGGTCATCGGCGGGGCCAGCGGCGTCGAGCAACTCGCGGCGCTCCGGGCGGAGACCGCAGACCCCGTCGGTCTGCTGACGGCGGGCGTCGCACTCGTCTACGGCGCGGTCCAGTGGTTCGCGGTGGCGGGCGTCGTCGCCAGCCTCGGGCGCATCACCGACGAGTACCTCCACGACAGTTTCGAGTGGCGCTACTGCAACGCTCCGTTCTACGTCCTCGCCATCGCCTCCGTGTTGCAGGGGGTGAGCGCGTACTTCCTCAGCATCGAGGGGTCGTCGTACCTCGCGGCGACGCTCACCGCCGGGACGCTCCTCGGGGTGGTGAGCACCCTCGCGTTCGCCATCGCCGAGGACCGCTTCCCCCGCAAGCCCGAACCCACCGCCTGAGGCGCGAGCCGAACCCCCTCGTGCCGGGTGGAGACCGCACGACTGTGGCGGCGTCAACGTCGAATCGGACCACTTTCACTCCGGGTGCCAAGGACTATGCGACCGCGCCGAGTGGGGTGGCCCACGCGACCAGACACCACGGCACGACACAGCCACGTGCCCCGCGGAGGGGCCGTCTGACGATGCCCCTCGCCCGCGACACGGAGGCGTGGCGAACCGCCGCCGAGGCGTCCACCTACCGCGACGAGGTCGAACGCTACCTGCGCGAACACCCGGACGGCGCCTTCCACGACCGGGAACTCGCCGATGCCCTGATGGGGACGGGGTGGGCCGACGGGAACGCCACGGACCGCGACTACGCCGACACGATGTACCTCCACGACCAGCTAGACGAACTCGTCCGGTCGGGGGTCGTCGAGGCACGGAACGTTCCGACGACGCGCGTCGACGACCCGTCGATACCGGACGGGACGGACTACGTCACCTACTTCGCGCACGCCGGGGACTGAGCGAGGTCAGTCCCCGTCCTCGTCCCTCTCCTCGGTCCCGACCTCGACGTTCCCGTCGGCCCGGTCCCGTTCGACGGCCGCGGGGTCGCGGTCGGCGGGGTCGCCGTACCCGCCGCCGCCGGGCGTTCGCACGACCACCGTCGTCCCCGCATCGACCTCCACGGTCGTCTTCGCCGGTACCACCTCCTCGTCCACGAGGTTCTCGCCCGTCGCGCCGTCCCCGCCCCCCGCCCGCCCGCGCGGGGCGATTCGGCGGCGTTCGGTGAGGAGGGAGACGGTCGCCGGCACCGCGAGGGTGACGGCGCGTTCGAGGCCGAGACCGCCCCGGAACTCGCCCTCTCCGCCGCTGTCGGGGCGGAAGGCGTATCGGTCGACGCGGAGCGGGTAGGCCAGTTCCAGCGACTCGACGGGCGTGTTCAGCGTGTTCGTCATCCCGACCTGCACGCCGTCCATCCCGTCGGCAGAGGCGCGCCCGCCGAACCCCCCGCCGATGGTCTCGTAGTAGGAGAACGAGCCGTCGCCCGCGCCGACGGTGAGGTTGTTCATCGTCCCCTGTCCCTGCGCGGGGACGCGGTCGGGAACCGCCTCCGCGAGTGCCTCGAACACCACGTCGGTGACTCGCTGGCTGGTCTCGACGTTCCCGCCGACGACGGCCGCGGGCGGTTTCGGGTCGAGGAGCGACCCCTGGGGGACGCGGACCTCGATGGGGTCGTAACAGCCCTGGTTCGGGGGGATGTCCGGGTCGGTGACACACCGGAGCGCGAAGTAGACGGCGCTGTTCGCCACCGCTCGCGGCGCGTTGACGTTCCCGTCGACCTGTGCTGCCGTCCCCGCGAAGTCAACGGTACAGCGCTCGCCCGCGACGGAGACCGTCGCCTCGATTGGCACCTCGTCGTCCGTGATGCCGTCGCCCTCCAGGACGTCCCGGGCGCGGTACTCACCGTCCGGGAACGCGCCGAGTTCGGCCCGCGTCCGGTCGCGCGAGTAGTCGAGGACGGCGTCGAACCCGTCTTCGACCGCCTCGCGGCCCCGCTCTGCGACGAGTTCCCGGAGGCGTGTCCCCCCGCGGTCGTTGGCCGCCAGTTGCGCCCGCACGTCGGCCCGTCGCTCGTCCGGGTCGCGGACGTTGGCGAGCAGGAGGTCGAACACGTCGCGGTTCAGGTCCCCGTCGCGCTTCAGGCGGACGGGCGGGAGGCGCAGGCCCTCCTCGTACACCGAGCGCGCCCCGGCCGGCATGCTCCCCGGCGTCCCCCCGCCCACGTCGGCGTGGTGTGCCCGCGAGACGGCGTAGCCGAGCACCTCCCTTCCCTCGCTCTCCACGACGAGGGGCGACACCATCGTCACGTCGGGGAGGTGGGTGCCGCCGGCGAACGGGTCGTTGAGGACCCACACCTCGCCCGGTTCCGGGTCGCGGGCGAGGACGGCGTCGACCGCCGCCGGCATCGCGCCGAGGTGGACCGGGATGTGTTCGGCCTGCGCGACCAGTCGCCCGTCGGCGTCGAACAGCGCCGTCGAGCAGTCCCGGCGCTCCTTGATGTTCGGGGAGTAGGCGCTCGCCACGAGGACCTGCCCCATCTCGTCGGCGATGCCCTCCAGCTGGTTCCGGAATATCTCGAGCGTGACGGCGTCCATCCCGGTCATCGGGTCTCACTCCCCGTCAGGACGAGTGCGCCGTCGTCACCGACCTCGGCGGTCCACCCCGGCGGGACGACGACGGTGCTCTCCGCCTGCTCGCAGACGGCCGGGCCGTCGACGCGCCCGCCGACGGGGAGCCGTTCGCGGTCGTAGACGGGCGTCTCGCGGAACCTCGAACCCTCCCCGCTCCCGAAGTACGCCTCGCGGGTCCCCCGGCGGGCGTCGGCCACGCGCTCCCCGCCCTCGTAGGCGACGGCGACCGGCCGTCGCTCGACGGTCGCCCGCGCCCGCAGGTTGACCAGTTCGACCGGGTCGTCCATCCGGTAGCCGTAGGCCGTCTCGTGGGCGGCGTGGAACCGTTCGCCCGCCCCCTCCGGGTCGAACGGCCGCTCGACCGACACCGACAGTTCGAAGCTCTGGCCGGCGTAGCGCAGGTCCGCCGCGAACGAGACGCGCGCGGCCTCGGGGTCCGAGACGTCCTCGCGGACGGACTCGGCGAGGGAAGCGAGGGTGCCGTCGACCCCTTCGGCGTCCGCGAGGGGTCGTTTCGCGGTCCGGACAGCGTCGTGTCGCTCGTCGGCCACGAGGAGGCCGTACGCCGAGAGGACCCCGCAGGGTCGCGGGACGACTACCCGTTCGACGCCGAGGCGGGCCGCGAGGGCGGCGGCGTGCATCGGCCCCGCGCCGCCGAACCCGACGAGCGAGAACCCGCGCGGGTCGTGGCCCCGCTCGACCGTCACCGACCGGACCGCGCGGGTCATATTCGCGTTGACGACGCGGTAGACGCCCCGTGCGGCCGCGAGCGGACCGTCGAGGTCAGCCTCCCCCGCGAGGTTCGAGAGGACGGCCTCGGCGGCGTCGGCGTCGAGGTCCAGTTCGCCGCCGAGGGCTGTCCCCTCGCCGACGTAGCCGAGGACGACGTTCGCGTCGGTCACCGTCGGGTCCGTCCCGCCCTGCCCGTAGCAGGCGGGCCCGGGCGTCGCCCCCGCCGACCGCGGCCCGACGCGCAGTGCGCCTCCCGCGTCCACCCACGCGACGGATCCGCCGCCGGCGCCGACGGTCGTGACGTCGACCATCGGCACGCGGACGGGGTGGTCGCCGACCCGGCCCTCGGTCGTGTACTCCACCTCGCCGTCGCGGACGAGGCCGACGTCGCTCGACGTGCCCCCCATGTCGAAGGTGACCAGTCCGTCGTCCCCGTCCTCGCCGCCCTCGTCCTCCTCGTCAGTCGCGTCCCCGGTGGCCGCCGCTCCCACCACGCCCGCCGCCGGCCCGGAGAGCGCCGTCGTCACGGCCCGCTTCCGGACCGTCTCGGCGTCCGCGACGCCGCCGTTGGACTGCATGACTCGCGGGACCGGCACACCCAGTTCGCCCGCCCGGTCTGCCAGTCGCCCGACGTAGGACGCGATGGTCGGCGTGACGTAGGCGTCCACGACGGTGGTGGCGGTACGCTCGTACTCGCGGAACTCCGCGAGCACCTCGTGGGAGACGGAGACGTGCGCGTCCAGTTCCGCCTCCAGAACCTCGGCGACCCGTCGTTCGTTCTCCGGGTGCGCGTAGGCGTGGAGCAGGCAGACGGCGACGCTCTCGACGCCCCGGAGGGCCGGGAGGAGCGCTTCGACGTCCACCGCTTCGACCGCGCGTTCGACGCCGTCGGGGGTCGCCCGTTCGGGGAGTTCGTACCGTCTCCGGCGGGGAACCAGCGGGTCGGGGAGGGTGGCCTCTAGGTCGTACAGCGAGGGGCGGTCCTGCCGGCGAATCTCGAGGACGTCGCGGAACCCCTCGGTGGTGACGAGCGCCGTCTCCGCGCCCGTCCCCTCCAGCAGGGCGTTCGTGGAGACGGTCATCGCGTGGGTGAACGACTCGACGTCGGCGGGGTCGACGCCCGCCCGGTCACACGCCTGCTCGATGCCGCGGACGACGCCGACGCTCTGGTCGTCCGTGGTGGGGACCTTCGCCGTGACGAGTCGCCCGTCGGCGAGGAGGGCCACGTCGGTGAACGTCCCGCCCACGTCGACGCCGACGCGCGGTGCGCTCACGGCCGCCCCCTCCCGTCCGGTGGCCGGTGGGTCATTGTCGTCGCTACCCGGTCGGGGGGCAAATAGGTGGGTGCGTGCGGTGGGTCGACGCCGACGCGCATCGGCCTCTCTGCTGTCTGCCTGCCACTGGATACCCGTACGCTTCGGGGAAGTCGTCCACTCGTCGCTCTACGGGAGCGGATTCAGGAGCGCCGCGCTCCGACAGCACTCGACAACGGGTACTTCGACGCTCCTCGACGGACCACGCCCGCCGAGCGAACGAGCTTACTGCTCGTCAACTACGACGAACTGCGTCCATCGAGCCGACGAGGCGTAGCCTCGTCGACGTCACCGAGCGAAGCTCGGCTGGCTGACGAGCCTACTGCTCGTCAACGTACGTGAACCACTCGTCGTGGTCGTCGGTGCGCCGTTCGACGAGGTCGAAGAACGCCGACTGGAGTTCCTCGGTAATGGGGCCGCGCGTCCCCTCGCCGATCTCGTTGTCGTCCACCGTCTTGATGGGCGTGACCTCGGCGGCGGTGCCCGTGAAGAACAGTTCGTCGGCGGTGTACAGTTCGCTGCGGGAGATGACCGCCTCGTCGTTGACCTCGTAGCCGCGCTCCTCGGCCAGTTCGATGACCGTCTTGCGCGTGATGCCGTCGAGGATGGACTGGGCGAGACCGGGCGTGTGGAGTGTGCCGTCCTTGACGAGGAAGATGTTCTCGCCGGGGCCCTCCGCGACGTTGCCCTCCTTGTTGAGGACGATTGCCTCCATGTAGCCGTTCGAGCGGGCCTCCTCACCCGCGAGCAGGGAGTTGATGTACGGCCCGGTGGCCTTCGCGTTCGTGGGAATCTGACTGGAGGCGTGCTTGCGCCACGAGGAGACCATCACGTCGACGCCGTTCTCCAGAGCGTCGTCGCCGAGGTACGCGCCCCACGGCCAGCAGGCGATCATGGTCTTCGTCGGGCACTCCTTCGGCGAGACGCCCAGCGAGTTGTACCCGAAGTAGACCAGCGGGCGGATGTAACACGACTCGAGGTCCTGTCGCCGGATGAGTTCGAGGGTCGCCTCCGTGAGTTCCTCGCGCGTGTGGTCGATTTCGAGGTTGTACGGCTTCCCGGAGTCGTACAGGCGGTCGAGGTGCTCCTCCCAGCGGAAGATGGCCGGCCCCTTCTCGGTGTCGTAACACCGGACGCCCTCGAAGACGCCCGTCCCGTAGTGTAGCGCGTGGGTGAGGACGTGGACCTGTGCGTCCTCCCAGTCGACGAAGTCGCCATCCATCCAGATGGTGTCGACGTCCATGTCGGCGAATGCCATATCCGACCGTGCGCGGCGGGGCTAATGAGTGTTGGCGATTCTTGCGGCGACCGAACCGGGCGACAGGGCCGCCGTGCGGCGTGCTGTCACTCTCCCGCGAGAACGAGCACTTCACCCGGCCCACCGCGTCGAAGTCGCGCAGGGCGTAGACGAGTTCCCGCACGTGGGCGACCGACCCGCGACAGAACACCGTCTCCAGACACCACTCGCCCTGGTGGGTGTGGCTCGCCGACTGGATGACGTCACCGGATTTCGGAGAAATCCGGCTGGCTCGAAAATCGCTTTGCGATTTTCGAACGTCCTGGAAGTCGTGTTGGACGTCGTGGAGGTCGCGGATGACCGCGTGGTGTTCGTAGTCGAAGGCGAGCACCGCCGCCACCTCGCCCTCGCGTTCCTCCGGTCGGGTGTGTGCCTCCGTGTACTCCCGGACGGCCTCGCGGACGGCCGCGACCGGGACTCGACTCCTTCGGCCTGCCAGACCGCGTCGAAGGCGGCGAGGTCCGCCTCGGAGAGGTTGACCGTGGTTCGCATACCCGTCCCTCCTGCCCGGCCCGGAAGTCCCCTTCGGACGATCGTCCGGTCCCCGTCATGCGCGAGTCGCGGTGCGAGCCATAACAACCTGCTTAAGAGACGGTGCGCTACCCGGGGTATGTTCGACGCCCCGCTGTCGCTGTACGGGGCGGTGGCGCTCATCGGTCTCGTCCACGGGGCCGAACCTGGCCACGGGTGGCCCGTCGCCGCGACGTACGCGCTGAACCGCTCGCGGACGTGGAGCGCCGGTCTCGTCGCCGGCCTCGTCATCGGAATCGGCCACCTCATCAGCTCCATCGCCGTCGTCGCCGTCTTCTTCCTCGCGGCGTCGTACTTCGACATCACTCAGCTCGGGTGGGTGAACTACGTCGCCGGGGCGATGCTCATCCTGCTCGGAATCCGGGAGTACCGCCACGGCCACTCGCACTCACACGGACACGGCGGACACTCATACGACCACGACGGGGAAGGGGACCACGAACACGCCGAGTCGGGCGACTACCTCACGAGCGTGACTGCCGCGCCGCCCGGAGAGGGCCACACGGAGGGGGATCACGATCACGGCGACCACGAAGACTCCCTCGGCGCGCGACTCGCCGCCCGCCTCCCGTTCGTCGGCAGGGACCACGACCACTCACACGGACACGACCACGGCCCCGCGCTCTCCGCGGACGACCCCCGCGGACTGACCGGCCTCGCGTCCACGGCGTTCGTCCTCGGGTTCGTCCACGAGGAGGAGTTCGAGATACTCGGCTTCTGCGTCGGGCGCACGCAGAACTGCCTCGACCTGATGCTCGTCTACGCGTTCGCGGTGATTCTCGCCCTCGTCTCCCTCACCCTGTTGCTCATCGCCGGGTTCGACCGCTACGAGGACCGGGTCGATCGATGGGCCGAACACTTCCCGACGCTCTCGGCGGCGGTGCTGATTCTGATGGGTCTCGGCTTCATCTTCGGGGTGCTGTGAGGGGGGACGGACGACTCAGGCGAGGCGCTCGACGATGTCCCGGCCTTCGAGGTAGACCAGTCCGTGGCGCTCGGCGTACGCCCGCGCGTCGGCGGGCGGGAGGGCCTTGCCCGTCTCGTCGTCCAGCATCTCGCAGACGACGACGGCGGGGGCGCGGTCGGCGGCGTTCGCGAGGACGAGACCGAGTTCCGTGTGCCCCTTCCGGTCGTCGAGGAGTCCGGGTGCGGCCCGGAGGAGGTGGACGTGGCCCGGTGCGCGGAACGCCTCGGCGAAGTCCGCGCCGTCGGGGTCCGTCGCCGCCCGCGCGAGTTCCGTGATGGTCAGCGAGCGGTCCTCGTCGGTGATGCCGGTGTACGTGTCGCGGTGGTTCACCGTCAGCGAGAACGACGAGCGCTCGTCGTAGCCGAGTTCGTGGTCCGTCCCGGCGGGGTGGTCGATGACCTCCTGCATGAAGGGGAGACCGAACGCCTCGCACACCGAATCGGAGAGGGCGACGCAGACCAGTCCGCCCGCGTCGTTTCGCATCCGGGCGACGGCGTCGGGCGTGACGCTCCCGGCGGGGTATATCAGGTCGGTCTCGCCCTCGCGGTCGGCGGCGTCGTGGACGAGGACGGGTTCGCCGCGGCGGAACGCCGCCACGGCCCGGTCGAGGTCGCTCTCTGCGCGTTGCATCTCAGTCCTCCTCGACGTGGACGGTCACCTGTTCGCCGTCCGCGAGGTCCAGTTCGTCGCGCAGGCGGTCGGGGGCGATGAGTTCGACCTTGTCCTGCCCGTGGTGGGTTCGCTCGGGCGCGATGACGTGGACGGGGTCGTAGGTCCCGGCGTCGGTTTCGAGGGTGGCGGGCCAGCAGAAGGCGGGACCGTAGGTGCGCTCGTCGTCCTCCCAGCCCTCGATGCGGACGGGGTCGACGGCGTCCAGTCCGGCGCGAGCGCGGACGCTCGACTCGTCGAGTTCGACGTTCAGCGTGCCGGGAAACGGTTCGTAGCCCAGTCGCTCGCGGAACTGCTCCATGTAGCCCGGCAACGAGATGTAGTGGCGACCCTCGCCCATCCCGGCGGTGACGGTCCCGTGGAGGTCGACGCCGGTGAGTTCCTCGAACAGACGGCGGTAGTCGGCGTACTCCCGTTCGAGTTCGGCGCGGCCCGCGTCGGTGGTGGTGACGTACTGCCCGTCGCTGACCATCTCGCGGTCGACGAGGCCCGCCTCGTCGAGTTCCTGGAGGCGGCGGGAGGCGGTCTGGGTGGAGACGCCGAGACGGTCGGCGAGTCCCCCACAGGAGACGTGCGCCCGGTCGGCGAGCGCGCCCTCGAGCGCGAGGACCTTCAGGGTCTCGCGGGCGTCGGCGCCGACTGCGAGCGTGGGTTCGGCCATGCAGTAGAGTCGGGGTCCCGTCCCTGATAAGCGTAACGAATACGGTATGCGTCACAGAAGTGAGACGGTCGCGCCGGCCGTGGCTCCACTATCGGCTCGACGAGGTAAAACCATCGGGTAGCGGCCAGTTCACCGCGCCCCCGTCGGTTCGACGGCCACGCGCCCGCAGGGGCTTAGAAATCCCTTTACCAGCGCACCGGCAAGCCGGGGTATGTTCCTACCCTTCCGCGAGGAGGTCCGTGCGGCGCTGACGGCCGCACTGGACGAACTGGGGTACGAGACGACCGACCTCGGCATCGAGGAGCCGCCCGAGGGCGTCGACGCGGTGCTCGCCTCCAGCGTCGCCTTCCGGCTGGCGAGCGAGGCCGGCGCGCCGCCCCCGAAGGTGGCCGCCAAACTCTGCGAGGCGGTCGATCTCGCCGACGCCGAGTACGTCGGTCGCGTCGAGACGCAGGGGCCGTACGTCAACTTCCTGCCGAGCGAGGCGTACTTCGGCGGGACGCTCCGCGCCGGCCAGCAGGACTCCTTCGGGTCGCTCGCGCCAACCGGCGACCGGGTGGTCGTCGAGCACACCTCGGCGAACCCCACCGGCCCCGTCCACGTCGGGCGGGCGCGCAACCCCATCATCGGAGACGCCGTCGCGAATCTGCTGGAGTACGCCGGCAACGACGTCGAGCGCCACTACTACGTCAACGACGCGGGCCGACAGATGGCCGTGTTCACGTGGGCCTACGAGACGTTCGACGAATCGGACCTCCCCGAACCCGAACGCGACCGCATCGAGTACGACCTCGTGCGCTACTACCGGAAGGGCAACGACTACTTGGAGAGCGCGGACGCCGCCGACGTGGCCGAGGCCGAAGCCGAGATAGAGGCCATCATGCAGGGGCTGGAGGCAGGCGACGAGGAGGCGTACGCCCGTGTCAGCGAGGTGGTCGAACAGGTGCTCTCGGGGATGCGCGCCTGTCTCGAACGCCTCCCCGCGGAGTTCGACGAGTTCGTTCGCGAGACGCGGTTCATGCGCGACGGCTCGACCGACGACCTCGTCGAGCGCCTGAAGGCCCTCGACTGCGCCGTCTACGAGGAGGACGCGTGGCAACTCGACCTCTCCGAGTACGGCATCGAGAAAAACCTCGTCTTCCTGCGCTCGGACGACACCTCGCTGTACACGACGCGCGACCTCGCCCACCACGAGTGGAAGTTCGCCAACTACGACCGCGCAGTGACCGTCCTCGGCGAGGACCACAAACTGCAGGCCGAACAGCTCAGGACGACCCTCGATATCCTCGGGAACGACACGTCGAAACTGGAGAACGTCATCTACTCCTACGTCAACCTCCCGGAGGGGAAGATGAGCACCCGGCGCGGGACGGGCGTGGACCTCGACGACCTGCTCGACGAGGCCATCGACCGCGCCCGCGACGAGGTGACCTCCCGGCTGGACACCCGCATCCGCGACGACGACCTGGACGAGGCGGACGTCGAACGCATCGCCCACCAGGTGGGCATCGGCGCGGTGCGCTACGACATCGTCTCGAAACAGCCGACGAAGGCCATCACCTTCGAGTGGGACCGCGCGCTCGACTTCGAGGCGCAGTCCGCGCCGTACGTCCAGTACGTCCACGCGCGGTGCTGTGGCATCCTCGACGAGGCGCGCGCGGCGGGCATCGAGGCCGACGCGAGCGTCGACATCGGCGTCCTCGACACGCCAGAGGAACGCGACCTGCTCCGGGTCGTCGCGCGCTTCCCGGCCGTCGTCGAGGCGGCCGCCGAGGACCTCGAACCTCACCAGATTGCGACGTACACCCGCGAGTTCGCCGAGGCCTTCAACGCCTTCTACCGCGAGTGCTCGGTGCTCAACGCCGAGGGTGACGTCCAACAGGGCCGTCTAGCGCTGGTCGCCGCCGCGCGCCACACCATCGCCAACGCACTCGATGTCCTCGGGGTCGCCGCCCCCGAGTCGATGTAACGGTCGGCCGCCCCGACCGGGCGACGGTTCCGGGCGGGACGCCCCCCCGTGACGGAGGGCGACGGCTCCGACGCGCGGGTGCGGAGGTAGGGGGGCGGGGAGAATCCAGCAGGAGGACTTCGATACCGGTTGTTCCGAAACGTCTCAGACGGACACGCTGTGGTGTCGCCGGGTGCGACCGCCGGACTACTCGAAGATACCGCGGAGGCGACTGAACGCGCCCGAGCGCTCCGAGTCCGCGTCGTCCGGTTCCTCCTCCTCGTCCGCCTCGGCCGCTTCGTCAGACCCGTCGTCCTCGCGCATCGCGTCGGCGGCGGCCATCTCCGCCTCGATGATGGCGGTCGTGTCCATCTCGTCGGGAGTCACGTCGTCGACCGTGGCATCGGCAGGATCGGCGTCCGTGTCGTCTGCCATGTCGTCTCCCGCGTCGGGAGCGGCGGCCTCCCTGTCGTCCTCGGGCGTGACAGACGTTCCGTCCGGAACCGTCGCTTCGCCCGGGGACTCCCCGGTGTCGTTCCCGTCGTCCGACTCGGCGTCCGCGAGGACGACCGCCGGGGTGAGCGAGTCGCGGTCCACGGCCGGCGGTTCGGGGGCGTCCGGTGGGGCGTGCGCGTATCGGCCGGCCGTCTCGGGGAGTTCGTCGGTGCCCAGCAGGTTCGCCGCGAGACCGTTGTAGGCGACGGCGGCGGGACTGCCGGTCGGGACGATGGCCCCGTCCACGCCCGTCCCGGGCGTCTCGGGGACGGCGGCGAGGACGTCATCGCCGAGTTCCGAGACGATGCGCTCGGTGGCGGCGTCGGTGCGCGCGCGGGTGATGCAGACCCCCGCGACGTCGCCGTCGACGCGCTTGGTCAGTTCGCCGGTCTTGGCGGCGTCCTTGATGGCGACGAGGTCCGGTGTCGTCACGAGGACGACGCTGTCGGCGATGCCGACGGGCACCGTCACCTCGTGGGAGAGGCCGGCGCTCGTATCGAGAAGCACCACGTCGTAACGCTCGCGGAGGGGGTCGACGAGCGACCGGAAGTTGGCCGGGTCGGCCGCCGCGAACCCCTCCAGGGACTGCGTGCCGGGGGCGACGTCGAAGCCGAACGGGGTCTCGCGGACCGTCGCCGTCGCCTCCGCCTCGCCCGCCAGTACGTCGTGGACCGTCGGGCCGGCGTCGGGGTCGACGCCGAGCGACGGCCCGAGGTTCGCCATCGCGAGGTCCGCGTCGACGGCCACGGTGTCGTAGCCCGCAGCGGCGAACGCCGCCGCGAGGTTGGCCGTCGTCGTCGTCTTCCCCACGCCACCTTTGCCGCCCGCTATCGCGTGTACCTGCCCCATTTGTACGGAATCAGGAATGCGAGTACAAAACCCTTGCTACGGTTCGACGGCGCTTGCAAAGGGTACTTACCTGCCATTCCAGTAGATACGGGCAATGAGTGAGGACGACCAGTCGGAGCGACAAAAATACGAGTTCCAGAAGGTCATCGAGGACCTCCGGGAGTACCGGGGATCAGGAACACAGCTAGTCACCATCTACGTCCCGCCGGACCGGCAGATCTCGGACGTCGTCGCCCACGTCACCCAGGAACACAGCGAGGCCGCCAACATCAAGTCGAAGGACACCCGCACCGCGGTGCAGGACGCCCTGACGTCCCTCAAGGACCGCCTGCGCTACTACAAGGAACCACCCGAGAACGGGATGGTGCTGTTCTCGGGGGCCATCGATTCGGGCGGCGGCCAGACGGACATGGTCACGAAGGTACTGGAGAACCCACCGGAACCCGTCCAGTCGTTCCGCTACCACTGCGACTCCGAGTTCCTCACCGAACCGCTGGAGGAGATGCTCGGCGACAAGGGGCTGTTCGGCCTCGTCGTCCTCGACCGGCGGGAGGCCACCGTCGGGTGGCTGAAGGGCAAGCGCATCGAGGCCGTCAAGTCCGCCTCCTCGCTCGTCCCCGGCAAGCAGCGCAAGGGGGGGCAGTCCGCACAGCGGTTCGCCCGCCTGCGACTGGAGGCCATCGACAACTTCTACCAGAAGGTCGCGGGGATGGCAAACGACCTGTTCGTCCCCCAGCGCCACGAGATGGACGGCATCCTCGTCGGCGGCCCCTCGCCGACGAAAGACGAGTTCTTAGACGGCGACTACCTCCACCACGAGCTACAGGATATCGTCCTCGGCAAACTCGACGTCTCCTACACTGACGAGTCTGGGTTGAAGGACCTCGTCGACGCCTCCAGCGACCTGCTCGCCGAGACGGAGGTGATGAAGGACAAACAGCAGATGGACGAGTTCTTCAAACAGCTCCACGACGGTGACCTCGCCACCTACGGGTTCGAGGCCACCCGCCGCAACCTCGTCATGGGATCCGTCGACCGCCTGCTCATCTCCGAGGACCTCAGACAGGACGTGGTCAGCTACACCTGCGAGAACGGCCACGAGGAGCGAGAGGTCATCGACCAGCGCAAGAACACGCCCCCCCACGACTGCACGGAGTGCGGCGCGGAGGTGCCCGCAGACGAGGGCGAACGCGAGGACGTCATCGAGCACCTGATGAACATCGCCGACCAGCGCGGCACGGACACGAAGTTCATCTCGACGGACTTCGAGGAGGGCGAACAGCTCATGACCGCCTTCGGTGGCGTCGCCGGGATTCTGCGCTACGGGACGGGTATCTAACCACCTTTTATCTACGAGTGTGGCGGCTTCGCCGCCCCACACAGGGTAAAAGCTGGACCAAAAGGTTTCTTCGTTCACTCCGCGCTCTTCGAGCGCTCCGGGAGCCTCGCTTCGCTCGTCTCCCGTGCTCCCGTTCGCTTCGTCGCCGGCGCTCGCGCCGGCTTCCAGCGGGACCTTCGGTCCCGCCCAGCTCACGGGAACTCCGTTCACTCGTCACCCCGCTCACTCGCTGCGCTCGTTCGCGGTACGACACACGAGCATACCGCACCGCACTGCACAGTGTGCTGGCTCTGTTAGAGTTGTGCCGCGTGTCGAACAGTGCGCGACCCGGTCGAGTACGCGGAGAGGAGACGTTTCGATTGACGATTCGACGACACAGCTTTGTCTCTGTACTGCCCGAGGGGCAGCATGTCTAACGACGAGACGATAGCGGCAGAGCGGCAGTCTCCAGACGCGGCATTCGGGTTACTGTCGAATGACCTTCGCGTACATATCCTTCGGACGCTCGGAGAAGCAGGAGATCCAATGGCGTTCTCTCAGATTCGTGAAGCTGTCGAAGAGCGTGATTCTGGGAAGTTCAACTATCACTTACGAAAGCTCGTCGGGCATCTCGTCGTCCACGACGACGACGGCTACCGGCTCTCTCTCGCGGGTCGCAAGATGTACGGCGCGATTATCTCTGGCGCATACACGACCGAAGCCACAATCGAGCCTTTCTCGTTCGCAGGCGTCTGCCCGATGTGTCACGCGACGCACCTCATCGCCGAGTACGCCGACGAGCGGGCGAAACTGTATTGTGACGACTGCGAGATGTGGCAGAACGAGTTTTCATTCCCACCTGCGAGCCTCGACCAGTTCGACCACGAGGAACTCCCATACGCGTTCGACCGTTGGATGCGTGCGACGGTCTCGAAGGTCGTACACGGCTTTTGTTCGAACTGCGGGGGGCGCGTCACTGGTACACTCGTTCCGACAGAAGAGATTGATAACCCGATTCCCGTACAGGCCCGTTACGACTGCAACCGGTGCGGAGAGACCGTTCAGTCCTATCCGACGCTCCCAGTCCTCTACTGTACCGAGGCGATCGAGTTTTTTGCCGACCACGGTGTCAACGTGCTACAGGACCTCACATGGACACACCTCACAAACGAGGACAGTATCAGCATCGAACTCGCCGACAACGACCCAGTACGGGCCATGGTCCGATTCACGCTCGACGACGAGACACTCGTGGCGGTCGTCGATTCGGAAGCGACAGTGGAGTCGATAGCTATCGAGTGAGACATTTCGGGGCCGGAATACACGTTTCGAGAAGCAACGTCCAAGAGATTTCGCACACCAATCGCCAGTGCGATAGACACGCTCTCTGTCTAACAGCTGATTCAGCACTGAACCGCTTGAAAGAACGGTTGCCAGCATCCGCGCGAACGACGTGAGCGCGGTTCGCCACGAGAGAGCGCGAAGCGAGCGAGGAATCCTTTTGTCGCCAGAAATCTCCCGATTTCTGGCTACTAACCAGAACGGCTTCGCCGTTCTGGTGATGCTGTCAGAGCGCCGCGCGCTCTGACTGCTAGCCGGACTGCGGTGCAGTCCGGCGATGCTCGAGCTTTTACACTGCCGGGGTCGCTTCGCGACCCCGGTCGTGGATAATAGGACGCGCTAGATGACGCGGTTCTGGAGGTAGTCCAGGTGCTTCGCGTTGTAGACGATCTGGACCGTGTCGGCCGCCGGGCTGCCGATGCAGGTCAGGCGGACGTTCTTGTCCTCCACCTCCTCGTCGGAGAGGATCTGCTGCATGTCCATCTCGATGTCGCCCTCCGTGACGATGGCGGCGCAGTTCGCACACGCGCCGGCACGGCAGGAGAAGGGCCAGTCGTAGCCCTGTGCCTCGGCGGCCTCGAGGATGTACTCGCCCTCGTTGACGTCGAGCGTGCCGTAGTCCTCCTCGTCGAGGCCAGCGCCCTCCGCCTCGTCGAAGAGGTCGTCGTCGTCGAGCGACCAGCCGTGGTCGTCCAGTACTTCGTAGTTCAGGTATTCAACGGTGGGCATCACCACCCGATTCACCCGCCGGCTTGTTAGACTTTGCTGTTGATGCTTTTAGGCCGGCCTAAGACCTCCTCGCGGCCGTTCGCGTCGAGCGTGTCAGACAAACGGGACGAATCGGAAGACGAGGTAGGCCGCGACGGCGGCCACCGTGGGCGTCACCACCCAGAGGACGACGACGCGGGCCGTCGCTGCGGGGTCGAACAGGTCCCCCGCGGTCAGGGCGGCGGGGTCCTCCTCGCCGATGCTCGGCACGTCGCGGACGTCCGTCGCGCCGCCCTTGCCGTCGGCGGCGAGCGCGTCGATGGTGACGCCCGGTCCCGCCTTCTCGCCGGCCATCGCGCCCTTCGCGGCGTCGGGCAGTTGCGAGAGCTTCGTCGTCCGCGTCGCCCGCCCCCACCCGAGGCCGACGATACACATCGTGGCGCTGACGGCGAGGCTGGCGGGGATGCCGATGACCGAGAGAAAGGTGATGAGGCTGGCCGAGATGGTTTCGACGACCAGTGCCGCGAGCAGTGGGAGGTCCGTCAGGTCGTTGCCGACCGTGTCGAGGGTGCGACGGGCGATGGTGAACGCGCCGAGGCCGATGGCCCCGCCGCCGATGAGGATGGCGACGTCCGTCGACCCGAACATGGCGACGCCGGGGACGGCGCCCGCGCCCACGAGCGGTGCGACGGCGTTGGCGACGTTCGACGCGCCCGCAGAGAACGCCATGTAACACGCGATGGCGATGACGAGCACCGTCCCGACGACCTCGCGACGGCGGACGCCGGGGGTCGGGCGGGGGATCGGTATCGGCCCCGACCGGTCGAGGTACCACGCGGGGTCGTCCGACCGGTCGAGGGCGAACCAGGCGTCGAGGTAGGGGTAGAGGTAGCGTCCGACGACCGCACAGATCCAGAACGCGAGGATGGGGGAGACGAGCCACCACGAGACGATGCGGCCCATCGTCTCCCACATGATGGTGTCCGTCGCGACCCCGAGACCCGCGATGGCACCCACCGCGGTCATCGAGGTGGACGCGGGGACGCCGAAGAGGTTCGAGATGAGCAGCGCCACCCCGACGAAGAAGAGGACGGTGACGCTGGCGGCCAGCGTGAACTGGCTCTGCGGGACGATCTCGCCACCCATCGTGGCGATGACGTTGCGACCGACGGTCCACCCGCCGAGCAGGGCGAACCCCGACATGAGAGCGGCGGCGGCGAGTTTCGAGAGCGTGTTGCTCCCTACGGCGGGGCCGAAGGCGACACCGGTGGACGACCCGCCGATGTTGAACCCGACGAACACCGCGACGGCTAACCCGACGATGAGGAGCGCTTCGACCACACTCTCTGGTCCGTCCCTCTCTCGGATAAATCATCGTATCGCCGGTCGCGCCCCCCCTCCTCCCGATCCCGGCCTGCCGTTGTCGGTGGCTTTACCCCCGCGGTCGTCCCTTCTCCGGCCATGTTCCCGGAGTTCGAGGTCGTTCCCGCGGTCGACATGCAGGACGGACAGGTGGTCCAGTTGGTCGGCGGCGAGCGCGGCACGGAGACGACGTACGGCGACCCGGTCGAGGCGGCCCGGCGGTGGGTCGTCGAGGGGGCGCGCACCCTCCACCTCGTGGACCTCGACGGGGCCTTCGAGGGCGACCGGAAGAACGCGGCCGCCGTCGAACGCGTCGTCGACGCGGTGGACGTCGACGTGCAACTGGGCGGGGGTATCCGCACCGCCGCCGACGCCGTCGCCCTCCTCGATCTCGGCGTCGACCGCGTCATCCTCGGGACGGCCGCCGTCGAGACGCCCGGAATCGTCGATGAGGTGAGCGCCGACCACCCCGGCACGGTGATGGTGAGCCTCGACGCGAGAGGCGGCGAGGTGGTCGTCTCCGGGTGGACCGAGGGGACCGGGCTGGACCCCGCCGAGGCCGCCGCCCGCTACGAGGAACTGGGAGCCGGTGCCATCCTGTTCACGGACGTGGACGTCGAGGGGCAACTGGAAGGCGTCCGCACCGACCCCGTCCGGCGCGTCGTGGAAGCGGTGGACATCCCCGTCGTCGCCAGCGGCGGGGTCGCCACGCTGGATGACGTGCGGGCGCTGAAGGAGGCGGGGGCGGCCGCCGTCGTCGTCGGCACCGCCCTCTACGAGGGGCGGTTCACGCTGGAGGAGGCACTCGCCGCCGGCGAGGAGTAGCGGACGGGACGTAGACGACAGGTCCGTACATCGACGTACCGGGCGACCCGTCGTGCGCCGGGGCTGTCGACCCGAGGTTATCAGGGGGGACGTGCAACCTCCGGCATGCGCTCGTACAAGGCGAAGATGGTCGAGCCGATTCGGCTCCCCGACCGCGAGGCCCGGTCCCGGAACTTGGAAGCGGCCGGCTACAACGCATTCAACCTCCCCTCCAGTGCGGTCTACGTCGACCTGCTCACCGACTCCGGCACCGGGACGATGAGCGATGCGCAGTGGGCCGCGCTGCTGCGCGGCGACGAGGCCTACGCGGGGAGTCGGAGCTTCGACGAACTCCAGCGGGCGGTCGAGGACGTGATGGGCTTCCCGTACGTCGCGCCGACCCACCAGGGACGGGGGGCGGAGAACGTCCTCTACGGTGTCCTCCTCGGAGAGGGCGGCGTGGGGGCCGGTGGAGCCAGCCCGGAGGGCGAGCGACCCGTCGTGCTGAACAATACGCACTTCGACACGACGCGGGCGCACGTCGCCAACCAGGGCGCGGAGGCCGTCGACTGCCCCGTCGAGGGGGCGTGGGACCGCGAGGCGGTGGGCGACTTCCTCGGGAACTTCTCGGTCGAGCGCGCCCGCGAGGTGGTCGCGGAGGTCGGTGCCGACCGAATCCCCGTCGTCGTCTCGACCATCACGAACAACTCCGCCGCCGGCCAGCCCGTGAGCGTCTCGAACCTCCGCGAGACGGCCGCGTTCGCCGAGGAGATAGGCGCCACCTTCGTCGTCGACGCCTGCCGGTTCGCCGAGAACGCCCACTTCGTGAAGGCCCGCGAGGCGGAGTTCCGCGACACCCCGCTCGCAGAAATCGCCCGCGAGCAACTGTCGTACGCCGACGCCATCACCATGAGCGGGAAGAAGGACGGCCTCGTCAACATCGGGGGGTTCGCCGCCGTCCGCGACCCCGACCTCTTCGAACACGTCAAACAGCGCACCATCCTCTACGAGGGCTTTCCCACCTACGGTGGACTCGCGGGCCGCGACGTGGCCGCGATGGCCGTCGGCCTCCGGGAGGCCGTCGAACCGCCGTACGTCGAGGAACGCGTCGGGCAGGTGGCGACGCTCGCGGACCTCCTCCTCGAACGCGACGTCCCCGTCGTCACCCCGCCGGGCGGCCACGCCGTCTACCTCGACGCGGGCGCCCTCCTCCCCGACATCCCCGCAGACCAGTTCCCCGGCCAGCGTCTCGTCTGCGAACTGTACCGGGAGGGCGCGGTCAGAGGGGTCGAACTCGGGTCCTTCGCCTTCCCCGGCGCGGATCGCCCCGAGTACGTCCGCCTCGCGCTCCCCCGCCGGACCTACTGGCGCGAACACCTCGAACACGTCGCCGACACCGCCGCCGCGGTGCGCGAGAAGCGCGAGTCGTACACCGGCCTCGAAATCGTGGCGGAGCCGCCGATGAAGGAGCTGCGACACTTCACGGCCGAACTACGGCCGGTCTGAGGCCCCCGGACGAGCGCGTCAGTCCATCCCGCCGAGAATCTCGCGGTACTCGGCCTCGGTGTAGGCCTGCACCGTCTCGGTGGTGACGCTCCCGCCCTTCGAGAGCGTCAGCGCGAAGCGAGCCATCGCCGCGTCGTCGGGCATCTCGACGACGGCGGCCATGTCGTGTGGCCCCATCGTCATGAAGAACTCCCTGAGCGTCCCGCCGAGCGACTCCGCGAGGTCGCTCGCGTCGTCGAGTCGGTTCGGGCTCTCGTCGAGGGCCGCGAAGCCCTGCTCGGTCCAGTCGGCGAACATGAGATACGTGGACATACCACCTCCTACTGGTCGCGAGAGAAGATAACGATTTGTCAGTAACGGCGGTGCGTCAGGCCGCGGTGCCGTTACTGAGGCGCGCGCCGAGGTAGGCGAGCCCAGCGCCGACCGCCGCCCCGGTGGGGCTCGTCCCGGCGAGCGCGAGCGTCTCCTCCGTCACGCGGGAGAGGACCCGCTCTCGGGTGAGTCCCGTCACGGGGAGACGGCGGGACTCGCCCCGGAAAAGCCCTGTGCTCTCGACCCGCCGACAGCACGCTCGCCGCGAACGGAACGGCAAAGGGTCCTGCCCCACTTCCACGGGTATGACCGACCGGACGGCGGCGGTGACCCGCGAGACCGCCGAGACGGACATCGAGGTGACCCTCGACGTGGACGGCGACGGCGAGGCCACCGTCGAGACGGGCGTGGGCTTCTTCGACCATATGCTCGAATCGTTCGCCAAACACGGCCTGTTCGACCTCACGGTGCGCTGTGACGGCGACCTGCACATCGACGACCACCACACCGTCGAGGACGTCGCCATCGCCCTCGGCACGGCGTTCGAGGAGGCACTCGGCGAGAAGCGCGGCATCGTCCGCTTCGCCGACCGGCGCGTCCCGCTGGACGAGGCCGTCGCCGGCTGTGTCGTCGACATCTCGGGGCGCCCTCTCTTTCGCTTCGAGGGCGGGTTCTCACAGGAGTCGGTCGGCGACTTCACGAGCCACATGGCGAAGCACTTCGCCCGGTCGCTCTCGACGCACGCCGGCTTGACACTCCACGTAGAGGTCACGGGCGAGAACGCCCACCACGAGGTGGAGGCGCTGTTCAAGTGCCTCGCGCGGACGCTCGACGACGCGACCCGCATCGACGAGCGACGGGGCGGCGAGACGCCGAGTACGAAGGGCGCGCTCTGAGGTCCGCGGGCCGTCTCAGACCGCAGACACCGACTCACCCGGCGTCGACAGGGCCGTAGCACTCGCCACCGAACCGGCTTCTCCCGGGCGTGACTCTCTCGCCGAGGGCGAAAACCGTTATCAGGTGACGATGACACCTGCTTCCAGATGACACCAGCGCCATCGGTCCACGACGCCGCACCGCACCGTACCACGCGCCGACTCCCGCGGTCCTGACCGTGGTCTCTCCCGGAAGCCTCCGTCTGGTGGCTGCGCTCGGCGACGGCACCACGGAGGCGTACGAACCGGTCGTCGACGACGAGGAGGCCGTCTCGTACCCCGCCGCCGAACAGGTCCTCGACCCGGCCGACGGGGTACCGCGCGACGTCCTCGAGTCACTGGCCGAGCGGGAGATACTGCACCGGACGTTCGAGGGCAAGGCGTACCGCTGTCCGGAGTGCGGTCTGGAGGGGATGCGCTACACGACGGCGTGTCCGGAGTGCGCCTCGGCACACGTCGTCCGGCGCCCGGTCGTCCGGTGTCCCGACTGCGACCACGCCGCGCCGGCGACGGCGTTCGAGCGTGGCGGTGAGACGGCCTCCTGTCCTGCCTGTGACGCGACGACGACTGCCGACGACGCGGACCCGACCGAGCAGTACGTCTGTCAGGAGTGTGGTGAGCGGGCCGAGTCGGCCGTCCACGCGCTCCGGTGTCGGGACGACGGGTTCCTCTGTCACCCGGACGACGCGGTCGAGCACGTCCTGTACCGGTACACGCTGGGGGCGAGCGGCGAGCAGTGGCTCGACGCGCAGGTGGGGGCCAGACGGGCCGTCGCCGAGACGTTCGCAGACCGCGGGTACGACGTCGAGGTGGACACGACGGTCACCGGCGCGTCGGGGTCCGACCACCACCTCCACGTCCACGCGTCCGACGACCTCCTCGGCGAGCGACTCGTCGCGGACGTCCACGAGCTGCCGACGGTCGGCGACGTTACCCACCTGCGGGAGGCGTCGACCGACCTCGACGCCCGCCCACTGCTCGTCTCGACGCTAGGGACGGTGAGCGAGGCCGTCGCCGACCGGGCGACGCGAGACGACGTGACCGTCCTGACCGTCGACGAGAAAGGGGAGATCGACCGGGACTACGACGTGACCGAGGCCCCCGGCGAGGACCGGTCGTTCCTCGCCCGCCTCACCACCGCCCTCCGGTGACGGCGCTGGTCCCCGCCCCGCGCGGACACAACCACTAAGCCCCGGTCCCCGAACACTCCACCAAGAGCGATGTTCGACGAGATAATGGAGAAGTTCGAGAACAGCCCCTCCCAGCAGGCGGTCATCCGCCTGCTTCTGGAACGGGGCTTCTCGGTCAACGACGAGGGGCGCGTCGTCTCGGGCGGTATCGAGATTCCGAACACGGGCATCGCCCGCGAGATAGACGTCGACCGACGGGTGGTGGACGCCACGACGGACGCCATCCTCGCCGACGAGGAACTACGGCGGATCTTCCAGAACATCTCCGCCATCCCCAGCCTGCGCGACCTCGCGCCGGTCCTCGACCTGACCGTGCTCACCGTCTACGTCTCCGACGCCGAGGCGTCGGGCATCGTGGCGACGGTGACGGGTCTCATCGCCGACCACGGCATCTCCATCCGACAGACCGTCAGCGAGGACCCGGAGTTCACCGACCAGCCCCGCCTCTCTATCATCACCGACGAACCTCTCCCGGGCGACCTCATCAACGAGATTCGGGGACTGGAGTTCGTCCGCAAGATAGAACTGGAGTAGTCGACGGCACGAAACCCGTTTGTATCGGGGGTCCGAAGCCGTGGCGTGTCAGACCCCGCACCCGAGACGTACCGTACCCTCGCGGGCCGCGGCGAGGCCGCCTTCGAGGTCCACGGCTCCGAGTTCATCGGCCACGCCGCGCCCGCTTCCGACGTGGAGGGGGCGGAGGCGTTCGTCGCGAGCGTGGAGGCGGAGTACGACGACGCGACGCACAACGTGCCCGCCTACCGCGTGCGGGAGGGTGACTCCACCCTCGGAAGCGGGATGCTCCGCGAGTACTCCAGCGACGACGGCGAACCCTCGGGGAGCGCCGGCAAACCCACGCTGAACGTCCTGCAGGGACAGGAACTGGAGAACGTCGTCGTGGTCGTCACGCGCTACTACGGCGGGACGAACCTCGGCGTCGGCGGCCTCGTCCGGGCGTACTCGCGGGCGGCGAAGGAAGCCGTCGCCGACGCGGGAAGCGTCGAGGAGGAACCCCACGAGTCGCTGTCGGTCGTCGCCGCCTACGACGACTCGGGGACCGTCCGCGGAATCATCGAGAGCACGGGCTACGAGTTCGAGGCGACCTACGAGGACGTGGTCCGCTTCGAGGTGCGCGCACCCGTCGCCGAGAGCGACGGCCTGCGCGACCGACTCCGCAGTGCGACGAGCGGGCGCGCCGACGTCTCGTAGCGCTCGCGGGTCGGACGTCGCGCACGGGACGGGGTTGGTCACCCCATCCGCAGAAGGCGATTCCCGCCGGTCGGGGGGGCCGTACGTTGGTATTCGTTGCTCCGCTCACGCGTCGTGCGTGTGGCCACCCGTCTGTCAGAGGCTCCGACCGACAGGAACGTTCACACGTACCACCCGCCGGAGCATAAGGGTTGCTCGCGCGGTTCGTGACACCGCCCGACGGGAGAGCACTCGGGCGGTCTGTGAAAGGCGGAGGGGAGGTCCGACGGGAGCGGGTCGAGTCGGCCGCCGGTCCGGCGGTCCGGTGGCCCGGCGGTCGCCACCGGAAGCGAGCGAATCGGACCCGCGCGCGCCGTCAGTCCTCGCGGCCGCCCGTCCCGAACGCGCGGTCGCCCGCATCGCCCAGGCCGGGGACGATGTAGCCGTTCTCGTCCAGGTGGTCGTCGATGGCGACGGTCAACAGGTCGGCCTCGGGGAACTGCTCGGCGACCCGGACGAGGCCGTCGGGGGCGGAGACGGCCGAGAGGACGAACAGGTCGGCGGGGTCGGGTTGGTCCTGCAGGACGTGGTCGAGGACGACGCACATCGTCGACCCGGTGGCGAGCATCGGGTCGGCGACGATGACGGTGTCTTCCGGTTCGATCTTCGGGAGTTTGACGTAGTCGATGCTGATGGGGAACTCGCCGCCCTCGTCCATCCCCGCGTCCTCGTCGCGGCCCGCGCTGATGACGCCCTGTCGGGCGCGCGGAAACGCCTTCAGCAGGCCCTCGACGAACGGCGTGGCCGCACGGAGGACGTTGATGATGACCACGTCGTCCATCCCGGTGATGCGCTCGCCCGTCATCTCCGTGAGGGGGGTCTCGACGGGGATGTACTCCGTCTCCATCGCGCCGTCGATTATCTCGTAGCCGCAGATGCGCCCCAGTTTGACCAGCCCCTTTCGAAACGACACCTGCGACGTGCGCACGTCGCGGATGCGCGAGAGGGTGTCCCGTGCCAGTGCGTGCGTCACGAGCGACGCGTTCGTGCGCTCCTCGATGGTCATTACTCGCGTCGAAATGGGGCCGACAGTATAACGCTGTGGAAACGCCCGGACTACTGTCGCAGGACGACCACGTACGTCAGGAGCGCCACCGCCAGCGTCGCGCCCACGAAGTTCGTCGTCGTCCACGGGGCGATGCCCGCGAAGTCCATCCCCCAGAGGACGACGCCGGCGAACGCCGCCGAGAGGATGACGTCGAGCACGAGCAGAACCCTGATGTCGCCGTCTTCGGCCATCGCCCCCGACTGCGTGGTGCGTGCCTTTGTACCTAGCTATACGGGGACGGCCACCAACACCCACCCGTGCGCCCCGGACTGCGAAACAGCGAGGGCGAACGGGTCGACCCCATCCCGTTCCTCGTCGCGACGAGCACAGCGTTCCTCGTGACGTTCTCGTTCGGGCCGGTGTACTGCCTCTCGCTCGGCCTCCCCCTCGAAGTCGGCCTGCTCGCCTGCACGCTGGTGTTCGTCGGCCTGACGCTGGCGGCCCACCACCGACTGGTCCGCCAGGACCGCCCCGCCCTCCGGGGAGAGGTGCCGCCCGCCCTCCGCATCCGCCAACTGTTCTACGTCGCCCTCGTCGCCACCGGGGTGCTCCTCCTGTTGACCCTCCCGTTTTTGGTGCCCTGACGGGTACTCGAGACGTGAAAGTCGAGACGTCCCGGTTCGTCCGCGCGCCGCCCGCCGTCGTCCAGCGTATCCTCTCGCCCGTCGCTCTCGTGGAGGCAGAGGGAAGCTTCGACGTCCGCGGCGTCGAGGACGGGGCAGGCGAGACGCTCGTCCACGCGGGCGGCTACGGCGTGGAACTCCTCCTCGCCTTCGAGGAACGCGAGGACGGCATCGCCTACACCATGCGCGAGGGACCCCTCGACCGACTGGAGACCACCGTGACCGTCGCGCCCGAGGACGAGGGGTCGCGGATCACCGCCCGGTCGGTGGTCGTCACGGGCGGGCCCGCCGTCTTCGACCGCCTCGCGGGGTGGAAGCGCCGCGGCGAACTGAAGCGCGCGCTCGCGGCCATCGAAGAGCAGTGCTGAACTGGCGTCGTAACCGACGCCCCTACGCGACGAACGGGTCGCCGTTCTCGTCCGGGAACGGGTTCTCGAACTCGTCCCACTCGCCTTCGAACTCCGCCTCGGTGAGCAGGCACTCGTCCATCGTCTCCCGAATCGCGTCCTCGTCCATCGCCTTCCCGATGAACACCACCTCGACCCGCCGGTCGCCCCACCCGTCGTCCCACTCCACCTCGGGATGCATCTTGCGCTGGACGGACTGGCGCGACTCGGGGAGGCTCGCTATCCAGCGACCCTGCACCGCCACCCGACGGGACGGGCCGGCCTGACTGAAGTGCAGCGAGACGTCTTCGCGCCCCGCGCCCCAGACGAGTCCCTTCGACCGGACGACGCCCTCGGGGAACTCGCGGAGGAAGTCCGCGAACCGGCCGGGGTGGAGCGGTCGCCGGGCCCGGACGACGAACGAGTCGATGCCGTAGGTGGCCTGCGGGGAGTGGCCGGCGTGGTCGCCTTCGTGGCCGTCCGAGTCGGCGTGGTCGGCGTGTTCGACGGCGCGCTGCCACGCCTCCGTCTCGCTGACGGTGTCGAGGTCGAACGAGGCCGTATCCAGCAGGTCGGGGGGAGCCACCTCGCCGTGAGTCGCCCGGACGATGCGCGCGCCGGGGTTGAGCGAGGTCAGGAGTTCTTCTACCTCCGCGAGTTCCTCGTCGCTCACGAGGTCGCACTTGTTCACGAGGAGGACGTTCGCCGTCTCCACCTGCGCGACGAGCAGTTCCGAGAGCGGGCGGACCTCCCCCTCGCTCTCGACCCGGTCGGGACGCCGGCGTTCGACGCGTTCCGTGGTCACCGTCTCGTCCCCGCCGACGGTGTCGAGGAACTCGGCGGCGTTCACGACGGTGACGAGGGTGTCGAGGTCGTAGGGTGCGCTCGCGGGACCGGTGGTGAACAGGCGGGCGACGGGCGCGGGTTCGCTGATGCCCGAGGACTCCACGACGAGGTGGTCGAACTCGCGTTCGCGGGCGAGGCGGGACACCTCCACCTCCAAATCGTCGCGCAGGTCACAGCAGATACACCCGTTCGAGAGCTCCGCGACGCCGCCCTCGCGGTTCTCGATGAGGGCCGCGTCGACGTTCACCTCGCCCATGTCGTTGACGAGGACGGCCAGTTTGCGGTCGGCGTTGGTGAGGAGGTAGTTCAGCGTCGTCGTCTTCCCCGCCCCCAGCGCGCCGCTGAGGACCGTGACCGGCGTGCCGTCGTTCATACCGTGAGCGTCGAACGCGCGGCCCTTAGCTTCGTCGCGGGTGGGTGAGGCGCGTGTACGTCTCTCCAGTCACACGAGCATGAACAGCGTAATCAGGACGAAAACCACGGAGCTCGCAACCATGGGCTTGTTCTCCAGCGCTTTCTCCGGGAGTGACATCGACTCGTACTCCTCTCGGAAGGCATCGAGGTTCTCATCGTTGTAGAAGTACTTCTTTTTGAGAGCAAACCGTTCCGAGGTCGCACAGCCGGAGCAGACCGGAGTTCCTTCGGTGTGTTCGGTCTTGATATGGCGGCGACAGTTGATGCTTCCACAGTTGTCGCAGTACGTGTGGTCGGTAAACCGACGCCACCCACAGTGAACACACTGACCGATTCCGTTCTCTATCGTGTGACGTGATGGTCCCGCCGCGTAGTATTCGAGCGAGTACGAGTAGTTCTGGAGCTCCGTGGTCGACCGGACGCGTGGGAGGTAGAGTGACGAAATTGACCCGACAGACACGTCCGAGAGCTTCGGCTCGCACTCCTTCTCGTAGTCAACGTTGTTGTCACCCGTGTATTCCACCGTCTCGGTGTACTTGGTTCGGAGGTGGTCGACCGCCCAGTCTTTGTAGCCCGTCTCTGTCAGCGCGAACCTACCGAGAGATGACTCGCCGAACGTGTCTTCGACGGACGAACTCTCTATACTCACGGTGTGTGCGCCGCCATCCGCAACCAACTCGGCAACGTTCGAATCCACAATCACTGGCTCGTCGGCCTCCGCACGAACGACCACTTCGTCCCGTTCGTCGACTTCGTGCACGACGCCGACCGACGTCTCGAACGTCGCGTCCGTTCGAGCGCGTATCGACACCAGCGGTTCGTACACGACCGTCGAGTTCGCCTTCGGAAGCGATTCCGGAGTGAGGTTCTTGACGGAACGAAATGCCTCCCGGACAGGGGCTTCGACCCCGCCTGCTGGGTCAACGGGACGAAGTGTCTGGTCGCAGAGTATCTCGATTCGACCGTTGTATAGGTTGAGTCCGATATCGTCCGCGATGTCCCTGAGGTCGGTCCCGTCGATGAAGCCGATTGTCGCGTCGTGGCCGTTCTCGCGCAATCGCTCGGCGTACTCCCGGGCCGGCTCTGTCACCTGTCCCGTCGTCACAACGATTCCCCGTTTCGGACCGTGGAACTCGTAGGTCGCCACCGCTGAGTGGAGTTTCTGGACGACTGGTCTACCGACCGAGTGCTGGTGCTTACACTCGACGACGATTCCGCGCTGCTGTCCGTCTACGGTTTCCTCCATGAGGATGTCCCGTCCCTCGTCCCCCGTTTTCTTCGACTGGCGGACGTTCTGGTAGCCGAGTTTTCTGAATACGTCTTCCATTACGTCCTCGAATTCGTGGCCCGAAAGCTCGTCTAAAACCGTCATAGTATCTGTGAGAAATGCTATTAATTATCTCTTTCTCCAAGGAAGACACGGATCGCCGATGTCTTTTGCCTCACCCCGACACCCTTTTCCACGCGCCACGCGCCACTGAGTGACATGGACCTCGAAGCGCGCATCGCCGCCTTCCGCGAGTGGGTCGAGGAGTGGGCGCGCGGCCTCTACCACGGGATGATATCGCACCCGGCCTACGAACTCGTCGAGAAGGAGGCCGAGGACCAGGAGGACGCCTTCCTCCTCGCGTGTTTCCCCGACGCGTTCGGCATCCCCTCGCCCGTCTCCTACTACACGGCGGAACTCCTCCCGTACCTCGCCGAGGAGTTCGACCAGTGGGAACGGCGGATGTGGGACCGCGAGTCGATGCTCGAACGGAAGGGCCAGCAGTACCACTTCTGATGGCCGACATCGAGCGGTTCGTCTTCTTCGGCGGGAAGGGCGGCGTCGGCAAGACCACCGTCTCGTCGGCGTACGCCCACAAGTGCGCGACGGCGGGGCTTGAGACCCTCCTCGTTTCGACGGACCCCGCCCACTCGACGGCCGACGTCTTCGACCAGCACTTCGCGGACGACCCGACGCCCGTCGAGGGGTACGATTCACTGTCCGTGATGGAGATCGATCCCGACGTCGCGGTGGACGAGCACCTGATGGAGATCAAGCGGGCGCTGGGCGATCAGGTGAGTCCGAGCATCGTCAACGAGATCGACCGGCAGATAGAGTTGGCCCACCAGACGCCGGGCGCACACGAGGCGGCCCTGTTCGACCGGTTCATCGAGGTGATGCGCTCTGCGGACGACTACGACCGCGTCGTCTTCGACACCTCGCCCACCGGGGGGACCCTCCGACTGCTCTCGCTCCCCGAGTATCTGGAGGGGTGGATCGACCGGCTTCTCCAGAAACGTGAGTCGAGCGTGGACCTCTACGAGAAGGCCGCCATCGGGGGCCGGGAACCCCGGCGTTCGCAGGTCGGCGACCCCATCATCGCCCGCCTCCAGCAACGAAAGGAGAACTTCGAGTTCGCGGGCCGGACCCTGCGAAACGAGGCCGCCTTCTTCCTCGTGCTCAACCCCGACGAGTTGTCGCTCCGGGAGACGAAGCGGGCCATCGAGAGCTACGCCGAGAAGAACCTCCCCGTGAACGGCCTCGTGATGAACCGCCTGACGCCGGAACCCGACCCGGAGGAGGACGGGCGGGGCGCGCGCTACCTTCGGGACCGGGTCGAGACGGAGTCGACCCGGGTCCGAACGGTCCGCGAGGAGTTCGACCCGCCGCTGGTCGCGGCCATCGAGACGCGCATCGCGGAGGTCAAGGGCGACCTGCTGGCGGACGTGGCGGACGAACTCGACGTGTCGGTCTGAGACCGATTCACTTGTTTGTGGCCTCCACGTTCCTGATTTCGGACCTTTGAGCGTGAGCGATGAGAAGTCTTAACTTTACGATGACCATGAATCGGAGTACACTATGGTACAGGTTGCCGTACTGGTGATCCTCTCACTCGTCACGTTCACGGTGGGCTATCTGGGGTACTCCCGGTATCTCGCCCAGTTCGTCGAACTCGACGACGAGAACGACACGCCAGCACACAAGTACGAGGACGGGCAGGAGTACGTCCCTGCCAAGAAGAGCGTCCTCCTGGGGCATCACTATTCGAGCATCGCGGGGGGCGCGCCCATCGTCGGCCCCATCACGGCCGCGGCCGCCTTCGGGTGGCTGCCGGCCATCCTCTGGATCGCCATCGGGAACCCCCTGTTCGGCGCGGTCCACGACTTCATGTCCCTCTCGGCGTCCGTGCGCCACGAGGGGAAGTCCATCGGGTACATCATCGGCCAGTACGTCGGGGAACGGGGCAAGAACATGTTGCTGTGGTTCGCGTTCCTGACCATCATTCTCGTCATCGCCGTGTTCGCGCTGGTGGTGGCGGTGGTGTTCAACGCCTTCCCCTCCTCGGCGACGGCGTCGTTCGTCTACATCATGCTGGCGCTCCTCTTCGGGGTCTACCTCTACCAACTCGACCTGCCCTTCCTGCCGGGCGCCGTCGCGTTCGTCGCGATGGTGTTCGCCGGCGTCTGGGTCGGCATCCAGTACCCCATCGCGATGGTCGGCACCGAGGAGACGGCGGCGGACGTCATCGTCCTCCTCGGTGACGCCGCGGCGTGGAACTGGCTCCCCCTGTCGGAGTCCCTCGGCGCGAACGTCGCCGCGTGGGTGCCCGTCGTCGTCATCTACGGGTTCGTCGCGAGCGTCCTGCCCGTCTGGGTGTTGCTCCAGCCGCGTGACTTCCTCACCTCCAGCCTGCTGTACACCGGCGTCGGCGGGATGCTCCTCGCCGTCCTCGTCGCCACTGTCATGGGTCTGACCGGGAACGGGTTCTCGGTCACTGTCGGCGAGCAGACGTACACGCAACTCACGACCAACTACGACGCGTTCCTCGGGTTCAACAGCGTCATCGGTCCCATCTTCCCGTTCCTGTTCGTCACCATCGCCTGCGGGACCATCAGCGGGTTCCACTCGCTGGTCTCCTCGGGCACGACGGCCAAACAGCTGAACAAGGAGACCGACGCCCGCGACATCGGCTACGGCGCGATGCTCGGCGAGGGCCTGCTGGCGACCACCGCCGTCGCCGCCTTCGCCATCGTCGCCTCCACGGAGTTCCTCGGAAACTCCGGCGTCGTCGGTGCGCTCGCCAACTTCCCGACCGGCGGCGCGGTGATGCTCGGGGCCGGCTTCGGCATCCCGCCCGCCGTCGGCGCGGCGTTCATCGGCCTCGTGTTCGTCAGTTTCCTGCTGACGAGTACCGACACCGCGGTCCGCCTGGGCCGGTACATGATGGACGAGATCGTCGGCGTCCCCGAGTCCACCGTCGGCCGCGCGGCGACCAACCGCTACGTCAACGCCGGCTTGCTCCAGTGTGTTCCCGCCTACGTCCTCGTCGGCAGCGGGACGTGGTCGAGCCTCTGGCCGCTGTTCGGCGGCGCGAACCAGACGCTCGCCGCGCTCGCCCTACTCGCGGCGACGCTCTGGCTGGCCAACTGGGACGACACGAAACAGCTCCTCTCGACTGGGCTGCCGATGGCGCTGATGCTCGTCATCACCGTCACGGCGCTGCTCTGGATCGGCCTGCTGCGGGCGCCCGGCCAACTGCTGGGCGCACTCGCCGAGGGCGACCTGTTCCTCGTCGCCTCCTTCGGCGTCCAGAGCCTCATCGCGCTGGTGCTCGCCGCCCTCGCCGTCTCCATCGCGTGGATGGGCTACAAGAACATCCGCGAGGCGCGCCAGACGACGAGCTTCACGGCGGCGGACGACTAGCACCCCCTTCTCCCCACGGTTCGGGGCTCCTCGGCCCCGACGGGGCTGTGCGTGTCCCCGGCATTCTCCTCGGTTGCTCTCGACGGGCGCGAACACGTTCACTGGGGGTTACACGCCGCGGTACACATTTACGACAGTAGTCATCAGCACCGTACATGAGCGGTCACGACGAGGAGCAGGACGCCGAATCGCGGCCGACTCCCGAAGAGACGAGCGCCCCGGATGCCCCCCTGAAGGAGTTCGTCGCGCTCTACGAGACTGGTCAGGCGGGACTTCGCGTCACCGATACGCCCGCCAACGGCTGTCAACCCGTCGTCGACCTCGACACGAACGGGCACAGCAGCCAGTACGAACACGAAATCAGGGACGCTGTACTCGCGGCGATCGACACCGTCCTCGGCGAGGATCACGGCCATCGGAGCGAAATCACGGCCGTCGAAGAGGTCGTGCGGAGCGAACTGAGCGACGAGGAGATCGACCGGCTCAAAGGCTGAGGCGCGGAACGAAAGGGGGTACCAACGCGGGTACCTCCGCGTTGCGACCACTGCGAGCGGGAAGCGGACACGCCACCATCGCCGTGACGGACGGCGAGAAACGCTCCGGGGAGCGCCTTGTCGCCCGTGCCCGAACGGCAATCACTACCACAGAACGAACTGAGGTAAACGCTGAGCTTCCCACTGCTTGCACGCTCGGAGAATACGGCCCCTATTAAGCACGGCAACCTTGCGAATGCAGCGTCGGTCGTATTTCCGTCGCCCGTTCGAGGTACGACCCGGTATCGGTCGCGCCCCGGTGGTTCGGGCGAGTCCGCGGGAACTCGTCGGCGGTGCGTCCTGACGGTCCTCGGCGCACGCCTCAGAACAGGCCCCGAAGCCGACCGAGAAACCCGTCCTCTGCCTCCTCCCCACCCCACAGGCGGAACGCGTCGACGACGCCCACGCCGGAGTCGACGCTCTCCTCGCGGTCGGGGACGACCACCGCCAGTTCGACCTCGTAGTGGCCGTGGTAACCGTACTTGAGCATCGTCCGGTCTTCGAACCCCGAGACGAACGAGCGCACGTCGTCGGGGAGTTCCTCGGCGACGAGGACGAACACGAAGTCCGTCGAGAAGTGCTCCTCGCTCGGTTCGACCCACGTCTCGGCGAGATCGTGAGCCAGCGAGACGAGGCGTTCGAGGTCGGACACGCGAACTCGGTCGACCCGCCGGGCGAACAGGTGTTCGGCGGAGTGCTGGTGGCCGTAGGTGATGGCGGGGTGGATGAACTGCTTGTGGGTGTCCATGTCCATCCGACCGTAGAGGTCGAACGACTCGCCGCCCGCCCGATAGTCGCGTTCGAGGTCGTAGTTGAACTGCAGGCGGTCGGCCACCCGGTCTACGTAGTCGTCGTCCCACTCGGGGCGGGCCTCTTCCTCCGCCTCGCCCGCGTGGTCGGCGTCCACGTCCGCGCCCGGGTCGCCCTCGCTCATCGCCCGTCGCCCGGGTCGCCCCCTCCGTCCTCCTCGGGGTCGTACGCGTGGACGTCGCCCTCGACGGGCGGCGCGCCGATGGCGAGGACGGTCACCCGTTCCTCCGCGTCCGCCGGGTTGTACGCCCGCTGGGGGCTGCCGGGGTCGACGGCGAACAGGCCGCCAGTCGGCACCTCGTAGGTCCCCTCGGGCGTCTCGACGGCCAGCGTCCCCGAGACGACGTAGAGCGCCTCCTCCTGTTCGTCGTGGTAGTGGTACGCGAGGGGCAACTGCTCGCCGGGGTCGGCGCCGAAGCGGTTGACGGCCATCGACGACAGGCCGGCCGGTTCCGAGAACCGGTGCATCGTACAGGGGCGGTCGGGTTCGGTTTCGAGCGTCTCGGGGTCGACGACGCGGTATCCCATATCGGGCTACGAGCGCGCGCCGCTCAAAACCGTGTCGTACGCGAACGCTTAACTGGGCGTCGCCCGACTGTGCGCGACATGGGAGGGAAAGAGACCGAGACCTGCGGGCGGTGTGCGATGAGTTCCGTCTCGGGCACGATGGAGGACGCGCCCGACCCGTTCGCGGGCGACCGCATCGAGGTGTCCGAGGACGAGGCGCGCCTCGTCTCGCCCGGCGCGTGGCTCTCCGGGGTCAAGGACCGACTGGACGCCGCCGCCTCCCGGTTCGTCTACGGACGCTGACCCCGCCCCGTCCGACGCCCGGCACCCGCACCGGGAGAGCTTTTTAGACCTGCACTCCGTAGAGGTGTCATCGTTCATATGGAAGAGAGCGTCTCGGGGTTCAGCGTCACCGGATCGTGGGGCGACGTCGTCGAACACGGCGAGCGACTGACACGCGCACTTCACGACATCGAGAGCGAGGGCGTCTCGGTCCCCGATGGACCGTTCGAGGAGTGGGACGAGTGGCGCCCCAAGAACCACGAACGGCTCGACGAGGACGTCAACCACAAGACAGCAGAACAGGCAAGCGTGAAAGAGGGGCGCGGCGAACGCGCGGGCAAGGACCCCGACGAGGACCTGCGCACCGCCGGCGAGAAACTCTCGGAGTCCTACGAGAAACTGGACGAGGACACCGACGAGGCCGTCGACAAGTGGGGCGAGTCCATCGACTACGTCGCGCGCGCCGCCGACTCCGCCAGCCGGAAGGCCCTCCGCAAGGTCGAGGGCGTCGTCTACCGCAAGGTGATGACCCAGATGTCTCCGTACTACTTCGACAACGACCTCGTCAGCGCCAACCTCCAGCGACAGGGCCGTCGGGACCCGCCCACCTACCGCTTCGAGGTGAACGTCAACGACGACGACCTGAAGATTCGCGTCTCGAACAAACTGGCCGACTACGAACAGAGCGTCGACCGCTGGCACGTCGACACCGAGAAGGACACCGAACTGCTCGAGACGGTCGAGGGCGGCGAGGGCGTCGACATCCCCGACAGCGGGGACGACGCGAACCCCAGAATCAGCTAGCGCGGTTCTGTCGAGCTATCCTCCCGTCGCGTTCACCCGTTCGAGCGCCTCGTCCGCCCACGCGGGCCGTTCAACCGTCGTCTCGCCGACGGCCGAGTAGGTGACCCGTACCACCTGCTGGTGCCCGGTGTCGAGGACGACCACGACGCGCACCTCCGAGACGAGTCCGCGTTCGTCCACGACGGCCGTCAGCGTGGCGTTCTCGACGTTCCCACTGAGGTTCTCGAACTCGGTCGCCTCGACGCGGTAGCGCTCCCACTCGCCCTCGGTGTCCAGCCGTTCGACCGCGACTCCCGTCGCTCCCGACAGCAGCGGTTCCAGGGTGTCCCCGGGACTGAGTCGCGCGGGCGGTCGGAGTTGCTGGCGCTGGTACTCCCACTCGCCGCCCCGCGACCAGCGAACGTACCGGTGGTCACCGTCGGCCCACGACTCGCGGCGCTCCGTACCGCGCGCCTCCGCGAACCCGCCGGTGTAGCGTGCCGACGTGTTGTACTGGAGGCGGTCGGCGGCGTACTGTCCCCGCGTGACGCTCTCTCGAATGACCGACCCGTTCGCGGCGAGCAACTGGAGCCGGTAGGTCGCGGCGAACGACCGGTTCGCGAGCACTCGCTCGTGGGCGGTCGCTAGCGCACTCGCGTTGACGAGTTCGGATTCGGTCAGGCCGGGGGCGATCGTCCCGCCGTGGAGGTCACGGGGCACGTCGGCGGGCGTCACGTCGCCGTCGCTGTCGCCGCCCCCGAGGCCGTTACAGCCCGCGAGGACGACGAGACAGGCGCACAGAAGCGGGAGGGCGCGCATCGAGTCTGCGTTCCCTCACGAGTCGCATAACTCTTGGCACGGTGTGCCACCCCGAGGCGGCCACGGTGCGCAATACGAGGCTTCTTGAGTGGGCCAGCGGTACGTCTCCCCGAATGGTCGCCGTCGAACTCGTCGCCACCCTCTTCGTCGCGAGCGTCGCGTCCCTGTTCATGGCGTGGGCCATCGGCGCAGGGTCGTCTGGGTCGACGCCGTTCGCGCCCGCCGTCGGGGCCAACGCCATCTCCGTGATGCGAGCGGGGTTCGTCGTCGGCATCCTCGGTCTCCTCGGGGCGGTGTTGCAGGGCGAGAACGTCACCGAGGCAGTGGGCCGCCAGCTCATTGAGGGCGCGACGCTCTCGCCCGTGGCCGCGACGGTGGCGCTCACCCTCGCGGCCGTCCTCGTCGCCGTGGGCGTCTTCGCGGGCTACCCCATCGCCACCGCGTTCACCGTCACCGGGGCCGTCGTCGGCGTCGGCCTCGCCCTCGGCGGCGACCCGGCGTGGGCCAAGTACCGGGAGATTTCGACGCTGTGGGTGCTCGTCCCGTTCGTCGGCGGCGGCGCGGCCTACCTCACGGCGCGCGTCCTCAGAAGCGAGTCGGTACCCGAACGCTACGCCATCCCGGCGCTGGCGGGCGTCGTCGGCGTCATCCTCGCGAACGTCCAGTTCGCCCTGCTCGGTCCCGCGGGACAGGCGGCGAGCGTCGTCGAGGCGGCGTTCATCAACACCGACGTGTTCCCGACGGTGCTCCCGTGGCAGGTGGGCATCTCGCTCCTGTTCGCCCTCGTCGGGGCGGGCCTGCTCTACCGCGACATCGCCCGCGACGAACTGGCCGGCCAGCGCCACTTCCTGCTGGTCCTCGGCGGCCTCGTGGCGTTCTCGGCGGGGGGGAGTCAGGTCGGCCTCGCCATCGGCCCCCTCCTGCCCCTGCTCGACGACGTGTCGTTCACCGTCCCGCTGGTCGCCGTCCTCTTCGGCGGCGGGTTCGGCCTCCTCGTCGGGTCGTGGACCGGCGCACCCCGGATGATCAAGACGCTCTCGCAAGACTACTCCTCACTCGGGCCGCGTCGTTCCATCGCGGCGCTCATCCCCTCGTTCGCCATCGCCCAGACCGCCGTCTTCCTCGGCGTCCCCGTCTCGTTCAACGAGATAATCGTCTCGGCCATCATCGGGTCGGGCTACGCCGCGGGCGGGGCGGGTGTCAGCCGCGAGAAGATGCTGAAGACGGTGGCCGCGTGGGTGGCCTCGCTCGCCCTCGCCGTCGGCCTCGGCTACGGCGCGTACACCGCCGTCTCGTTGGTCCTCGGCGTCGCCTGATTCGACTACGCGGACAGGATACCCACTCGCCCGTCGAACAGCGGGTCGTTCAGCCACTCTACCGTCCCGTCGCCCCACGGTTCCGGGTCGGCGGTCGAGAACGTTCCCGAATCGCCGTCGAGGAGGTACGCACACGGTCCCGGCCCGAAGCGCTCGGTTCGCGCCGCGAGTTCCGACCCCGCCTCGGGTACCGCAATCGAGAGCGGCGCGCCGGGGACCGTCCGCATCTCGGCGTCGAGGGGTGTCTCGACTGGCTGGGGCGTCGGGAGTCGCCAGCGCCGCCGGAGCGCTCCGAGGAGCGTGTCGGCTCGCTCTCCGGGAACCGCGAGGACCACCTCCGCGACGCTCGCGGGGTTCGTCGGGTCAGCCTCGCCGACGCGCCACTCGCGGGGCGTCCGGTCCGCGATGCAGAATGGGAGTCCGGAGTCGAGGTGCCTGCCGAGGTCCCACTCCAGTCGGCGGCCGTCGGGTCGGTCGCGCGTGCCCGGGAGAGGGCCGCGGACGGCGAGTCCGGCCCGAATCGAACGGACGAGCGTCTCCTCTACGCTCTCGACCCGGAGACACCAGTCGGCGGGACCGGCGCCCGCCTCGACGTGGGCGGGCCACCAGCCCGGTTCGCCGCCGGTCCCGGCGAGGAACTCGACGTAGGTACCGTCACCGAGCGTGAGGAGCGCCATCTCCGTGTTCGCGTCCGGGTGGGAACCGCCGTACTCGACGGCGAGGCCGACGCGGTCGGTGGCGGTGGTGAGCGAATCGAGGTCGGGGACGGCGAAGACGACGTGGTCGAGTGCACGCTCACCCCGTGGAGACTTCTTCCGTCTCCTGCCCCTCGTCGGGCAGGGTCCGGGTGACGCGGGCTTTCATGATGCGGGTGTTGTCGACCTGCTCGACGCGGATGACCACGTCGTCGTAGTCGATCTCCTCGCCCTCCTCGACGAGGCGACCCGCGCGGTTGAAGATGAACCCGGCGATGGTCTCGAACTCCTCGCCCTCGGGGAGGTCGATGTCGAGTGCCTCGTTGACCTCGTCGATGTTGACCTCGCCGCGGACGACGGCCGTGTCGTCGTCGACGAACTCGATGGGTTCCTCCTCTTCCCCTTCGAGAATCTCGCCGACGATCTCCTCGGTGAGGTCCTCCATCGTCACCAGCCCCTCCGTGGTGCCGAACTCGTCGATGACGATGACCATGTGCATCCGGTTGGTGCGCATCTCCCGGAGGAGGGCGTCGACGTTCTTCGACTCGGGGACGTGGAGCGTGGGCTGGACGAGGTCCTCCAGTTCGAGGTCCTCGCGCTCGCCGTAGTTCAGGTCGCGCACGAGGTCGCGGATGTGGACGACGCCGACGACGTTGTCGAGGCTTCCCTCGTAGACGGGCATCCGGGCGTGGCCCGACTGGATACACGACTCGATGGCCTCCTCGATGTCGGCGTCCTTCGGGATGGCGGTCATGTCCAGTCGGGGGGTCATCACCTCCTTCGCGATGGTATCGTTGAACCGGAGGGTGCGCTGGAGCATGGCGCGTTCGTCCTCGTCGAGGACGCCCTCGCGTTCGCCCGTCTCGATGATGTCCTGTATCTCCTGACGGGTGACGTAGGACGTCTCGATGGCCGCCCGCCCGCCCGTGATGCGGTTGACCTGCCGGGTGAGGAAGTCGAAGGTGACCACGAGGGGCAGGAGGACGTACTCCGCGAGCTGGAGGGGCCGCGAGATGCGGAGCGCCCACGACTCGGTGTTCTCGATGGCGTAGGACTTGGGGGCGCTCTCGCCGAACAGGAGGACGAGTGCCGTGACGCCGAACGTGGCGACGGCGACGGCCTGCCCGCCCGAGAGGCCGTAGAACGCCAGCAGCCCGGTCGCGATGGAGGACATCGCGATGTTGACGATGTTGTTGCCGACGAGGATGGTCACCAGCAGTCTGTGGGGGTCCTCCTTGAGGCTCTTGAGGGTCGCCGCGGCCTTCGACCCCTCCTCGTTCAGCGCCTCCACGCGGTGGGAGGCGAGCGAGAACATCGCGATCTCCGACGAGGAGAAGAACGCCGAGAGGGCGATGAGGACGACGATGACCAGCCAGCCGATGGTCGTGAACACGTCCGCCCCGAGTTCGACCCCGAGGACATCGATGGCGTCGGACTGGAGGAGCATCGCCACTCGTGCGGGGAACGTGGAGAGCGCTAGCGACAGACTATGGCCCATTAACGCCGACCCTTCAGCGGCGGGCAGATTAAGCGTTGTCATGGATGGCGATACGCTTAGGACGCGTTCGGCCCAACGGGACCGTATGAGCGAAGGCGACCCGGCGATTACCCTGTACCGACTCCAGGCGTGTCCGTACTGTGAGCGCGTCGTCCGCGTCCTCGACGACCTCGACATCCCCTACCGCTCGCGGTTCGTCGAACCGATGCACGCCGACCGGAACGTCGTCAAGCGCATCTCCGGCAAGCGCACCGTCCCGGCCATCGTCGACGGGAACACCGGCGTCACGATGTCCGAGAGCGCCAACATCGTGGACTACCTGCAGGCGGAGTACGGCGACGCCGGGCGCGAGGAGGTGTCCGCCTGATGGACCTCGACTTCGACGTGGTCGACCTCGACGACACGACCGTCGACGCCCCCACGGTGGGCGACACCGTCCCCGACTTCACTCGACCGCTCGTCAACGCCGAGTACTGGGAGGACACGGCGTTCTCGAACGTGTACAGCGAGGGGCCGACGCTCCTCGTCTTCCACCCGATGGACGGCGCGTTCCCCGCGACGTACGTCTGGAACGAGATTCGCGACCGGGGGTGGGAAGGGAGAGAGGTGCGAAGCACCCCCGGAGCGGCGAGCGGGGAGCAGAGCGACCCGCGAGCAGTGCAGGTGGTGGGCGTCTCCATCTCCTCGCCGTACGAGCACAAGACGCTCATCGAGGAGCGCGGCATCTCCTCGCGCCTGTTCTCGGACCCCAACGCGGGCGTCGCCGAGGCGTTCGGCATCGCGTGGGACCTCGACGACATGGAGGGCATCCGCGAACCGCTCCCCGCGGTCTTCCTCGTCGACGAGGAGGGCGTCGTCCAGTACGCGTGGGTCGCGAGCGAGTGGCCCGACTTCCCCGACTACGACGAGGTCGGCGCGGCCATCGACGACCTGTAGCCGAGGATGGACCCCGACTTCGACCTGGACCTCGACGCCGCCGTCGACGCCATCGCCGACGGCGAGTGCGTCGTCTACCCGACCGAGACGGTGTACGGCCTCGGCGCGGACGCCCGCTCTCCCGACGCGGTCGGACGGGTCTTCGACCTGAAGGGCCGGTCGCGCGACAAGCCCGTCTCGCTCGGCGTCCCGAGTGTCGACGCCGCCCGCGAGTACACCCGACCGACGGAGCGTGAGGTCGCGTTCATGCGCGAGTTCCTCCCCGGGCCGGTGACGGTCGTCGTGGAACGCCGCGAGTCGGTCCCGGACGTACTGACCGCCGGGCGCGACCGGGTGGGCGTGCGGGTGCCCGACCACGACGTCGCCCTCGAACTCCTCGAACGGGCGGAGGTACCGCTGACCGCCACGAGTGCGAACCGCTCGGGGCAGGGGAGCGCCCGCGTCGTCGGGGACGTCGACCCCGCCATCCGCGAGGCCTGTGTCGTCCTCGACGCCGGGGAGACGGGTGGTGCCGAGAGCACCGTCGTGGACGTGTCGTCCGGTGAGATTCACCGATCGGGGGCGCTCGCGGGCGACGTCGAGGCGTGGCTGGACGTCCACTGACGTCCTCCGCCCTCCCGTTCGACTACCGACCCAGCAGCGAGCGGAGCGACCGGGTACGCACCCCGCACGTCCCGCGGTACTCGCAGGCCTCGCACTTCGAGCGTCGGCGGGTCCGCGCGGGCGGGCCGTCGATACCCGCGGCGGTCCGGAGCGCTCGCCGGTACTGGCCCGTCCGCCGGGCGGTGAGTTCGAGTTCGCGCACGACGCCGTGGGCGGCGTACTCCACGAAGGCGCGGTCGACAGGCGTCTCGCGCTCCCACGAGAGTGCCTTCGCCATCGCCACCGCGCGGACGGCCTGTGGCTCCCAGACGCCCTCCGGGGGTGGCGCGCCCGCCGAGACGAGCGACGGCGCAAGCGGCGACTCCAGCACCTTGTGTGCGACGCCGCGGGCCCGCCGCCCCTGCAGGAACACGTCCCGGTCGTCCGGGTTGACGAGGGCGTCGAACGCCCCGACGCGGGCCTTCGACCGGCCGAGCGCCCGCCGGTACTCGTCCGGGGCGACAGCGACGGGTTCCTCACCCAGTTCTGTCCCCGGGTCGAGGAGCGCGTCGTACCGGAAGGCGAGTTCGTGGCGGCCGTCGCGCTCCGGGTACTCGTACTCCTCGGCGTCGCGCCAGCGGTAGTACAGTTTCCGGGGGCAGTACGCCGCCAGCGAGAGGTCGGTGAACGCGTACACGGGACGGGGTGGTCCCGTCCCCGTACTTGAACTCCCGCACGGTGGGAGCGTGGCTGGTCGTCGCGAGCGCAAACGAGAGAACCGGAGGAGAGACGTGCGGAGGGGGAGACGGGTTAGAGCGAGACGTTCGTCTCCATGCCTTCGGTGGCCTCGTCCAGACCGTCCTGTTTGACCTCGTCGGTGTGGTCCTGCAGGTCGGCGTCCGTGAGGAGTTCGGCGAACTCGTCGACGAAGCGGTTGTTGACGCTTCGCATCTCCCTGCGCGTCTCGACGACGGCGCGGTACTTCCGGACCGTCGAGGCGGACGCGTCGAGTTCCTCGGCGACGTCGGCCACCGTGCGGTCCTCGTTGAGGAGTTCGCGCAGGCGGGCCAGTTCGAAGGGTGGTTCCAGTTCCCGGTCGTGGAGGAGGTGGAGGTCGTGGCGGGCCGTGACGACCGTCTCGGGGTCCGCGTCGAGGGCCTCGGCGATGGCGGCGTCCGTCTCGCCGTCGTGGTACCCCTCGGCGACCCGGCGCAGGTCACCGTTCGAGAGGTCCGACTCGAAGTCGAACTGCTCGCGCATGCGTGCGACGATGTCCTCGACACGAGTCCCGACGTGCTCCTCGTTCTCGGTGAGCGACCCCCGCGCCTCCTCCTGTTTCTCGGTGACCGTCTCCCCGTCCGTCACGTCGATGAAGATATCACGGAGTTCTGCGGTTTTCTCGTCCATCAGTGGCTAAAACTGCACGCGAGGTATCTATTTGAATCTGCTGCAGGCACGTTCGTGCCCCTGTATCGGGGATTTCCGCCCGCCGCGAGCCCGTCGTCAACCGAAGGCTACAACGGGGTTGACGACGAGCGACGGGTATGACCACGACCGATCAGGCGGTCGACCTCGTCGGCGAGGCCACCGTCGGAAACCTCGCGCGCGCAGCGCTGTTCGCCGCCGCCACGAGCGCCACGGCACCCGTGAGCGTCACCCACCCCCTCGCACCGAACATCCCCATCACGCTCCAGACGCTGTGGGTGTTCCTCGCGGGCCTGTTCCTCGGTCCGCTATGGGCCGGCGTCTCGTTCGTCCTCTACCTGCTGGCGGGCGTCGTCGGTCTCCCGGTGTTCGCGGGCGCGACCGGCGGCGTGGGTCACCTCTTCGGGGGGACCGGCGGCTACCTCTTCGGGTTCGTCTTCGGCGCGATAGCGACGGGCCTCGTCGCCCACGGGACCTCCCTCGAGTCGCCGCGCGCGATTCCCCTGCCGCGCCTCGTCGCCGCGCCCGTCGTGGGTGCCGTCGTCGTCTACGCCTTCGGCGTCGTCGGCCTGATGCTCGCACTCGGTCTCGGCCTCGTCACGGCCGTCACCACGGGCGTCCTCCCGTTCCTGCCGACCGCGGCCATCAAGGTGGGCGCGTCGGTGCTCGTCGCCCGGAGCGACGCCGTCGTGCCCCGATAGCGCGATGATTCGGGTCCGGGATCTCGTCCACCGTTACGACGACGGCACCCCCGCGGTCGACGGCGTCTCGCTCGACGTCCCCGACGGGGAGTTCCTCGTCCTCGCGGGGGCCAACGGGTCCGGGAAGACCACGCTCGTCCGTCACTGCAACGGCCTGCTCACCCCCGACGAGGGCGCGGTGAACATCGACGGCCGCCCGGTGAGCGAGGACCTCGTCGCCGCCCGCACGAGCGTCGGAATGGTCTTTCAGGACCCGCGCGACGGGTTCGTGGCGGCGACGGTCGGCGCGGACGTGGCCTTCGGCCCCGAGAACCTCGGCCTTCCCCACGAGGAGATCGACCGGCGTGTCGCGGACGCACTCGCCGCCGTCAACATGGCCGGTCGGGAGGGCGAGCGCATCGACGCCCTCTCGGGCGGCGAACAGAAGCGGGTCGCCATCGCGGGGGCGCTGGCGATGGACCCCGACCACCTCGTCCTCGACGAACCGTTCACCGGCCTCGACTGGCCGGCCCGCCGGTCGGTGCTCGACCACCTCGCCGCCCTGCACGCCGGGGGGACGGGCGTCGTCCTCGTCACCCACGACCTGCGGGACGTCGACGCACTCGCCGACCGGTTCGTCCTCCTCGCAGACGGTCGGGTCGCCCACGACGGCGCGTCGCTCCCCGACGCGGACCGACTGACCGACCTCGGCGTTCGCCCGCCCGGGGTCTGACGGGCCCCGATGAGCCTCACCTACGTCCCCGGGGACGCTTACGCCCACCGCCTCGACCCGCGGACGAAACTCGCCGTGCAGGCGGCATTCGCCGTCGCCGCCGTCGCGCACACGACGCCGTGGGGCCTCGCGGTCCTGACGCTCCCGGCGCTGGGAGCCGTCCGTGCCGCCGGCGGGTCGGTCGCCCGAACGCTGTGGGCCTACCGCGCGGCGGTTCCGTTCCTCGTCGCCGCGCCGCTAGTCGAGGGGTTCACGTGGGGCGGCGCGTGGTTCGTCCCAGCGGATGCCCTGTCCCCCGCGCTGGCCGGGTGGCGGGCGCTCCTCCTGTTGCTCGTCGGCGGCGCGTACGTCCGCTCGACGCCCATCCGGGAGTCGCGGGCGGCCATCCAGTGGCTCCTCCCCGGTCGGGTGGGCGTCGTCTGCGGGGCCGGAATCGGCTTCCTCATGCGCTTTCTCCCCGTTCTCCGGCGCGACCTCGCGACGATTCGCTCGTCGATGCACGCCCGCCTCGCGGCCGAACGCTCCCTCCTCGACAGAATCCGGCTGGTCGGCGTGACGGGCCTGCGGCGGGTGTTCCGCCGGGCCGACGGCGTCTCGCTCGCGCTCCGGGCGCGCTGTTTCGCCTGGAACCCCACGCTCCCCCGACTGTCGGCCGGCCGGCAGGACGTCCCCGCACTCGCGCTGGCGATTGCACTGGTAGCGTGGGGGATGGTCTGACCAACCGCTGGAAATCAACTCCCCGCGACGGAACCGCCCTTGGTAAGACTTAATCGTATCCCTCCACGCTGGTAGACCATGACAAACCCGCTGCAGGCGTCGGAGGTGACCCGCGAGACCTTCTGGCTCATCGGCCCGGTCGGTGAGGTGGTCTTTTACTGGCTCGCGGCGCTCACCGTCCTCGTCTTCGGTTACGGGGTCTACGAGCGTTTCTCGCGCTACTCGCGGGGCGACTCGGACCCACAGGACCGCCTGAGCGACCTGCCCGGCCGTATCGCCCGCGCCGCCAAGGTCGTGTTCTCGAACGAGAAGCAGTTCGACCGCGACTTCGTCGGCGGCGTGATGCACTCGTTCATCCTCTGGGGGTTCCTCACGCTGCTCATCGGGACGACCATCCTCGCCATCGACATGGACATCTGGACGAAGCTCCTCGGACAGGACTCCTTTTTCGACGGGATGTTCTACCTCTCGTACTCGCTCGTGATGGACGCGATGGGCCTCCTGTTCGTCGTCGGCCTCGGCGTCGCCCTCTACCGGCGTTACGTCGTCCGGAAGGAGCGTCTCTGGGGGAAACACTCGAACTGGGAGGACGCCTTCCTCGTCTGGTCGCTCTTCCTCCTCGGTGTGGGCGGCTACCTCGTCGAGGGCGTCCGCATCCTCGGGACGAGCGAGTCGCGTGACGTCTCCTTCGAGGTGGTGAGCTTCGTTGGCTGGTTCGTCAAGGACGTCTTCGAACTCGCTGGCATGGACGCCGGGATGGCGCAGGCCGTCTACCCCGCGCTCTGGTGGTCTCACGCCCTGCTGGCGTTCGTCTTCATCGCGGCAGTGCCGAAGGCCAAACCCTTCCACATGATCTCGAGTTTCGCCAACGTCGTCACGAACGACGAGAAGGCGGGCAAGCGCCTGCCCGGCATCCCCGCCGACCTCGACCACACGAACGCCGAGGACATCGACGACTTCACCTGGAAGGAACTGCTCGATCAGGACGCCTGTACGAAGTGCGGTCGCTGTTCGTCCGTGTGTCCCGCGAAGGCCTCGGGCCGCCCGCTCGACCCGCGCGACGTCATCCTCGACCTGAAGAGCTACCGCGAGTCGACCGACGCCGGCGAGGACCCGAAACCCATCGTCGCCGACGGCGGCGGCGTCATCGACACGGAGACGATGGAGTCCTGCATGGCCTGCATGGCCTGCATGGACGCCTGTCCTGTCGACATCGAGCACCTCTCTTCCTTTACGCGGATGAACCGCCAGATGACCGACGAGGGCATGATCAAGCCCAGCCTGCAGGAGGTGTTCCAGAACGTGATGCAGAAGGGCAACACGTTCGGCGAGGCACCCCGCAAGCGCGGCAACTGGACGGACGAACTCGACTTCGAGGTGGCCGACGCCCGCGAACACGAGGTGGAGTACCTCTGGTACGTCGGCGACTACCCGAGTTTCGACGACCGGAACAAGAAGGTGGCCCGCTCGCTCGCCACCCTCTTCGAACACGCCGACGTCTCCGTGGGCATCCTCTACGACGACGAGGTGTACGACGGCAACGACGTCCGGCGCGTGGGCGAGGAGTTCCTCTTCCTCGAACAGGCCGGGACGCTCATCGACTCCTTCGAGGCCTGCGAGTTCGACAAACTCGTCTGTACGGACCCGCACTCGTACAACACGTTCAAAAACGAGTACACGGACATCGACTTCGACGAGTTCGCCGACGACCCGATGATGGACTTCGGCATCGAGGGCTTCTGGAACGAGAACGGGGAGACCGAGGTGTACCACTACACGCAGGTGGTCCAGGAACTGGTCGACCGCGGGCAGGTTCGCCTCGACGGAACGGAACTCGACTACACCGTCACCTACCACGACCCCTGTCACCTCGGGCGGTACAACGATGTCTACGAGGCCCCGCGCGAACTCGTGAAGGCGACCGGCTGTGACCTCCACGAGATGCCGCGCAACCGCGCCGACTCCTTCTGCTGTGGAGGCGGCGGCGGCGGCCTCTGGATGGACCTCGAAGAGGAGGTCAAACCGAGCGAGGAACGCCTCCGCGAGGCGCTAGAGGACACCGACGCGGGCGGTCGCGTCGAGAAGTTCGTCGTCGCCTGCCCGATGTGCATGACGATGTACGAGGACGGCCGCAAGACCGGCGGCTTCGAGGACGACATCGAAATCGTCGGCCTCTCCGAGTTGCTCGCCGAGGCGGTCACCGCGCGCGGCGCGACGGTCTCGGACACGACCGAGGCCGCGACGCCCGCCGACGACTAGTCCCCGCCGTCTGCTGCTTCTCGGGTTCTCTACCGCTCGCCCCGCCTCGCCCGCGAGTAGGCCGCCAGCGCGCCCACGAGCACTCCGACGGCGAACGCCCCAATCGTCCGTCGGCGTCGTCCGAAGCGGACGAACCGCGTCTCGCCCTCTGTGACTTCGAGGACGCCGACGGGCGAGGCGCGGACGCCGCCCCCGCCCCCGCTCGCTCCCTTCTCGCGGTCCGCCATCGGGTCGTAGCCGCCGCCGAACCCGTAGGCGACGCGGGCGACGGGAATCACCGTCCGGCCGTCGACGGTGAGGGGGTCGCCGTACACCGCTTCGACGCTCGCCGCCTCGCTCAGTCGCTCGATGACGGATACCGCGTGGCCCCGCCGTTCCCCGAGGCGGTCGACGAACCGCCTCGCCCTGTCACGGACCCGTTCCCTCCGACGTTCGTCGTTGTCGCTCATCGCTCCTCGTCCGTCCCTAGTCCACAGCGGGGGATAAGCCGCGCGCGGGAGACGACAACCGTTTTGGCCGGTAGCCCGCAGTCGGGGTATGGACCTGCCCCACCGCCCGCGCCGTCTCCGAACCGACGGTCTGAGACCCCTCGTCAGCGAGACGCACCTCTCGCCGTCGGACTTCATCGCGCCCGTCTTCGTGGACGCGACGACCGACACCCGTCAGCCAATCGGGTCGATGCCCGGTCACTCGCGGGTGCCCGTCGAGGAGGCCGTCGAACGCGTCGAGGAGGTCCTCGACACCGGCGTCGAGGCGGTGATGGTGTTCGGCATCCCCGAGTCGAAGGACCCCCAGGGGTCGCGCGCGTGGGCCGAGGACGGCGTCGTCCAGCGGGCGGTACGGGACATCACCCGCGAGACGGACGCCTACGTCGTCACGGACGTCTGTTTCTGTGAGTACACCGACCACGGGCACTGCGGGATTCTCACGAGCGAAGCGAGTGAGAGCTGGGAGCGGCTTCGCCGCGACCAAGTCGTCGAAGAACACGCCGCGGACGACCCCACGCTCACCGTGCGGAACGACGAGACGCTCGACTTGCTCGCTCGAACGGCCGTCTCGCACGCCGAGGCAGGCGCGGACATGGTCGCGCCCTCCAGCATGACCGACGGGATGGTCGGCGCGATTCGCTCCGGACTGGACGGGGCGGGCTTCTCGGACGTTCCCGTCATGAGCTACGCCGCGAAGTACGAGTCGGCGTTCTACGGCCCCTTCCGAGACGCCGCCGACGGCGCGCCCGCCTTCGGCGACCGGCGACACTACCAGATGGACCCCGCGAACGCCCGCGAGGCGATGCGCGAGGTCCGACTCGACGTCGAACAGGGCGCGGACGTGCTGATGGTGAAACCTGCGCTCCCCTACCTCGACATCGTCCGGGACATCAGGCGGGAGTTCGACCACCCCGTCGCCGCCTACAACGTCAGCGGCGAGTACGCGATGGTCCACGCCGCCGCGGAGAAGGGGTGGCTGGACCTCGACGCGGCCGCCTTCGAGTCGCTGCTCTCCATCAAGCGGGCGGGCGCGGACCTCATCCTGACGTACTTTGCAGAGCGTGTCGCCGAGTCGCTCTCCGATTGACATCCTCCCGCGCCTGAAGACGCGGGAATCCCGACCGCCGTTGGGATATTGTGGTTTACGACGTTGCCTGTTCTCGCGGTGCGAAGCATCCGCTCTCTGAATCTAAAGGGTCAGGCATTCTCCTTGATATTCTGTAACCCGTCGTCGAAGTCACCGACCGTCCACGTCCGACGCGGATTTCGGGGCTTTCCTCACGCTGCCTCGACCGTTCACGGCAGTACTCGCGCGCGCCACGGCAGCACGCGACCGTGTGTCGAACGAGTCCCGTTGTCATCTGTCCAGTTCCACACCCGTAGAACGTCAGAAAACGCGACGAAGAACGACCTTATATTGACGGTATTGTAGGGGATTTTGGACGCTCGGTGATAATACCGGGAGAAATTTTGTAAAACGCAAGCGTATGCTTATGTACTATCGTTCCGTCCCGTTCTGACGTGATCCGCAATCGTAACGTCGCGATTTTCGCAGGAATGATGGACAATAGTGTAGTACTTCCGGGGGTGGTCGGATGAGCGTGAGCCTCCCGCTCCAGTCCGACCCCACCACCGTCATGACGGGCCTGAACTACGTCTGGGTCCTGACGGTGACGTTCCTCATCTTCTTCATGCACGCCGGCTTCGCCATGCTGGAGGCCGGACAGGTGCGCTCGAAGAACGTCGCGAACCAGTTGACGAAGAACATGCTGACGTGGAGCGTCGGCGTCGTGACCTTCTTCGTCTTCGGCGCGGGCGTCGAGGCGGTCATCGCCGCCGTCACGGGCGGCGGCGAGGGCAGTCCGTTCTTCGCCATCTTCAGCCCCGAGAGCACGCTCGCGTGGGTCGACTGGCTGTTCGGCGCGGTGTTCGCCATGACGGCCGCGACCATCGTCTCTGGGGCGGTGGCGGGCCGGATGAAGCTCCGCGCGTACGTCACCTACACCGTCCTCCTCGCCACGGTCATCTACCCCGTCGTCACCGGCCTGACGTGGGCTGGCGGCTGGCTGGGTTCCTCGCTCGGCTTCGCGGACTTCGCGGGCGGCATGATCGTCCACGGCATGGGCGGGGTCGCCGGCCTGACCGCCGCGGCCATCGTCGGCCCGCGCCTCGGGCGCTACGACTCCGACGGGACCGTCAACGTCATCCCCGGCCACTCGGTCACCTTCGCGGTGCTGGGAACGCTCATCCTCGCGTTCGGCTGGTACGGCTTCAACGTCGGGACGGCCTTCGCCGTCCTCGGCGTCAACGAGGCGGGCGAACTCGTCCTCGCGGACTTCGCCAGCACGGTCGGGCGCGTCGCCCTCACGACGACCCTCGGGATGGCCGCCGGAGCCATCGGCGCGGGCCTGATGTCGCTCGTCAAGACCGACAAGGTCGACACGCTGTACGTCGCCAACGGGATGCTCGCCGGCCTCGTCGGTATCACCTCGAACACGAACGTCATCACGTGGTGGGCGGCGCTGGTCATCGGCGGCCTCGCGGGTGCCCAGTTGCCCATCGTCTTCGAGTTCGTCGAGAAACGCCTGAAGATCGACGACGTCTGTGCGGTCTTCCCCGTCCACGGGAGCGCCGGGATACTCGGTGCCATCCTCGTCGGCATCCCCGTGTTCACCGTCCCCGATGCGGGCATCTCGCTGACTTCGCAGGTCGTCGGCGTCGCCGTCATCGCCGGCTGGACCGTCCTCGCGACGGCGCTGGTGTTCGGCGCGCTGAAGGCCGTCGGCGAGATTCGCGTCAGCCGCGAACACGAACTGGAGGGCCTCGACATCAGCGAACACGGCGTCGAGACCTACCCCGAGTTCAGCCTCGGTGACGACCCCGTCGTGGCCGACGGCGGTATCGTCCGCCCGGACGGTGGGTCCGTCGAGGCACCCGAGCCCAACGACGGCGGCATCAAGATGGTCGTCGCCTACATCCGCCCGGACAAACTCGGCGACGTGAAGAAGGCCCTCGCGTCGGTCGAGGCACCCTCGCTCACCGTCACGAACGTCTCCGGTCGCGGCTCACAGCCCGCACGCAAGGGCCAGTGGCGCGGCGAGGAGTACGTCGTCGACCTCCACCAGAAGGTGAAGGTGGAGTGCGTCGTCGCCGAGATTCCCGCCGAGACGGTCGCCGAGGCCATCCTCGACGCGGCCCACACCGGCGAGAAGGGCGACGGCAAGGTGTTCGTCCTCCCCGTCGAGAACGCCTACCAGATTCGCACCGGCGCGGTCGGCATCGAGGCGGTCTGAGCGGCGGAGCGCCCCTCGAACGTTCGGTTCTTCTCAGCGCGGGAGCGCGGTCGTCACCACGTCCTCGAAGTGGACACACTGTCCGAGGGTGAACAGGTACCACGCGTACGCCTCCGCCTGCGGGTAGTCGATCGTCGGTCGGGTCCACGGGCGGCGGGAGTTCGTCGGGCGTCTCGATGCCGGTCGTCCGCCACTCGACGACCCGGTCGGGGAGGTAGTCGACCGGGTCGAGGACGCCGGTGAGGAGGGAACTCCCGGCGAGTGCCGTCCCGCCGCCGGCGAGGAGCCGCCGTCGTGTCAGTTCGGGGATCATGCGCAGACCTTCTCGGTATCCGGCAAGTACCTTCTGATGGCTCAAATCGAGGCAGAAACGCCCTTACCCCCGCCCCGAGAACGCCCGGCCATGACTCGGAACCGCGAGGCCTCCCGTGCGCTCTACGACCGGGCGCTCTCGGTCATGCCGGGCGGCGTCAACTCCTCGGTACGGGCGACCCAGCCGTATCCCACGTTCGTCAGGAAGGGCGACGGCGCGCACGTAATCGACCACGACGGGAACCGCTACATCGACTACGTGATGGGCTACGGCCCACTGCTCCTCGGACACGACATGCCCGAATCGATCTCGGCGGCCGTCCAGCGAGCGGCCAGCGAGGGCCCGATGTACGGCGCGCCGACCGAGGTGGAGGTCGACCTCGCGGAGTTCGTCGCCCGCCACGTCCCCTCGGTGGAGATGGTGCGGTTCGTCAACTCCGGTACCGAAGCCACCGTCTCCGCCGTCCGCCTCGCCCGCGGGTTCACCGGCCGGAACAAGATCGTCGTGATGCAGGGCGGCTACCACGGCGCACAGGAGTCCACACTCGTCGAGGGGGACGCCGAACACCCTCGCCCCTCGACCAGCGGTATCCCCCAGTCGTTCGCCGAACACACCCTCCCCGTCCCGTTCAACGACGAAGAGCGCGTTCGAGAGGTGTTCGAGCGCCACGGCGAGGACGTCGCGGCCGTGCTGGTCGAACCCGTCCTCGGGAACACGGGCATCGTGATGCCCGAGGACGGCTACCACGAGACGCTGCGGGGCCTGTGTGACGACTACGGTTCGCTGCTGGTGTTCGACGAGGTCATCACCGGCTTCCGCGTCGGCGGTCTCCAGTGCGCACAGGGGAAGTTCGGCGTCACGCCCGACCTCACGACGTTCGGGAAGATCGTCGGCGGCGGCTTCCCGGTGGGTGCGATCGGCGGCCGTGCGGACATCGTCGAGCACTTCTCGCCGTCGGGCGACGTCTTCCAGTCGGGCACCTTCTCGGGCCACCCCGTGACGATGGCCGCCGGCCTCGCCACGCTGGAGTTCTGCGCCGAGAACGACGTCTACGACCACGTGAACGCGCTCGGCGAGCAGTTGCGCGAGGGCCTGACCGACATCGTCGCCGACTACGCTCCCGAGTACACCGTCGTCGGCACGGACTCCATGTTCAAGGTGGTGTTCTCGCGGGCCACCACCGACCCCCAGAGCGAACCCTGTTCGGCGGGGTGCCGGCAGGACCCCGAGTGCGCCCGCTACGGCGAATGCCCGAAGACCGGCGCGGACGTGGCGAACGCCGAGAACCAGCGCTGGGACCGCCTGTTCCGCCCGTTCATGGAGGGTGAGGGCGTCCTCCTCCCGGCCAACCAGTTCGAGAGCCAGTTCGTCAGCTACGCCCACACCGAGGCGGACGTCGAGGAGACGCTTTCGGCCTACGAGGCGTTCTTCGAGTAGCCCACGTCGCCCCGGAGAAGGCTTATTCCGCCGGCAGACAACCCGTCGGATATGGTGCCCTCCACTCACCGTTCGACTACCGCCCCCGTCGAGTCGCGCTGGTGGCTGGCTATCGCCGCCGCAGCCGTCTTCTGGGTCCTCGCGTACGTCGTCGGCGCCCTCCTGTTCCTGACCGCCTTCGCCGGCTTCCTCGGAGGGGTCGCCGGGTGGCCGCTCGGTCACTTCGGCGGCCCCGGCCCCGCCGGATTCTTCCCCGTCGGGTTCGGGTTCGTCCTCCTCGTGGTGATTCCGCTGGCACTCCTCGGTCTCGCGCTGGGTCTGCTCCTGCCCGTCGCGCTCTACCTCGACGCCGAGGCGGTGGGACGAGCGAACGTGGGGTGGGACCCCGACCCCGTGCTGTACGCCATCGTCGGCGTCGTCGGCCTGTTCGCGCAGGGTGTGCCGGTGCAGCCCGCCGTCGCGCTGTACTACCTCTATCGTCGACACCAGCACGTCGGGACGCCATAGAACCCCTTTTCCCTCCGCGCGGCCGAGTCGGGACCATGAGCCAATCCACGCTACGCCTCGCCACTCGGGGGTCGGCGCTCGCCCTCCGACAGGCGAGCGAGGTCCAGTCCGCCCTGGAGACGCGGCGGCGGGCGGTCGAACTCGTCGAGGTGGAGACGCGCGGCGACCAGTTGCGCGACGAACTCATCCACCGACTGGGCAAGACCGGCGCGTTCGTCCGCGCGCTGGACGAACAGGTCCTCTCGGGCGACGTGGACGCCGCCGTCCACTCGATGAAGGACATGCCGACCGAGTTCCCCGAGGACCTCGTCGTCGCGGGCGTCCCCGAACGCGCGCGGGCAGGCGACGTCCTCGTCACGCCCGGCGGTCGCTCCCTCGACGAACTCCCCTCCGGGGCGACAGTCGGCACTTCCAGTCTCCGGCGGAAGGCCCAACTGCTCGCCGAGCGCCCGGACCTCGACGTCCAGCCGCTCCGAGGGAACGTGGACACGCGCGCCGAGAAACTGCTCGCGCCGAGCGTGCAGGACGAACACGAGCGGCGAATCGACGCCGAGGAGAGCGCGGAACGGAGTTCCGCGGACCAGTCGAGCGGCGATGAACCGCGAGACGGCGAGAGCGAGGAGTCGTTCGAGCGCTCCACCGACGAGTGGTTCAACGACCTGAGCGAGGTCCAGCGCCGGGCGCTCGAACGCGACGTGGACACCGAGTACGACGCCATCGTCCTCGCCGAGGCAGGCCTGACGCGGTCGGGGCTCGCACACAGCCTGGAGTACGAGCGCCTGCCGCCGACCACGTTCGTCCCCGCGCCGGGACAGGGGGCGCTCGCGGTGACGGCCGTCGACGGCGACCTCGCCGAGCGCATCCACGAGGCTATCGACCACCCGCCGACGCGGGTTCGGACGACCGCCGAGCGGACCGTCCTCGCCGAACTGAACGGGGGCTGTGTCGCGCCCATCGGCGTCCACGCCCGCCTGCAGGGGGCGCACGTCAACGTGAGCGTCCGCGTCCTCTCGCGGGACGGGAGCGAGGAGGTGACGGCGACCCGCGACCTGCCCGTCGAGCGTCACGCGACGGCGGCCCGCGAGTTCGCGGCGGACCTGCGCGAGCGCGGGGCCGCGGACCTCATCGAACAGGCGCGCGTCGAGGAGGCCGAGGACCGGGAGGCCAAGCGCGAGGAATGACGGACCCAGACGAGACGGGACGGGTCTACCTCGTCGGGAGCGGTCCCGGCGACCCGGACCTGCTGACGGTGAAGGCGCGCCGACTGCTGGAGGACGCCGACGTGGTCCTCCACGACAAACTCCCCGGCCCGGACATTCTCGGCCTGATTCCCGAGGGGAAGCGCGAGGACGTCGGCAAGCGGGCGGGCGGCGACCGGACGAGTCAGGAGTACACCAACGAGCGACTGGTCGAACTCGCCCGGGAGGGGAAGACAGTGGTCCGATTGAAGGGCGGTGACCCGTTCGTCTTCGGGCGCGGCGGCGAGGAGGCGGAGTACCTCGCCGCACACGAGGTACCCTTCGAGGTGGTGCCCGGCGTGACCAGCGCCGTCGCCGGTCCCGCCGTCGCCGGCATCCCCGTCACCCACCGCGACCACGCCTCTAGCGTGACGTTCGTGACGGGCCACGAGGACCCCACCAAAGACGAATCCGCCGTCGACTGGCACGCCCTCGCCGCGACGGGCGGCACCCTCGTCGTCCTGATGGGCGTCGGCAAACTCCCCGAGTACACCCGCGAACTCCGCGAGGCGGGGATGCGTGAGGACACCCCCGTCGCCCTCGTCGAACGGGCGACGTGGCCCGACCAGCGCGTGGCGACGGGCACCCTCGCGGACATCGTCGCGGTGCGCGACGAGGCGGGCATCTCCCCGCCGGCCATCACGGTCATCGGACCCGTCGCGGGCACCCGCGAACGACTGCTCGCGTTCCTCGCGAACGGAGCAGACGCGGCGGCGACGGGGGGCGAGGAGGTGGACGGCGAGTGAACGTCGCCGTCTTCCGTCCCGACGACGAGCGAATCGCGGAGGCGATCGACCTCCTCGAATCGCTCGGCGTCGTTCCGATACCGGACCCGATGCTCGAAGTCGCCCCCACGGGCGAGACCCCCCGTGAGGACGCGGAGTACGCGATTTTCACGAGCAAGACGGGCGTCGAACTCGTCTCCGAGGCGGGGTGGACCTCCGGCGAGGCGACGGTGTGTGCCATCGGCGAGGGGACGGCGAGCGCCCTCCGCGAGCACGGCTACGCGGTGGACCTGATTCCCGAGGAGTTCTCCTCGGCGGGGCTGGTCGAGACGCTGGCCGACCGAGTACCCGGGCGGCGCGTCGAGGTGGCCCGGAGCGACCACGGCTCCCCCGTCCTCACCGACGGACTGGAGGCGGCGGGCGCGTACGTCCACGAGACGGTCCTCTATCGGCTCACTCGCCCCGCCGGGTCGGGTCAGTCGGCAGCCCTCGCCGCCTCGGGTGACCTCGCGGCGGCGCTGTTCACCTCCTCGCTGACCGTCGAGCACTTCCTCGACGCGGCGGCCGACCGGGGGATGCGGGAGGCGGCGCTCGCGGGCCTGAACGACGCCGTCGTCGGCGTCATCGGGACCCCGACGGCGGAGACGGCGCGCGCCCACGGCATCGAGGTGGACGTCGTCCCCGACCGGGCGGACTTCGAGACGCTCGCCCGGGCCACCGTCGACCGACTGGATGGGTAGCCGGGACTGGCGCGTCGTCGGGAGCGTCACCGCGTGGCAGACCGCCGCCAGCCTGTGTTACTACACGCTCTTCGCGGGGACCGCACTGCTCCGCGAGGAGTTCGGCATCTCGCGGACGCTCGTCGGTCTCGTCCTGACGGCGGCGATGGCCGGCTACACCCTCACGCTCTTTCCCAGCGGCGCGGCCATCGACGGCTACGGCGAGAAGCGCCCGCTCCTCGTCAGCCTCCTCGGGTTGGGCGCGATGGCCGTCGCCGTCTCCTTCGCCCCCTCGTACCTCCTCTTGCTGGTCGCCGCCGCCCTCCTCGGAGCGGCCTACGCCCCCGCCATTCCGGGGACGAACCGCGCCATCCTCACCAGCGTCCCCCTCGCCCGGCGGAACCTCGCGATGGGCATCAAGCAGGTGGGCGTGACGGCGGGGAGCGGCGGGGCCGCCCTCCTCGTGAACGGCCTCGCGGCGGTGTACGCGTGGCAGACCGGGTTCTGGGTGGTGGCGGCCGTCGCCCTCCTCGTGACGCTCCTCTTCGTCCCCCTCTACACCGACGACGGCGGCGACGGCGAGGCGCAGTGGCCGGACCTGCGTGGCCTCGGCGGCGACCCGGCGTACGTCCGCCTCGTCGGGGCGGGCTTCTTCGTGGGCGCCGGCATCTTCACGATGACGGGCTACACCGTCCTCTACGTCGACGAGGCCGTCGGGACGGGCGTCGCCTTCGCGGGCGTCGTCCTCACCGTCGCGCAGGTCACCGGGAGCGTCGGGCGACTGGGCGGTGGCGCACTCGCCGACCGACTCGGCGGCGGGGCACAGGGGGCGGGGACCGTCATGCTCGGGCAGGTCGCCCTCGCCGTTCTCGTCTTCGGCGCTCTCGCCGTCGGCGTCTACTCCCCGCTCGTGACGACTGCCCTGTTCGCCCTGCTGGGCGTCTCCGTCCTCGGGACGACGGGGCTGTACTACTCCATCATGGGGGACCTCGTGGCCGACGAGGACATCGGCGCGGCCAGCGCGGGTGGGCAGACGGCCGTCAACAGCGGGGGACTGCTCGCCCCGCCGCTGTTCGGCCTCCTCGCGGACAGCGTGGGCTACCGGGCGGGGTGGGCGCTCCTCGGTGGCTGCGTCGTGGCGGCGACACTGCTCGTCCTCGACGTGCGCCGGCGGACGTGAGCGCGACTACTCCTCGCCCTCGTAGTCCCCGCCGTACTTCAGGAAGACGTAGGCGAAGGCCACGACGAGGACCAGCGACGCGGCCGTCGCGAGTGCGAGCAAGGGAGCGTTCGCGGGGACGACTGGTTCCGACGGGGTCGGTGTGGTCGGGCCACCCTCAACGACGCGGACGCTGCCGAGCATCCCGACCGTCTCGTGGGGGATACAGAAGTAGGGGTGGGTCCCCTCGGTCTCGAAGGTGTGGCTGTAGGACTCCCCCCGCGATGTCGCCCTGCTGGGGGTAGGACCGCCGTGTCGCCGCCTCGCTGCCCGCTTCGGCGCTGTCGAAGTACGCGGCGTCCTCGGGGATGCGGTCCTCGTCGGCCGTGACGCTGTGGCCGACCGCGCCGACGTTCACCCAGACCACCGTGTCGCCCGGTGAGACGGTCACCTCCTCGGGGTCGAACACCTGCTGGTCGGTCATCTCGACGGTGTACGTCGTCGGCTCGCGGTCCGTCGTGGCCTGCGCGCTCGCGCCGCTCTCGCTCCCGCCGTTCCCAGTAGCAGTGCCCGCCGGGTGAGGGCGCTCCCGTCCGTATCCGGAACCATACTCTCAACTAGGTGACGGGAGGCGATGGCGGTTCCGCGGCGTCCCCGTGCGCCCGGTCTCACGCCTCCCGACCGGTTCGGTTTGTGGACTCTCCCGATACGCTGGCGAAACTCCTTATTCAGTTGTCACCTACTCACCGTGATGTACGACTCCATCCTCGTCCCCACCGACGGAAGCGACGGAGCGAATCGGGCGGTCGAACACGCCCTCGACCTCGCGGAGCACTACGGCGCGACGGTCCACGCGCTGTACGTCGTCGACACGCGCAAGTACGGCGAACCCGCGTTGAGCAGCGTCGACCTCGTCATTGAGCAACTGGAGGACCGCGGCCACGAACTGCTCGACGAACTCGCCGACCGGGCCGACAACCGGGGTATCTCCGTCGAGAAACGGGTCTGTCACGGTATCCCCCACGAGGAGATCGACGCCTACGGGGGCACCGTGAACGCGGACCTCGTCGTCCTCGGTTATCAGGGGCAGACGCACCGCAACAAGATGGGTAGCGTCGTCGAACGGGTCGCCCGGATGGGTGGCCGACCCACCCTCATCGTCTGAGACGGTGCGCTCGACGGTCCGGCAGTTTATCCCGCATTGCGCGCTAGACTCGCACAGATGAGCACGGCTCCCGTCCCCGAACTCGCCGACCGCGCCGCGGCGTGTGCAGACCACCTCCGAGACGCCGGAGAGGTCCTCCTCGCGTCCCACATCGACGCCGACGGCCTCACGAGCGCCGCCGTCGCCGCCACGGCTCTCGAACGCGCGGGCATCGAGTTTGAGGCGGTGTTCAAGAAGCAACTCGACGCCCACGAGATCGCCACCATCGCCGCCACCGACTACGACACGGTGCTGTTCACGGACTTCGGGAGCGGCCAGTTAGACGACATCGCGCGCCACGAGGAACAGGGGGACTTCACGCCGGTCGTCGCGGACCACCACCGGCCGGCCGACGCGGAGACCGAGTACCACCTCAACCCCCTCCTGTTCGGCGTCGACGGGGCGAGCGAACTGTCGGGCGCGGGCGCGGCGTACGTCCTCGCGCGGGCCCTCGGCGGCGAGGCGAACCGCGACCTGGCGGCGCTGGCCGTCGTCGGCGCGGTGGGCGACATGCAGGCCTCCGGCGGCGAACTCCACGGCGCGAACGCGAGCATCGTCCGGGAGGGGTGCGAGGCGGGCGTCCTCCGGGAGGTGACGGACCTCGCGCTGTACGGGCGACAGACCCGCGCGCTCCCGAAACTGCTCGAGTACTCCAGCGACGTCCACATCCCCGGCATCTCCAACAGCGAGTCGGGGAGCGTCGGCTTCCTCTCGGACCTCGACGTGGACCTCAAGTCGGGCGGGGAGTGGCGGACGTGGGTGGACCTCACCGCCGACGAGCGACAGACCGTCGCCAGCGCCCTCGTGAGGCGGGCGGTCACGCGTGGCGTTCCGGCCCACAAGGTAGAGGGACTGGTCGGCACCACCTACACCCTCTCGGGCGAACCCGAGGGGACGGAACTGCGCGACGCCAGCGAGTTCTCGACGCTCCTCAACGCCACCGCGCGCTACGAACGCGCCGACGTGGGCCTCGCGGTCTGTCTCGGCGACCGGGAGAGTGCACTGGAGCGCGCGCGCCACCTGCTGACGAACCACCGCCGGAACCTCTCGGAGGGCCTGCGCTGGGTCCAGAACGAGGGCATCACCCGCGAGGACCACCTCCAGTGGTTCGACGCGGGCACGCACATCCGCGAGACCATCGTCGGCATCGTCGCGGGGATGGCCGTCGGGAGCGACGGCGTGGACCGCGGCGTGCCGATCATCGCCTTCGCCTCCAAGAGCGACGAGGAGACGAAGGTGTCCGCGCGCGGCACGCCCGGCCTCGTCCGCGCGGGACTCGACCTCTCGCGGGTGATGGGCGAGGCGTCTCGTGCAGTGGGCGGGAAGGGCGGCGGTCACGACGTCGCCGCCGGTGCGACCATCCCCGCCAGCCGCGAACGGGAGTTCCTCGGCCACGCGGACCGCATCGTCGGCGAACAACTCGGGTAGGCCCGCCCGTCGCTCCGCCGTACGCTCCCGGTAGGAGTCGTGGTGCCGAAGAACCTGCTGAGCGGCGCGTTCGGCGGCTTCGAGCCGAGTACGCCCCGCCGAGTCGGTTCGCCGTCCGCACGTGGTCGTTCCTCGCGAGGGAGGTGATAAATTATATACCACTATATGTAATCGCGAACTCGCTTCCCTCCCCTCTCTTCGCCGTAGCGTCTCGAATCTGCATTCTCGGGGCGGACGACGGCGTCGAGAACACTATGGCTGGTGTGATAAGTCCGAAAGCGTGACGAAGCGAGCCGTTATGTACGTGTCTGTGGACTATGAGTGTGGTGTCAAACCAGTGGAATCTCTACTCTCCGGACCGGCGGTCCCAACCGACGACGACAGCCAACGAGGGGTGATGCGATGACGGTCCACATCAAACTCTACGGCTCGAAGGGCGAACGGTTCGAGGACATCAAGGAGTCGCTGACCCGGCGACTCGGCTACGAACCGAGCAACCCCGAGGTCATCGGCATCCTGATGGCCACCTACAGCACCGACCGGGAACGGGTCCCCGAACTGTTGAACTACTGAGTTTCGCCCGGGCGAGACCCCGGCGACTGGGCACACGGTCGCCGGGACCGCCGCGACGAGTCGACCAGCGGCGGCTCTGCGGCGGGTCGAACGAGTGTACGATTACGGGGCCTCGGATCCACGCGGTCACCGGCGGGATCCCGTCGCCCGGTCCGACCGCCTACCGCTCGACTTCGATGGCGGCCGTCCCGTCGGCCTCCCCGGCCAGCAACTGGGGCGTCCCGAACGGGAACGACCCGAACAGCGCGTAGTGGACGAGACTCGCGACGGCGAACAGGCCGACCAGCACCGCCACCAACCGCGTTGCCTTCGACATGTCCGGACCGAGGGACCGGATTCGCAAGAAGGCGACGACTCGAACGTGGCTGTCTCGCGTTCCAGTCGGCCCGGACGCCAGGAGTGGGTCGTCCCGCCGATTCCGCCCGGAGGGCGGCCGACGCGGGCAAGTGTCGTCTGCCGGCGTTCCTGAAGATGGCGATGTGGTGAATAATTGCTTGGATTGACGTACTGTGCCCTCACGTCAGAGTCACACGGAACAACAGCAGCAATGAATCTATCTCAGTACAATAGTTCGTCTAGGCCAGCAATTCGTTGCCACGAGGGAGTACTGTGGGAAGTGAGCAGGACGGGTGAAGAGAGCCTGCGTGGATTACCGGTTTTGTTAGACTTAGAGCGTGGGTCTAACGACGGGGCCTTCACGGGGCCACCATCGCTGGATGACTCGTCTCAACTACCAGTCGTACCAGTTCGGCGGTTCAACGAATGTAATCGTAGCAGTCTCAGTAACTGACGGCCCATCCCGACGCGACTTACTCTCGACAACGAGCGTTCGCGGACCGAGCGAGGCTGAAGAAACCGACTGAACCCGCACTGTCATGCGGACTTCCTCCTGCACGTCCTCCCAGACGTACTGGGGCGGAGCGGTCTGGAGGACCTGCGGAGGGGTCGGAGTGGTTTCGTTCACCTCCCACCCGATACCAGAGAGCGGCGGCTGGTTGTCCTGGCTCTCCAGCCACAGCGATACCCACTGGGTGTTTCGCACGACAAACGAGACCGACTGGGGGACCCCGCGATACACGTCTACGTCCGCAATTCGGATGGCCGATGGGGTCCAGGAAACCATACGCGATGTGACTATGGGATTGTTCGGCAAAGTTGTTCGCAGAGACCATCTATTGCGTCCGTCGGCCTGTGGTACACACGCGGCACAACTCTAACAGCTGAATCAGTCAATCAACAGTAGAATAAACGGCAGCGGCTCAACGGCGTTCAGTGAGCGGAGAAATTGCTAACTGTTACCTCCTACCACTACGTTACGACGCTATGGGCCGACGCCTCGTCGCGGTGCTTGGCGTGCGACAAATCGCCGTGTTCGCAAGTGGCTTCTGGCTCATCTGCTACGGCGTTGTAGGCCTCTCCGGTCCCGTGCCGCCCTCCGTCGTCGTCTGGAGTCTCGCGCTCGTCGCGCTGTTCATCATCGCGTACGCGCTCGGCGTGAGACATGGTCGAGTGACCACTCCGTGACGGGCGCGGTTCACTCGCAGTGGTACCGTCGCTGCTGACCGCGCCCAGTCGCCGACACGAGATTGTACTGGACCATCTTCGTCAGGTAGTTGCGGACCATCCGCTCCGTACGAGGGTCATCGACGCGCCCGCGGTACGCGTCGTACAGCTCGGCAGGTGCGACCGCCTCTCGCTCGGCGATGATATCGTAGACGACCCGCTGGTCATCCGTGAGCGTCTCGACGTTGCGCTGGCGGACGACCGACTGCGCCTCGGGGGCGACCCGGTCGATAACCGCATTGGATACCGTCTCGTGACCCTCTCGCGCGCTTCGCTCGACGGCCATCCGTAGGACTTCGAGACCCACCCGCGCGTCTCCTGCCGCAGCGTCGGCTATCTGTTCGAGTTGCGCATCCGAGACCACCCCGTCGCGCAGCCCCCACAGAACGCGGTCAGCCAAGATAGAGACGAGTTCGTCGACCGTGTAGCGCGCGAAGTGAATCTGAACTGCCGTACGCAACCGACTGGCGAGACGGTCGTCGAGTGGGTCGAACAGTTCCTCGACGCGGTTGGCGATGAGCACCATCGTCACGCCCGATGTACGGTGGAGTTCGTAGAGGACGCACTTGTCTTCGAGCTGGTCGACCTCGTCGAGAATGACGACGTACGCGTCGGTATGCTCGCGCAGGCGTTCGACCAGTTCGTCCCGCGGGGTGGACTGGCGGTGGATGTCGAACGTCTGGTCGAGCCCTTCGAGCAGTCGGTAGAGCGTCTTGAACCGGGTGTAGTCCTCCCAGCAATTCACGTACTGAACGGTGAGGTCGGGGACGGTCGCTTTCAACCGCTCGGTGACGACGTTGGCGATACAGGTCTTCCCGACGCCCGACGGCCCGTAGAGGAACGTCGTCTCGCCCTCGCGGTCGTCGGTGACGGGGTCGAGTGCGGCGGAGAGCGTCGTCACTTCGTGGTTCCGGTGGACGACGTCCCGGGGGACGAACTCGGGCTGGAGCACCCGCGCGTCGCGTATCATGCGCGCGTGGTACGGAGTGTCGTGTCAAGAGTGTGATGGGGTCGGTTCCAGATTTCCGATAGTGCGGTCGAAGGAATCGAACCGAGCGACTGCGCCACCCGGAGCGCGTGTGGTTGACTTTATTTAGCGGAAAAAGTTGGTGACGCAGCTGTTAGACGCGTGCCGCGAGTCTAACAGCTGGCTCGTTTGAGACCTATTTGCAGAAAAGGTATACCAGCGAACTCAGTTGATATTCGTATGAGCCCTCCGCTCTCCCGACGTTCACTCCTCACTGGCAGTGGAGCCGTCGCCCTGACTGCTCTCGCTGGTTGTTCAGCCATCTCCGACGTACTCAACGACGAGTCCTACGCGGGGCTTGAATCGGTCACCGTCGAAAATCGAAGCACGAGCCAACAGGCGGTGACTGTAGAAGTTGAGTCCGCAGGAGAACTCATCA